>DNSZ01000280.1 GCA_003500165.1 Paracoccaceae bacterium | reverse complement strand
GCACCATTCCATGTGCCGCCAGGGTCGATGAGGATGGCGCCTGCATCTGTTTCGACCAGTCCGAACGTTGCGTTGTTGCCCAGGTTTTCAGGGTCTCGCTGCGCCGCTGGTCCCTCGATAGCCCAGACCCCTGCGGCGACACTATGGACCGTGAGCACATCGGCGGAGGCGGAAACTGGTGCAAGCGCTGCCACGAACAACGAAAAAACGGCCGGCTTCATCAGCGTTCCTCCCTCAGGTTTCATCACGGGAGTCATCCTCCCAACCTTGGTATCCTTGCACAACGGCCAATGCATAAAGCAGCTAGCTGCCGATCCTGTCCTAAATGAGCCACTTGATTGCTGATAACGCCCCACGTTTCCAGGGAACGCGATGGCTGACCCCGGTCTTGCTTGCGAGGCCTGGCCGAGAGGCGAGATACCACTCGAAGTTCCGGATCAATGCGTCTTCGTTGGAATACTTGGGCGCGTAACCCAGAACTGTCTTTGCCCGATCGATGCCAACAAAGCTGTCCGTTCCGGCGGTTTCGTAAATCCACTTGTAAAGCGGGGAGAGGTGCATTGCCTCAAGAGCGCGCAGGGTCCAGATGGCGGGGGTTTGCGGTAGGCCAACAACGTGTTTTCCAAAACCTGCTCGATCCAACACTGACTGAAAGCTCTGTCGCAGAGACCCAAACTTCTCAGCACCGATATTGAACACATCGTTGGCACGCTCTGCCGGGGCAGAAGCAGCAGCGTACACGACTTGGTTCAAATCCTCGACATCAAGCAACTGATAGAGGTTGTTTCCACTTCCCAGCACCGGGAAATTGTGCCCCGTCGACGCGAAGTCATAGAGAAGTTCGAACGCGCCCAGACGTTCAGGGCCAACGAAGCTTTTCGGCCTGAGAACGGGCACGATCATACCCTCGCTCCGGAACGTTGCGCACAGGGCTTCAGCCTCGACCTTGGACGTGCCGTAAGGGCCAACCCCAGTCAGTCGGTCGTCTTCCACGAGCGGGTGGTGATCGGGGATGCCGTAGACCGCCGTGGACGAGATATGAATGAACCGCTCCGCGCCGTGGCGTCTTGCGGCATCCAGCATCATCTTCGTGCCATGAACATTGGTGGAGAATATCTCTTTCGGGTCAGCCAAAGGCAGGGCTGCGGCACAATGCACCACAATGTCGATTTCGTCGAACGCGTGGTCGTACAGTGATTTGTTCCGAATATCCCCTTGAAGCACATCTATCTTGGATGCTTCGGGATAGATGAACGGTGCAATGTCGTAGCTGCGGACGAAATGACCCTTGTCGAGCAAACGCCGGACCAGGTTGATGCCCATGAAACCGGCGCCGCCGGTTACCAGGAAGCGCATCTTCGGTATTGGTGAAGTCACTAGGAACCTCTGATCCCTGCTTATGCAGCAGGCAGACCGCCGCAATCACCCCTCTTTTCCCCAATCCAACAGCTCAAGGTCATTGATCAGTATCAAGCCGGACCGACGGTTTGGTCCGCGACCCTGTCGCTGCCAATCACCGAAGCCGGCGGCCGCTGCTCGGGACAGTCGACGTTCGACGAAGGCGCGGCGACTCAAGGTCTCCTTCGTCCGCGATGCGGTCGTTAGGTGCTCTCTTTGCCAATGGCGGCTAACCGCCAGATAGGAGCCGTTCGCCGCGGACGACGCCAAGGTCTGGGTTGCGGACGGAACGGTCATTCTATGTGTAGCGGCTCCGTTGTCAGCCCGAGCCGATGAGCGCACCCGCAGCGAAGACGAGAGCACCTCCGAGGACTACTTGGAACGTCGCCCGCAGGAAAGGAGTGTCCATGAAGCGGTTCTGGATCCAGGCGATCGCCCAAAGCTCGACGAAGACGACGATGATGGCGATCGTGGTGGCCGTCCAGAAATGCGGGATCAGGTAAGGCAGCGCGTGCCCCAGCCCGCCCAGCGCGGTCATCACCCCCGAGGCGATGCCGCGCTTGACCGGCGAGCCGCGGCCCGAAAGCTGGCCGTCATCCGATGCCGCCTCGGTGAAGCCCATCGAAATCCCCGCCCCGACCGAGGCCGCCAGCCCGACAAGAAAGGTCGTGTGGGTGTCCTGGGTGGCAAAGGCGGTGGCAAAGATCGGCGCCAGCGTCGAGACCGAGCCGTCCATCAGCCCGGCGAGCCCGGGCTGCACCCAGGTCAGAATGAACTGGCGGCGCGCGACCGCGCGCTCGTCGTCGCGGTCCTCGGCGTCCAGATGTTCCGCTTCCAGCCGTTCGGCGGCAGCCCGGTGCCCGGCTTCGACCGCGGCGAGATCGCCCAGAAGCTTGCGGGTGTCCGCATCGCTGGTCGCCGCCGCTGCCCGGAGATAGAAGTCATGGGCGGCCTTTTCCATCTGCGCGGCTTCGTCGCGGATCCGGTCGATGCCCAGATTCTCGATCAGCCAGACCGGGTTGCGAGTGTAGAAGCCGGCGACATGCTCACGCCGGACAAGCGGAATGACCTCGCCGAAGCGCCGCTTGTGCAGCGCGATCAGCTGCGCGCGGTGCTTGTCTTCCTCGCGCGCCATGCCATCGAAGACGGCCGCCGATTGCGGGAAATCCGCCCGCAGCCTTTCGGCATAGGTTCGATAGATGCTGGCATCGTCCTCCTCGGACGAGATGGCAAGCGCCAGCACCTCCTGCTCGCTGAGATCGGCAAAGCGCCTTCGGGCGGAGAAGCCAGGGATCATGCTGAACCTCCTTGTCGCGCCTTGCTCATACTGGCTGGGCCGGGCAAAGCAAAGCGGCTGTTGCCAATCGCGCCGCGGCGGCGCAGTGTCCGGCGGCTTGGAAGGGGGCGGATGGCGTTGAACAGCACGATCCGGAAGGGACGCAAGCACGACCAGGTGCTGGCGGGCGCGCGCGAGGTCTTTCTGCGCGACGGGTTCGAGGCTGCCAGCGTCGACGACATCGCCCGCGCGGCGCAGGTGTCGAAGGCGACGCTGTACAGCTACTTCCCCGACAAGCGGCTGATGTTCGTCGCGGTGGCCGAGCGCGAGGGCCGCCGCCAGGCCGACGAGGCGCTTGCCGCGCTGGACATGGCGGCACCGGCCGATGCGCTGCTGCGCCAGGCCGCAGATTGCATCGTGCGCTTCTTTCTGTCCGATTTCGGCAGCCAGATGCATCGGTTGTATATCGGCGAGGCGGCCCGCTTTCCCGAGTTGGCGCAGCATTTCTGGGACACCGGGCCGGGTCTGTTGCGGGCCCGGCTGCGGATCGTGTTCGATGCGCTGGTGACGCGGGGCGCGCTGCGGCTCGACGATCCGGAGCTGGCGGCCGACCAGTTCGCCGAGCTGTGCAAGTCGAGCCTGCTGCCGCGGCGCCTGTTCGGTCTGGCCGACAGGTTCAGCGACGCCGACATTGCCCGGGTCGTCGACGGCGCGACCGCGATGTTCCTGGCGCGCTACGGCGTTGCACCGGCCGCGGCGGCGGCCAGCCTGGCCTGAGACCAGGGCGCGACGGGTCGACTCATTGCGCCGGGGCCGGCTCTTTGCCGCGCGGCGAGCAGCCGCGCCGGCCGATCAACCGCTTCGGCCGAGATCGGCGATCAGCCCGTCGATATCGCCGCCGCGCCGGTCGAGCATCGCGCCGATCTCGGCCCGCTCGGTGGCCAGCATGTTCACGCCATCGACCAGCAGGTTGAAGAATTTCGGGCTGCCGCTCTTGTCGGATACCAGCCAGTCGACCCGGAACGGCGATTGCCCGCGCAGCTCGGCGATCGAATTGACCTCCTGGAAGTCGCGGACCTGGCGCACCCCGGTCACCGTCACCCTGCCGCCGATGAATTCGCGAAACCGGCGGCCATATTTGCGCGAGATATAGCCGGTGAAGGCGTTCACATAGGCGCGCCGCTGGGCCTGGCCGGCGCGGCGCCAGTCGACCCCAAGCGTGGTCTGGGCGATGATCGCGACATCGGCATAGCGCAGGAAGATCTGTTCGAAACCGCGCAGCATCTGCGCCTCGGAACGACCGGAATTGATCGTCGCGGTGATCTCGGCGACGAGCGCCTCGACCAGCCCGCGCGCCTGCGCCGCCGTGGCGGCGCGCGCCGGGGCGCCCGGCAGGATCAGGGCGCCGGCCGCCGCCGCCGTCAGCGCCAGAAAGCGCCGCCGCCCGGGATCACTGGGCGTAGGGATCGAAATACGGGTCCGAAAGTGGGTCCCCCGCGCCGCTGCCCGACGCGGCATAGGGGTCGAAATAGGGATCGGAAAGCGGGTCGGCATCGGGTCCCTCCATGGCGCTGTAAGGGTCGAAATAGGGGTCATCCATCGGGTTCTCATACGCGGCCGAGCCGGTCAGGCCAAGCTCGAAGCGCCGCTTCTGCAGATAGGCAAGGCGCGCCTGCTGATAGCTGTCGGCGCTTTCGTAAAGCACCGAATCGACCGTATCGCGGAACCGGGCCCGGTCCGAAAGGAACGATCCGGCGCCCGCCACGGTGGCGATATAGCGTTCGGGCACCGGCAGCACATAGCTGAGCGGGTTGAGAAACAGGTCGACGACCGCACCCGCCCCGTCGCGCACGGTGGACGGGCCCGCCAGCGGCAGTTCGACATAGGCGATCTCGCCGACGCCCCAACGGTGCAGGGTCTGGCCGAAATCGGTATCGCGATCGGGGATGCCGAAGGTCGATGCCGCATCGAAGAACCCGAGCAGACCCAGGGTGGAGTTCACCGTGAAGCGCAAGGTCGACGCGCCGGCGTCCATGATCCGGAATTGCAGCAACTGGTTGACGATGATGCGGGGCGTGTCCGCGTTGCGCGCGAAATTCGAGATGCCGAATTCGAACTCGTCCGGCACCGCGTAGTCATAGCCGGTCGCCACCGGCCGCACCGCCGCGCGATCGAGGTCGCGGTTGAATTCGTGGACGCCGCGGTTGAACGGCTCGAGCGGGTCGTAATCCATCGGGCGCGGGCCGCCGCAGGCCGACAGCACGAGAATCAGACCAAGGGCAGGAAGCAAGCCGAAAGGGCGAAACAGACGTTGCACTGGACCTCGCGCGCCAAAAGCGCCACATAATGCACGCCGGCGAAGGCCGGTGGCAACACGACATAGGTTGTAGGCGAAAGGAAGGCTCCGGTGCAACCGACCGCAATCCAGGCTGGCCGGGACGAGTTGCGCGCCGCCAACCGGGCCAATCGCGGGCTGTTCGCGTTCGTGTTCGTCTTCAGCCTGTTCGTGAACCTGCTGATGCTGACCGGGCCGCTTTACATGCTGCAGGTCTATGACCGGGTGCTGGGCAGCCGGTCCGGGGAGACGCTGCTCGCCCTGTCGCTGCTGGTGGTGTTTCTGTATGGGATGATGGGCATTCTCGACTATGTGCGCGGCCGGGTGATGGCGCGCGCCGGCGCCCGATTCCAGTCGCGGCTCGACCGGCGGGTGTTCGACGCCGTTCTGTCGGTATCGGCGCGCCAGCCCGGTGGATCGCTGGCCGCCCAGGCCGGGCTGCGCGACCTCGAGGCGGTGCAGCGGATGTTCTCGACCCCGGCGCTGCTGGCGCTGTTCGACATCCCCTGGACGCCGCTTTTTCTGGCGGTGATCTTTGTCTTCCACCCCTGGCTGGGCATTCTGGCCGTCGCCGGCGGTTCGTTGCTGATCGTGATCACCGCGCTCAACCAGTGGGCCACGGCGCGGCCCGTCGGCGCCGCCAACCGGGCCACGGCCGAGGCCGAGCGCACCGCAAACCAGCTGCGCGACGAGGCCGCGCAGGTGCAAAGCATGGGCATGCAGGATGCCGCATTCCTGCGCTGGCAGACCGCGCGGGACCGGTCGCTGGGCGGCACCATCGCCGCGTCCGACCGCGGCGGTGCCTTTACCTCGATGACCAAGACGCTGCGGCTGATCCTGCAATCGGCGATGCTGGGGCTGGGGGCGCTTCTGGTGCTGCGCGGCGAAATCACCGCCGGCGCGATGATCGCCGGATCGATCATGCTGGGCCGCGCGCTGGCCCCGATCGAGGCCGCGGTCGGCCAGTGGCAGGCGGTGCAGGCGGCGATGCGCGGCTGGAAGCGTCTGGCGCAACTGCTGGGGTCGACGCCGCAACCGCAACCCCGCACCGAACTGCCGAAACCGCGCGCGATCCTCGAGGCACGCCAGCTGACCGTCCTGCCGCCGGGCGAGAAACAGGCGACCCTGCGGATGATCGCGTTTCGGCTGGAACCGGGTCAGGCGCTGGGGGTGATCGGCCCGTCGGGCGCCGGCAAGACGACGCTGGCGCGCGCCATCACCGGGCTCTGGCGGCCCTCGGCCGGGACGTTGCGGCTGGATGGCGCCGGACTCGACCAGTACGCGCCGGCCGCGCTTGGCCGCTATATCGGCTATCTGCCGCAACAGGTGTCGCTGTTCGACGGCACGATCGCCGAGAACATCGCCCGCCTCGACCCCGAACCCGATGCTGCCGCCATCGTCGCGGCGGCGAAAAAGGCCGCCGTCCACGACATGATCGTCGCCCTGCCCGATGGCTATGACACCACGGTCGCGGCCAGCGGCGGGCGGTTGTCGGGCGGTCAGGTGCAGCGCCTGGGGCTCGCCCGCGCAATGTATGGCGACCCGGTGATCCTGGTGCTCGACGAGCCGAACGCCAACCTGGACAATGAGGGGTCCGAGGCGCTGAACGCCGCGATTCGCGCACTGAAGGCCGAAGGGCGCGCGGCGATCATCATGGCGCATCGGCCCTCGGCGATCCGCGAATGCGATCTGGTCCTGGTGCTCGATGGTGGGGCGCGGCGCGATTTCGGGCCGCGTGACGAGGTGCTGAAGCGTACCGTGCAGAACTTTGCCGATGTCCGGCGCGGCATTGCCGCCCCGGCCACGGGTGCCGGCGGATGAGCGCGCCCGACCCGGTCACCGGCCGCTGGTCGGCCACGGTGCCCTTGCTGGTCGGGGCGACCGCACTTGTCGTCCTGTTGGGCGGGTTCGGCCTGTGGTCGGTGCGGACGAACCTGTCGGGCGCGATCGTGGCACCGGGCCAGATCGAGGTCGACCGGAACCGCCAGGTGGTGCAGCACCCCGATGGCGGCGTGGTCGAGGCGATCCTGGTGCGCGACGGCGACCGGGTGGCGGCCGGCGACGTGCTGATCCGGCTCGACCCGACGCTGCTGCAATCCGAACGCAGCATCGCCGCCGACCAGCTTTACGAATTGCGCGCCCGCCGCGCCCGGCTGGAAGCCGAAGGCGACGGCGAGGTGCAGCTGACCTTCTCCGACGATGTCCTGCAGGCGGCCGAATCGGACCCCGACATCGCCGACATGATCGACGGCCAGCGCCGCCTGTTCGACGCCCGCGCCGAAACCCTGGCCCGCGAGATCGAGCAATTGCGCAAGCGCCAGACCCAGATCGCCGATCAGATCGACGGCATCCGGGCGCAACAGGCGGCGCGGGCGCGCCAGCTGACCCTGATCGGTCGTGAACTGGCCGACCAGCAGGGTCTGCTCGATCGCGGGCTGGCCCAGGTCAGCCGGGTCCTGGCGCTGCAACGCGAGGAAGCCCTGCTGGAAGGCCAGCTTGGCGAGTTGGCGGCCGCGGCGGCCGAGGCCGAGGGCCGCCAGACCGAGATCGACATCCAGATCCTGAATCTGGGCGAATCGCGGCGCGAAGAGGCGATCACCCAGCTGCGCGACCTGCGCTATCGCGAGGTCGAACTGGAGGAGCGCCTGCGCTCGCTCGACGAAAAGCTGTCGCGGATGGAGGTGCGCGCGCCGGTCGGCGGCATCGTCTATGGGCTGACGGTGTTCGCCCGGCGATCGGTGATCCGGCCGGCCGACGATGTCCTGTACCTGATCCCGCAGGATCGGCCGCTGGTCGTGGCGGCGCGGATACCGCCGATCCATGTCGACGAGGTCTTTGCCGGGCAACCCGCCAGTCTGCGTTTTTCGGCCTTCAACATGCGCAACACGCCCGAGCTGTCGGGCCATGTGCTGCGGGTTTCGGCGGATGCGTTTACCGACGATGTGACCGGGGCGCCCTATTTCCGCGCCGATTTGCTGCCCGACGAGGGCGAACTCGACAAGCTGGGCGGTGCGGCGCTGGTGCCCGGCATGCCGGTGGAGGCGTTCATCCGCACCGCCGACCGGTCGCCGATGAGCTATCTGCTGAAACCGTTCACCGACTATTTCGCGCGGGCCTTCCGGGAAAGCTGATCGGACGGATCAGTGCGGACCCGCGCAGTGCCGGTGATCGGCGAGCGCCTGCAGCACGTTGCAGCCGCCCGCCCGATCCGAGGCGCAGCCTGTCGCAATTCGCTCAAGCTCGGCGGCCAGCCGTTCGAGGCGGGCAATCCGCGCCCGCGTGTCGGCAAGCTGTTCCGCCGCGATCCGGTCTGCCTCGGCGCAGGGGGTTTCGGGGTCGTCCGACAGGTCAAGCAGGGCGCGGATCGCATCGAGCGGGAAGCCCAGCGCGCGGGCATGCCGGATGAAGGCCAGCCGGTCGATGCCCTGCCGGTCGAACCGGCGCTGGTTTCCTGCGGACCGGCCGCAGGATGCGATCAGGCCGATGCTTTCGTAGTAGCGGATGGTTGGCACCTTGACCCCGGTGCGCCGCGACAGCTCGCCGATCGAATACATCGCGAAACCCCTTGAAGCTATAGTGACTAGAGGTCGTATACGGTTGCGAATCGCCAGACAAGGAGGTTGCGATGACCGATGACGATACCCTGCTGCAGGAAACCCGGCTTCTGGATGTCCGGGCCCCCTCGATCCAGGCGCTGATCGACCGGCGTGGCTGGCGCGACCTGCCCGTCCCTGACCGGATCGGCGCCGCCTATGCGTTTGTCCGCGACGAGATCGCCCTGGGTTACAATTCGGCCGACGATCTGCCGGCCTCGGCGGTGCTGGCCGACGGCTATGGCCAGTGCAACACCAAGGCGGTGCTGCTGATGGCCCTGCTGCGCGGCCTCGGCATTCCCTGCCGGCTGCATGCCGCCACGGTCTGGAAGTCGCTGCAGCGGGGCATTGTGCCAGAGCTTGTCTATCCGCTGGGGCCGCGGGAAATCCTGCACAGCTGGGTCGAGGTGGCCCATGACGGCGGGTGGCGCGGGCTCGAGGGCGTGATCCTCGATGCCGCCTATCTCGACGGGCTGCGGCAGGCCCTGCCGGGGCGCGACCGGCTGTGCGGCTATG
>DNSZ01000326.1 GCA_003500165.1 Paracoccaceae bacterium | reverse complement strand
TGGGCGCATGGGTTCTGATTAGAGCGCCATGCGGGAAATTGGAATCGGGGTTTCCCATGGGGCTTGGTTTGTGATTCACCATATGTGGAGGTGGATCATGGGCAAACCGCTATCACTGGATCTTCGCCGTCGGATTGTGGCCTTCCCGGCGGCGGGTCACTCCTGCCGCACTTCTGCGGCCAAGTGCGACATTTCGCCGGGTTTCGTCATCGCGTTGATGAAACGTTATTGCACAACCGTATCGCTCGAGCCGGCCCGTCAGGGGCGGCCGCCGGGCGGGCAGCTGACGCCACCTAAGGGCCATCTGGTTCGGACCGTCGAGGCGCGGCCGGACATCACCATGCCAGAACGCGCCGAGCTCTTGGATGCCGAGCACGGGGTTCGCGCCGATCCGTCCTGCTTGTCTCGCCGCCTCATAAAGCTCTGGTTCTCATATAGAAAAATCGTTGCTTGCGGTGGAGTGCGGACGCGCCCGGGTGCGGCGTGAGCGCCATGTTCGGACCCATCTGCGCCAGCCCCGGATGCGCCAGGAACCGCACCGGCTGGTCTTTCTGGACGAGACATCCACGACGACCAAGATGACCCGGCTGCGGGGGCGCGCGCCACGCGGCGGCAGATTGCTGGCCGATGCGCCCTTCGGTCACTGGGGCAGTCAGACGTTCGTCGCGGAGCTGCGTTGCAATGAGCTGATCGCGCCCTGGGTGATCGATGGGGCCATGAACAGCGCGATCTTCGACACTTACATCGAAACCCAATTGGCACCCAGCCTGGCGCCCGGGGACATTGTGATCCTCGACAACCTTTCCCCCCACAAATCCAAAGCATCTCAAGCCCTTCTGAAGGCGCAAGGAAACTGGCTGCTGTTCCTGCCGCCATACTCCCCGGACCTCAACCCGATCGAGATGGCGTTCGCCAAGCTCAAGGCACACTTGCGCCGCCTCAAGGCCCGAAGCCTGGAAGACCTCTGGCGCGCCGTCGGAAACATCTGCGGTCTCTTCGAACCAACCGAATGCTGGAACTACTTCAAGGCCGCAGGATATGCCCACGATTAAACGCACGGAACTCTAGGGCCTGTCTGCATTCAAGGGATTCGCAAATCGGCTGAGGTTTGATTCAAGATCGAAAACGGAGGCGATCTTGAGCAGACGAACCCTGACCGACGCGCAATGGGCGCAGATCAAGGACCATCTTCCCGGGCGGGAGGGTCTTCCCGGACGGAGTGGTGTCGACAACCGATTGTTTGTCGATGCCGTGCTGTGGCTGGCGCGCACCGCATCGCCGTGGCGCGATCTTCCGCCGGCGTTCGGCAAATGGACGGCGGTCCGTGCGCGGTTCCGGAGATGCGCAATGGCTGGGGTCTGGGAACGCCTTTTCAATCGCTTATCGGCTGACCCCGACTTCGAATATGTCCTGATCGACAGCACGATCTGCAAGGTTCATGGCGATGCAACCGGCGCAAAAGGGGGGCTCAGTCTCAGGGGATCGGGCGCTCGCGCGGCGGTCTGACGACGAAGATCCATGCCAGTGTCGATGCGCTTGGATTGCCTCTGCGACTGCTCCCGACGGCCGGCCATCGCGGCGACGGACCGCAAGCCGCGGCGCTGATCGCGGGCTTGCCGGGCGTTGAACATGTCATCGCCGACGCCGCCGACGACGCCGAACCTCTGCGCGCCCTGATCGTCGACAATCTCGGCGCCGAGCCCCAAATCCGGGCCAATCCATCCCGCGCACTCAAGCCCCCGCTCGACCGCGACCTCTATGCAGAGCGGCACAAGATCGAGAACTTCTTTCAAAGGATCAAACGGTTCCGGCGGATCGCCCTGCGCTGCGAGAAAACCCTCGTCGGTTTCATGGGGTTCGCCTACCTCGTTTCAGCCCTCGACTGGCTCAGATGAATGCAGACAGGCCCTAGTGCAAGCTGGTATGACGGCTCGTTTTGGCGCTATCGGCAAGGACATCGCCGCAGGGTTGAGCCTGCGGCACGATCACGGGTCCCAGTACATGTCCCACGACTTCCAGAGCGAGATCCGATGGCTGGGCATCGCGTCCTCGCCGGCCTTCATCCGGGCGCCCGAGGGCAACGGATGCGCCGAGCGGTTCATCCGGACCCTCAAGGAGAACCTGCTGTGGGTGCGAACCTTCGACACCGTCGAAGAGCTCCGCGAGGCGCTGATCGACTTCCGGACAGCCTACAACGAGCACTGGCTGATCGAGCGACACGGCCACCGCTCGCCAGCCCAGTTCAGACGCGAACAGATGGACAGCCAGCCCATGGCTGCGTAGATGCAAACGGGTGTCTCAGAAACCGGGGGCGGTACATAGACCGACCGTCGAAGATCATGACCATAGGCCTCCGAGAATGGGCGCACGGGTTCTGATTAGTGCAAGCCGGTATGACACCACGGGATTGGTATGCTGCAAGGCGTTTTTGGATTAAGATGGCATAAACTGAAAGCACGCAAATCGATACAAGATTAACCTTCCTGCGCCAGAATGCGCCCTGGCTGTCCGCGGGCGCGCTGCTGGCGTTCTCGTCAAGCTATGGTCAGACCTACTTCATTTCGGTCTTCGCCGGCGCGATCATGGCCGAATTCGCGCTCAGCGATGGCGATTGGGGCGCGATCTATGGCGCGGGCACGCTCGCCTCGGCGCTGTTGGTGGCGCTGACGGGCGGGCTGCTCGACCGCTATCGGGTGCGCGCGCTGGGCACCGCGATCCTCGCCCTGGTCGCCGGTGCCTGCCTGTTCATGGCCTGGACCCCGGCGGCCTGGGCGCTGATCCCGGCGGTTCTGTTTCTGCGCTATGCCGGACAGGGGATGACCAGCCTGCTGGCCTCGACCGCGATGGCGCGCTGGTTCGTCGCCAGCAGGGGAAGGGCGCTGGCCATCGCCACCATGGGCTTTGCGCTGGGCGAGTCGCTGTTGCCGATCGCCTTTGTCGCCGCGCTTTCCGTCGCATCCTGGCGCAGCCTGTGGGTGCTGGCCGCCGCCATGGCGCTTGCCGCCATCCCGCTTCTGCGGCTGCTGTTGCACCGCGAACGGGTGCCGCGCGGCGACGCGGCAGGCGATGACAGCGCGGGGTTGCAGGGCCGCCACTGGACGCGGGGCCAGGCGGCGCGCCACCCGCTGTTCTGGGCTGCGGTGCCGCTGATCCTGGGGCCGTCGGCCTGCGTCACGGCGCTGTTCTTTCAGCAGGTCCATCTGGCGGCACAAAAGGGCTGGGCGCATGTGGAATTCGTCGCCCTGTTTCCCGTCTACACGGCCACGTCGATTACCGCGATGCTGGCCACCGGCTGGCTGATCGACCGCTTTGGCACGGGGCGCCTGCTGCCGGTCTTTCAGCTGCCGATCGCCGCGGGCTTCGTCCTGATGGGCATGGCCGAAAGCCTGACCGCCGGGGCGCTGGCGATGGCGCTGACGGCGCTGTCGATGGGTGCCTATGGCCCGCTCTCAACAGCCTTCTGGGCGGAGTATTTCGGCACCCGGCACCTGGGCGCGATCCGCGCGCTGGCCGCGGCGATCATGGTGCTGGGGTCGGCCATCGGCCCGGTGGTCTCGGGCGGGCTGATCGATGCCGGCCTGCCCTTCGACCGGCAGATGCTGGCGATGGCCGGGTGGTTTCTGGCCACCTCGGCGCTGATCGGCTTCGGCCTGGCCCGTTGGGGCGGGCGGCGCCGGGAAAGCGCATGACACCGCGGCGCGCCTGGCTATAGGGTGCCGGGCAGAAGCAACCGGGTTCCCGACCATGCCAAGCCGCCTTGCCGCTCTCATCGTCCTGCTCGCGCTGGCGACCCCGCTGGTCGCGCAACAAGGCGATCCACCGCCGCCCAAGGTGACGGTCACCGCGGCCTATTCCAGGGAAATCACCC
>DNSZ01000164.1 GCA_003500165.1 Paracoccaceae bacterium | reverse complement strand
TTTCCACGCCAGGCCCTGCACGCGGCGACGCTGGCCTTTGTCCATCCGGTCACCGGCCGGCGCCTGGCCTTTGCCAGCACGTTGCCCGACGATCTTGCCGGGCTTGTGCAGGTCCTGCGCGGTGGCGCATCCGAAGGCCGTGCATGAACCGGTGAGGCGCGCGCAGCGGCGCGCGCCCGGAGGCGCGGCGGGTAACGGTCATGTCAATGGCCGTTGGCACTATCGTGACGATCCTGCCGATCGGACACTTGTAAACCGGCCCGTTCAGTTCTAGATTATGTAACGAGCCATAACATTGGGCCTCGGAGGGCCGCCCATGACCAGCTATGCCAACCTGCCCGCGCCCAGCCCCGAACAGGGGCTGAACCGCTACATGCAGGAGATCCGCAAGTTCCCGATGCTGGAACCCGAAGAGGAATACATGCTGGCGAAGAGCTGGGTGGATCATCACGACACCGAGGCCGCGCACAAGCTGGTCACCAGCCATCTGCGGCTCGCTGCCAAGATCGCCATGGGCTATCGCGGCTATGGCCTGCCCACGGCCGAAGTGATTTCCGAGGCCAATGTCGGCCTGATGCAGGCGGTCAAGCGGTTCGATCCGGAAAAGGGCTTTCGCCTGGCGACCTATGCGATGTGGTGGATCCGCGCGGCGATCCAGGAATACATCCTGCGGTCGTGGTCGCTGGTGAAGCTTGGCACGACCTCGGCCCAGAAGAAGCTGTTCTTCAACCTGCGCAAGGCCAAGGCGCGCATCGGCGCGCTGGAGGATGGCGACATGCGCCCCGAAAACGTCAAGCGGATCGCGCATGATCTGAACGTCTCCGAGGATGAGGTGGTCGCCATGAACCGCCGGCTGTCGGGCGGGGATGCCTCGCTCAACGCGCAGATCGGCGGGGCCGATGGCGAAGGCAGCACGGAGTGGGTCGACTGGATCGAGGACGAGGCCGCCGACCAGGCCACCGACTATGCCGAGCGTGACGAACTCGACGCGCGGCGCGCCCTGCTGGAACAGGCGATGGACACGCTGAACGAGCGCGAGCGCGATATCCTGACCCGCCGCCGCCTGGTCGAGGACCCGGTGACGCTGGAGGCGCTGTCGGGCGATTACGACGTCAGCCGCGAACGGATCCGCCAGATCGAGGTGCGGGCCTTCGAGAAGCTGCAGAAACGCATGCGCGAGCTGGCGCGCGACCAGGGTCTGGTCGCGGCGGGATGACCGCGACCATGCGCGCCATGGTGCTGACCGGCCATGGCGGGCTCGATCGCTATGCATGGCGCACCGACTGGCCGCGCCCCGAACCCGAACCGGGCGAGGTGCTGGTGCGGGTCCGCGCCTGCGGGCTCAACAACACCGATGTGAACACCCGGACCGGCTGGTATTCGAGCGCGGTGACGGGCGCGACCGGGGATGCCGCTGGCCCGGCCGGGGACGCGCCCAGCTGGGGCGGCACCCCGATCGTCTTTCCGCGCATCCAGGGGGCGGATGTCTGCGGCAGGATCGTGGCGGTCGGCGCGGGCGTCGACCCGGCGCGGATCGGCCAGCGCATCGTCGCCGATACCTGGCTGCGCGACCCCGCCGCCCCGGCGGACGCGGCCAAAGCGGGCTATCTCGGCTCCGAGCGCGATGGCGGCTTCGCCGAATTCTGCACGCTGCCGGGCGGCAACGCGCTGGCCATCGACAGCCCGCTGACGGATGCGGAGCTGGCGACCTTTCCCTGTTCCTATTCCACCGCCGAGGGGATGCTGGCCCGCGCCGGCGTCATGGCCGGCGACACCGTGCTGGTCACCGGCGCCTCGGGCGGGGTCGGCAGCGCGCTGGTCCAGCTGGCCAAACGTCGCGGCGCCAGGGTGATTGCCATGGCCGCCCCCGAAAAGCATCCCGCACTCGCAGCCCTTGGGGCGGATCGGATGCTGCCCCGCGCGCCGGCCGATCCACGCGCCGCCCTGGCGGGGGAGCGCATCACCGTGCTGGCCGATGTCGTCGGCGGGCCGGCCTGGCCCGCGCCGATCGACACGCTCGAACGCGGCGGGCGCTATGTCTGCTCGGGCGCAATCGCGGGGCCGGTGGTGCCGCTCGATCTGCGGGTGCTCTATCTGCGCGATCTGACCTTCACCGGCTCGACCTTTCTCGCGCCCGCAACCATGCGGGCGGTGGTCGGCTATATCGAACGCGGCGAAATCGCCCCGATTCTGGCCGCCGCCTATCCGCTGCAAGAGCTGGCCGCGGCACAAACCGCGTTCATGGCCAAGCGCCATGTCGGAAATATCGTCGTCACGCCGTGACCCGCGGCGCGCGCGCGCCCCCCCACAGATCGAAGGAGCCACATCATGCGCTACAACCGCCTAGGCCAAAGCGGCCTTTACGTCTCGGAACTGTGCCTTGGCACCATGACCTTCGGCGGGACCGACGGGATGTGGGGCCAGATCGGCCAGCTGCGCCAGGCCGAGGCCGAAAGCCTGCTGCGCACCGCCGTCGATGCCGGCGTCAATTTCATCGACACGGCCAACATCTATGCCGATGGCGCCAGCGAGGAAATCCTCGGCCAGGCGATCCGCAACCTTGGTCTGAACCGGCAGGAGCTGGTGATCGCCACCAAGGTGCATGGCCGGATGGGCGCCGGGCCGAACGGCGCGGGCGCCTCGCGCGGGCACATCCTCGACCAGGCCAAGGCGAGCCTGAAGCGGATGCAGATCGACCACATCGATCTTTATCAGATCCACGGCTTCGACCCGGCGACGCCGATCGTCGAGACGCTGGAGGCGCTCGACACGCTGGTCCGCGACGGCCATGTCCGCTATGTCGGGCTGTCGAACTGGGCTGCCTGGCAGATCGTCAAGGCCGCCGGCATCGCCGAGGCGCGCCGCCTCGCCCCGATCGTCTCGCTGCAGGCCTATTACACCCTGGCCGGCCGCGATCTGGAGCGCGAGATCGTCCCGATGCTGCGGGCCGAAGGCATCGGTCTGATGGTGTGGAGCCCGCTGGCCGGCGGGCTGCTGTCGGGCAAGTTCGACCGCAGTGGCGCCACGGCCGAGGGCCGCCGCGCAAGCTTCGACTTTCCGCCGGTCGACCGGGACCGGGCGTTTGACGCCATCGATGCGCTGCGCGGCATGGCAGCGGAAAAGGGCTGCACGGTGGCGCGGGTGGCCATCGCCTGGCTGCTGCACCAAAAGGTGGTGACGACCGTGATCGTGGGCGCCAGGCGGGTCGATCAGCTGACCGACAATCTGGGCGCTGTCGGGGTGACGCTGTCCGAGGCGGAGCTGGCCGCGCTCGACGCGGTCACCCGGCTGCCGGCGGAATACCCCGGCTGGATGCTGACCCGCCAGACCGAAGCCCGCACCACGCTGCTGCAGACGGGCGCGGCCACCTGAACCCGCCGCGCGGCGGTCGGGGCCGCCGCCTGGCCCCGGCCGGCCTTGCCAGGCCGGTGGCATCGGCGCAGGGTGACGCGGCAGCAACAGGGGGGCGGCGCATGACCCAACCGGTGCGCTGGGGCATTCTGGGGGCGTCGGGGTTTGCCCGCGCCGAAATGGCACCGGCGATCCATCTGGCCGAGGGCGGGCTGCTGGCCGCACTCGCCACCCGCGACCCGGCCAGGGCCGCGCCCTTTGTCGCCTGCTATCCGGGGCTGCGCATCCACGAGAGCTATGACGCGCTGCTGGCCGACCCGGACATCGATGCGGTCTATGTCCCGCTGCCCAACGACATGCATGTGCCCTGGACGCTGCGCGCCGCCGCGGCCGGCAAGCACGTTCTGTGCGAAAAGCCGATTGCCCTGCGGGCCGATGACATCGACCGGCTGATCGCGGCCCGCGATGCCAGCGGGAAGCTGATCGCCGAGGGCTTCATGGTGGTCCATCACCCGCAATGGGCGCGGGTCCGCGCGATGCTGGCCGATGGCGCGGTCGGCGATCTGCGCCGCGTCGACGGCGCCTTCACCTTTTGCAATGGCGACCGCGGCAATATCCGCAACATCGCCGAACGGGGCGGCGGCGCGCTTTACGATATCGGGGTCTATCCCACGGTGACGACGCGCTTTGCCACCGGGGCCGAGCCGGTGGCGATCGCTGCCCGAGCCGCGTGCGAAGGCGGCGTCGACGTGCTGGCCGAGGTGCGCGCCGACTTCCCGGGGTTCACGCTGCAGTTTCATGTCGGCACGCGGTTGGCCCCCCGCCAGGAGATGGTTTTCCACGGCACAAGGGGCTGGCTGCGCCTGCCGGCACCGTTCAACGCCGCCGTCGCGGGCGAGGCACAGATTCACTGGCGCCGCGCCGACGGCACCGATCTGGTCGAGCGTTTCCCGACCGCGCGTCACTATGTGCTGCAGATCGCGGCGTTCAACCGAAGCGTCCGAACCGGCGCGGCCTATCCCTGCCCGCTGGCGTTTTCGCGCGGCAACCAGGCGATGCTGGACAGGATTTTCGCGGCTGCCGGCCTGCGCGATTGAACGGCGGTGCGGTCGCGGCTAGGTTGCAGGAAAAGACCAGAAGCCAGGGGGCGCCATGACCGACATCGATACTGAAACCGCATCCGCCAAGCCGACCGAGCCATCCGGCAGCAGCGCGCTGGTGGTCGATGTCGTCATTGCCGCGGTCCTGTCCGGGCTGTGTTTTGTCGGCATCGTCTGGACCGACATGGCCGTCCTTTCGAGCGAGCGATACTGGCTGATCGTGGTCGCCATCTTCTTTGTCGCCAGCTTCGTCGTTTTCTGGCGTCACCGCACGCCCCAGGTCATTTGGTGGCGGCTGCTGCTGAAGCTGGCAGTCCACTGGTTCGGTGTGCTGGTGGCGATCCACATGGTGTTCGTGTTCATCGCCTCGGGCCGGATGGCCAATACCGATGCCGGCCTCATGGCCAGCGTCCTGCTTGGGCTGTCGACCTATCTGTCCGGGGTGCATGGCAGCTGGCGCATGCTGCTGATCGGCGCGCTGATCCTGGGCGGCACGGTGCTGGCCACCTATGTGGACCAGTTCCAGTGGCTGCTGCTGGGGCTCGCGCTGGTGACCATCGTGCTTCTGGTGATGGGGGATCGGCTGTTCGGGCACAAGCGCGCCGCAGAGGCCTAGTCGCCTGAATACAAAAGCCTGTGGCATGGGGTTTTCTGACAGAAGCGTCTGACGGAAGCGAGGATCGCGTCGGCTGACCAGAGCCACTTGCATGGCTTCGGAGCTTCGTTGTGTGCCTCGATGAGGGCGGCGATATCGGCCTCCAACCCGCCCGCGGATCGGTGCACGCCGCGTTGGATCGGTTTATGCCAACGGTCACGATCAGTGATCGTTGGCATAATGACTGCCGTTGCAGCGACTGGGGCGGGTTACCCAAAGTCGGGATCGAACGCCCGATGCCGTGGCATCTGGCAGACGCCCGCCGCGCGGCGGGCGNNGGCGGGCGTGCTCCCGGGCGCGCGCCCGGGAGCGCCGGGCTGTAGTCGGCAGGCCGGCACGACGGATCGGTGGAACTGATCGAGGGCGAGAGGCCCTGAAGGGGGCGCCTCGAGGCGGATTGAGCCGCGCGATGCATTGGTATCGGGGGACGCCCGCCGCGCGGCGGGCGTGCTCCCGGGCGCGCGCCCGGGAGCGTCCGGCTGTAGTTGGCAGGCCGGCACGACGGATCGGCGGAACCGATCGAGGACGAGAGGCCCTGAAGGGGGCGCCTCGAGGCGGCTTGAGCGGCGCGATGCATTGGTATCGGGAGCACGCCCGCCGCGCGGCGGGCG
>DNSZ01000210.1 GCA_003500165.1 Paracoccaceae bacterium | reverse complement strand
CATCGCGACGCCCTTCATCTTCAGCGCCGCGCGGTGGATCCAGCCGGTGGTCTTGCCCAGCCGCTTGCCCGGCTTTTCCGCCTTGCGCTGCAGCAGCGTGACCTGGCGGGCCGGCGGGGCGGGTGCGGGGCCGCCCGGCGCAAGTCCGCCGCGGAAGGCGGCCGGGTCGGCGACACCCCATTCGCGGCGCCACAGCACGGGATCGCATGTCGGGCTTTCGCCGGCATGGACCAGAAACTCGGCCATGTCGAAGCCGATACCCCCGGCCCCGACAATGGCCACCCTGTCGCCCACCGCCGCCCCGCCTGCCAGCACATCGACATAGGACAGGACATGGGCGCCGTCCTGCCCCGGAATGCCCGGGTCGCGCGGGCTGACGCCGGTGGCGACGATCACCTCGTCGAACGCGGCCAGATCGTCGGGTCCGGCCGCCTGCCCAAGCCGCAACGTGACGCCGGTGCGGTCAAGCATGGTGGCAAACCAGTCCACCAGCCCGTCGAACTCTTCCTTGCCGGGGAGGACGCGCGCCATGTTGAGCTGCCCGCCGATGCGCGGCGACGCCTCGAACAGCGTCACCCGGTGGCCGCGCCCGGCGGCCACGATGGCCGCCATCATCCCCGCCGGGCCGGCGCCGGCAACCGCCACGGCCTTCGGCCGTGCGGCGGGATCATAGGCCAGTTCGGTTTCGTGACAGGCCCGCGGATTGACCAGACAAGAGGTCAGCCGGCCCGAAAAGGTGTGGTCGAGGCAGGCCTGATTGCAGGCGATGCAGGGGGCGATTTCGGCCGCCCGGCCGGCTGCCGCCTTGGCCACGAAATCGGCATCGGCCAGAAACGGGCGGGCCATCGACACCATGTCGGCGCAGCCCCCGGCCAGCAGCCGCTCGGCGGTTTCGGGCGTGTTGATGCGGTTCGAGGTGATGATCGGCACGCCGACCTCGCCCATCAGCTTTTGCGTGACCCAGGCAAAGGCGGCGCGCGGCACGCTGGTCGCGATGGTCGGGATGCGCGCCTCGTGCCAGCCGATGCCGGTGTTCAGGATCGTCGCCCCGGCGGCCTCGATCGCGCGGGCCAGTGTCACCACCTCGTCCCAGGCCTGCCCGTCCGGCACCAGGTCGATCAGCGAGATGCGGTAGATCAGGATGAAGTCGGCGCCCGCCGCGGCGCGGACCCGGCGCACCACCTCCACCGGCAGGCGCATCCGGTTCTCCAGGCTGCCGCCCCAGCGGTCGCCGCGCCGGTTGGTATGGGTGACCAGAAACTGGTTGAGGAAATAGCCCTCCGAGCCCATCACCTCGACCCCGTCATAGCCCGCCTCGCGGGCCCGCGCCGCGGCGGTGGCGATGTCGGCGATCTGCTTTTCGATGCCGGCTTCATCCAGTTCGCGGGGCGGAAACGGCGAGATCGGCGACTTGATCGGCGACGGCCCCACGCAGTCCGGGGAATAGGCATAGCGCCCGGCATGCAGGATCTGCATCGCGATCCGCCCGCCCGCGTCGTGCACCGCATCGGTGACCCGGCGGTGATGGGCGATGTCCCGGTCGGTGAACAGACCCGCCGCGCCGGGGAACACCCCGCCTTCGGCATTCGGCGCCATGCCGCCGGTCACGATCAGACCGGCGCCGCCCGCGGCCCGCGCGGCATAAAAGGCGGCGACGCGGCCCCAATCCCCGGTTTCCTCGAGCCCGGTATGCATCGACCCCATCAGCACCCGGTTGGGCAGCGTCACGAAACCCAGATCGAGCGGTGCCAGCAGATGCGGATAGGGATGGTCGGTCATGGCGATGCGCTCCTCAGAATGGCGGGCGGGGAACCCGGGCCAGTTGCAGATCGGCGATCGCGATCCGGTGCGGCGGCGGGTCGATGATCAGGTCGACCCAGATGCGGTCGGGCGGCATCACCTCCTGCGGCATCCCGTAAAGGTCGATCGCGCCCCGGTAGACGTCGCCCGCAGGGTGAAGCGCCACGGTCCGGCTGTCGGTCGTCGCCGCGCGCACCAGGTTGATCCGCAGCCACGCCGCGATGCCGGCCAGATCGCCGCGGGCGGTCGCGACCAGCATCTGATGCGTGGCCATGCCGCGGCAGGCGGCGTCCGGAAGATCGAGCGCCAGCGAGATGAAGCCCGCCTGCAACCCGACGGGTTCAAGGCTCAGCGCGAACGGGGCGCCGGTGGCGCCGTCGCCGGCGCGCTGGATCAGCCGCAGGCTGCCCGCCGCCGCGTCGTGGTGCAGCGCCGCGCCGGACGCCAGCACGGTGCGCGGCTTCTGCGCCAGCCTTTCGGCCGGCGAAAGCGGCTCGCGCCACAGGCCTGGGCGCCAGGCCCAGTCAGCCTGTGGCGGCGCGTCGAGCGTCGGGTCGTCGGGAAGCCACGGCCGATAGCGGGCCAGATCGTCGGGCCGGCTTCGGCCGATCCAGCGCAGCACGCGCATTCAGCCCGCCTCCGCCAGGACCGGCGCGGCGTTGGCGGCGCGGATCGCAGCGATCCCCGCGGCCAGCAGCGCCCGGCTCTGGGCGTTGCCCATCGGGTCGGCATCGACCCCAAGCACCGCGATCGACACAAGCGCGTCGCCGACATTCAGAAAGGCCCGCCGATAGGTGGGCGACAGGCCCGGCGCCGGGGGTGGGCTGCGGTCGCGCAGATGCACGATCAGCGCACCGTCCCGGATCACGCTGTCGATCACGGCGACCGATTGCGCCCGACCGTCGCGGCTGAGCGCGGCGCGCCCCGCCTCCGAGCGCAGGAAATTCTGCAACGCCGCCCCCGACCCGGCGACGCTTTGCCCCGCCACCGCCGCCGACGCGGTCGCGGTCAGCACAGCCGGCCGCCGCGGTGCCTCTGCCCCGCAGGGCACGAACAGGACAACCGGCGGGTTGGCGCGCGGCCGGCTGGCGCGCCGGTCGATGCAGAACCCGTCGGGCGCGGCCAGCGTGACCGCCATCCCGCCGGTGGTGACGGTCTGGGCGCGTGGCCCGGTCGCCGCCGCGATCCCAAGNNGGTCTCGCCGACCAGCTGGGCGTATTTCCAAAGCGCGCCCGAGGCATAATTGGTGGCGCGCGGTCCGGCCCATTCGGCCTTGCGGCGGGCCAGCGCGTCTTCCGACAGATCGACCGAGAGCGTGCCCGCAACCGCGTCGATGGTGATCACATCGCCGTTCCGCAGCAGCGCGATCGGCCCGCCATGGGCCGCCTCCGGCCCGACATGGCCGATGCAGAAGCCGCGCGTGGCCCCCGAAAACCGGCCATCGGTGATCAGCGCGACCTTCTTGCCCATGCCCTGACCCGACAGGGCGGCGGTGGTCGCCAGCATCTCGCGCATGCCGGGGCCGCCGGCGGGCCCCTCATTGCGGATCACGATGACCTCGCCCTCTGCATAGTTGCGCGCCTTGACCGCGGCGAATGCGTCTTCCTCGCATTCGAACACCCGGGCGGGCCCGACAAAGCGCTGATGCTGGGGCTCGATCCCCGCCACCTTCACGATGGCACCCTGCGGCGCCAGATTGCCCTTCAGCCCGACCACCCCGCCGGTCCGGGTCAGCGGATTGGCGACCGGATGGATCACCCGGCCATCGGCTTCGCGGGTGACCAGGTCCAGCTCCTCGCCGATCGTGCGGCCGGAGGCGGTCATGCAATCCTCATGGATCAGGCCGGCCTTGCGCAGTTCCTTCATCACGACCGGCACGCCGCCGGCCTCGTAGAGGTCCTTGGCGACGAATTGGCCGCCCGGCTTCAGGTCGACGAAATAGGGCGTGTCGCGGAATATCTCGCATACATCGTCAAGGTGAAAGGCGATGCCCGCCTCATGGGCGATGGCCGGCAGGTGCAGCCCGGCATTGGTCGACCCGCCGGTGCAGGCCACCACCCGGGCGGCGTTCTGCAGGCTTTTCAGCGTGACGATGTCGCGGGCGCGAATGTTCCGCTCGATCAGGGTCATCACCGCGCGGCCGCTGGCCTCGCCATACTGGTCGCGGCTTTCATAGGGCGCGGGCATGCCCGAGGAATTGGCCAGCGCAAGGCCGATCGCCTCGGACACGCAGGCCATGGTATTGGCGGTGAACTGCCCGCCGCAGGCCCCGGCCGACGGGCAGGCGACCCGTTCGAGCATGTCGAGCGCGGCATCGCTCAGCTCGGCATTCTGGTGCCGGCCGACCGCCTCGAACATGTCCTGCACGGTCAGGTCGCGGGATCGGAAGTCTTCCGGGATTTCGTCGACCTGCGGTGCCTTGCCCGGCAGGATCGAACCGCCATAGATGAACACCGACGGCACATTGAGCCGCACCATCGCCATCATCATTCCCGGCAGCGACTTGTCGCAGCCGGCCAGGCCAACCAGCGCGTCATAGCCATGGCCGCGCATGGTCAGCTCGACCGTGTCGGCAATCGCCTCGCGGCTTGCGAGGCTCGATCGCATCCCTTCATGCCCCATGGCGATGCCGTCGGTCACCGTGATGGTGGTGAATTCGCGCGGCGTGCCCGCGGCGGCCTTGACGCCCAGCTTGACGGCCTGGGCCTGACGGCTGAGCGCGATGTTGCACGGCGCGGCCTCGTTCCAGCAGGTCGCGACCCCGACCAGCGGCTGGTGGATTTCCGCATCCGTCAGCCCCATCGCGTAGTAATAGGATCGGTGCGGGGCACGTTCGGGGCCCTCGGTCACGTGGCGGCTGGGCAGGCCGGACTTGTCGCCAGGGCGTCGCAGCATCGTTTCCTCCCATCTTGCTTGTGCGTCGGATAGGCCAGCCTTCGGGGTCGCACAAGGCGGATTGCCGCCCTTGCCCCGGACCGGCGATTGCCGCTATCGGGACCGGTGACAGGATTGGGGACGCGCCGATGGGACACAAGCCGCTCGCCGCCTTGCTCGGCGCCACGCTTCTGATCGGTTGTGCGACCGGGTCGGCCACCGTCACGCCGATGCCGAACGGCCGGTTTGCGGTCGAGGCGACGGGCTATTCCGAAGATGCCGCGTTGCAACTGGCGGTCGCCCGCGCCGACAGCCTGTGCGCCGAACAGGGCGCCGAGGCATTCGTCCTGACGGCAGACGCGGATTTCCGCGGCGTGGACGCCGAAGCAGCCTTCATCGTCGACGATGTGGCCACGGTGGGGCCGGGCAGCGGATCGACCGGCGGTTCCTATGTCGCGGCCACGGGCCCGGAGGATTTCCGCGCCCGCATCGTCGCCCGCTGCCGACCGGGCTGAGGGTCCGGGCTTCGCGGCAAGAATCCCGCTGCGTGGTTACGCACCGCGACGCGCCGCCATCCGCATCGCGCTCGGCCGAGGCCAGTTCGGCCGACCAACCTGTACCGATCACCCAGGGCCCGGCTCGGCACCGGACCGAGGTCGCGCGCTGCCCGGACGAGGCGGTCGTCGACCGCCCCATACCAACGGTCATTGAGAATAACCGTTCGCCGCCTCAGCCGCCGGTTGCGGCGCCCGATGCGACCCCGTTCCACCACACCCGGATCGTCCCGTCGGCGAATTCCCAGACCAGCATGCCGTCGCCGACGGGGCATTGGGCGACGATCCGGGCGCAATCGCTGGCCGGCCATCTTGCGCAGTCATGGCCGGCGCGCAGGACGATGTCGGTCCCCTCGACCGACAGCGACGCGCCCCGCCCGGCGCCGCCGCTTTCCCAGGTCAAACCGGTCGACGGGCTAAAGCCGTCGAACTCGACGGCAAGGGCGACCGGTGGCGTGCCGGTGACGACCGGGCAGAGCGTCGCACCGGGTGGCGGTGTTGTGGTCACGGTGGGGACGGAGTCAGGCGCGGGCCGGGCCGGGCGCTGCATTCGGACCGCTTGGCCAGAGCCGATGGATATGCCGATCATGTCCTGTCGCCTCAGTAGAGAGCCAGAATGCCCGACGCGGTGGTCGCCCCGGCCAGCACCCGATCGGGGCGGATCGGCAGCAGACCGCCGGCATTGCGAAAGACGATGGCGGTTGCGGTCCCGCCAATCCGTACCGCGACATCGCCCTGCTCGCCGATCCACAGCGCGCGCGGCCGGCGCGGCAGATCGACCGCATCGTCGGGGGCGACGGGCAGGGCATCGACGATCGGCGACTCGAGGCTGACCGTGTGATCGGAAAAGTCGTCGCGCATTTCGGGGTTCCTCGGGGCTGACTGGGCGTTGCTGGTCGCAGACCCTGACAGCCGCGGATGGACGTCCCGTTAACCTTGCGTGCGTTGCGCCCGGCGGCGCCTGGGCGGTCTCAGGCGCCGACCGGCGCGGCGAAAATCCCGGTTGCGTGGTCGCGCATGTAGATGCGCAGCCACGGGGTATAGCGCTCGGGCCGGGCTTCGGTGTCGCGGGCGAGCTCCGCCAGGCCCATCCATTCGGTGTCCATCACCTCGGCGGGGTTCGGCGCCAGACCGAGGTCGCGCGCAGCGCGGACGAGGAAGATGTCGACCAACTCATGCTCGATCAGCCCGCCGCCGACATCGGCGCGGTATTCGACCCGCGACCGCCATTCGGGCAGCACGCCGACAATCCCCAACTCCTCGCCCAGCCGGCGCCGGGCGCAGTCTTCGGCCGGTTCGCCCCAATGGGGATGGGTGCAGCAGGTGTTCGCCCACAGCCCCGGCGTGTGGTATTTCCCCAGCGCCCGGCGCTGCAACAACACCGCATCGCCATCGGTGACAAAGACCGAGATCGCCAGATGCCTGAGGCCACGGCGATGCACGTCGAGCTTGTCGAGCGGGCGCAGTTGCCCGTCTTCCCAGGCCGGTATCAGATCGGCATCGCTCATACCGCCTCCGGCCGGACCAGCCCGGTCAGATGGGCGATGTTCTTGATCCCGATCTTGACATGCGCCAGCGGCCGGGCTTTCACCAGTTCCTTGTTCATATAGGCCTCGAAGGTCAGGCGCTGGACGTCGACATCGTGACAGAGCGAGACGAAGCGTTCGCGGCGTTCGTCCGACTTGTAATAGGCGTTCTGCATCGATTGCAGGATCTTGAAGACGTTCTTGTGCTCTTTCATGAACGCCTTGCGCGCCAGTTGCAGGTCCTTCGCCCGGCCCGAGGCCAGGCAGGCCGCCGCCGCCATCGCCGCCACCCGGCCGCCCATCATGGCGTAATAGATGCCCTCGCCCGAGGACGGCGCGACCACCCCCGCGGCATCGCCCGCCAGCACCACATCGCGGCCATTGTCCCAGCGGTCGAGCGGTTTCAGCGGGATCGGCGCGCCTTCCTTGCGGATCGTCTCGCACTCGGCCAGACCGCTGCGCTGGCGCAGATCGGCGGTGGCTTTCTTGACATCGACCTCCTTGACCAGGCTGCCCATCCCGACGCTTGCCGATTTGCCATGCGGGAACACCCAGCCATAGAAATCGGGCGAGATGCGGCCGTCATAGACCACATCGCAGCGGTCGGGGTCATAATCGCCGACCCGGCCCGGCGCGGCGATGATCTCGTGATAGGCGATGACATAGGGAATGCGGTCGCCGCCCGGCACTTCCTGGCGGGCCACATTGGACCGGGCGCCATCGGCGCCGATCACCAGCTTCGTTTCGACGCGCCGTTCCTCGCCGCTGTCCTTGTCGCGATAGACAACGGCCGTCTTTCCGCCCGCGCGATCGATCGCCTTGAAGGTGCCGGTCAGCCGTTCGGCGCCGGCCTCGGCCGCACGGGCGCGCAGGAACTCGTCGAAATGCTCGCGGTCGACCATGCCGACAAAGCCGTTCTCGATCGGGATGTCGACACGCCGCCCGGTGGGCGAGATCATCCGCGCGGTGGTGATCTTGGCCACCAGCATGTCCTCGGGGATGTGGAAATCGCGGATCGCCCGGGGCGGGATCGCCCCGCCGCAGGGCTTGATCCGGCCGGCCCGGTCGAGAAGCGCGACACGGCGACCCTCCCGCGCCAGATCCTCGGCCGCGGTAGCCCCCGCCGGGCCGCCTCCGACGACGATGACATCAAACATGGTTCATTCTCCTGGAATAGGAACGGGTTCTGAGGCAGACCGCGTGCTGATGCGCAGGGCAAGCGCCGCGGCGATGAGGAAGATGACGCCTTCGGCTGCGAAGACGGTGCCATAGGCGAACGCATCCGACGCGACAAGCGCGCGCATCAGGTCTGCCGCCGCGGTGCCAAGGAAGGAACCGACGCCGAAGGCGATCGCCTGCGCGGCGCCAAACAGGCCCATGCGCAGGCCCTCACGCGCCTCGTCGCCCTCACAGGCAAGCTGCATCATGGCACCGATCGCGGCCACGGCGAAGACGCCATTGGCAAGCCCCAGCAGGAACACGTTCGGGCCAAGCGGCCAGCCGGGTGCCCGCATGCCGCCGAAGGCCATCGCGATCAGCGCTGTGCCCGACAACAGGCAGCCGCCGACGATCCAGCCCTGCACGGGCACCCTGAAGACCCGCGCAAGCGCGGTGCCACTGACCAGCACGACGATCATGCCAGCCAGCGCGCCGGCGTGATGGGTCCCGCCCAATTGGGTGCTTTCGCCGACCGTGTATCCGAAGACATGCCCGGCAAAGGGTTCAAGGATCAGGTCCTGCAGGTTGTAGGCGACCATCGAAGCGAAAACGAAGATCGTGAAGGCGCGGACACGGGCATCCCCCCAAAGCTCTCGGGCCACTGTGCGGAACGGCAGATCGCGGTTCCGGGCCTTGCCGATATCGGCCCGCGCCGGGCCGCGTTCCTGGCCCCAGATACCGATCACCGTCAACACCAGGGCAAGCGCGACGACGCCGAGCGTGACAAGGACCAGGCGCGTCGGGCTGTAGGGGTCGAGCAGCATGCCAGCCGTGATGCCCGTCGCCGCGAGGCCTGCAATCATCATGATCCAGATGGCAGAGCCGGCATTCGTCCGACGCTCCTCGCTGACGCGGGAGGCAAGCAAGGCCAGCAGATTTGTCGCACCGGCCCCGATGCCGAGGCCGATCAGCAGAAAGCTCGGGACCGCCGCGGCAATCCCCCAGCCCAGCGACCGCCCCATGAGCCCGACCGAAAGCGCAGCCCCCAGGGCGCCCAGGCCCAGAACCGCAACCCCGGCGACGATCCACGGCGCCCGGTTTCCGCCCTGATCGGCGCCATGCCCGAATCGCGGCCGCAGGAACTGGGTTGCATAATAGATCGAGACAAGGACGCCCGGCAGCATCGCCGGCAGGGCAAGCTCGACCACCATCACCCGGTTCATCGTCGCCGTCGTCAACACGATGATCGACCCGATGGCCATCTGCACAAGCCCGAGCCGGAGGATATCCGGCCAGCTCAATGTACGCGGAACGGCGCTCATCCCAGCCCTCGCAGGGCGAAGGCGGCGACCATCATCCCGGTGATATAGAACAGAACCCCGGTGCCGTTATACCACGGCGCCAGCCCCTTGGGGTCGCGCAGCATCCGCCGCATCGCCCAGAATTGCGCGACCAGCAGCGCGGCCACCGCCAGCGCATGCCAGGGCCGGTCCCAGCCCGCCAGGAGCGCGATCACCGCGACCTGCGGGATCGCCATCACCCAGCAGGCCATGCGGGCGGCGCGTTCGGGGCCCAGCGTGACCGGCAGCGAGTTGACGCCCATCTGCCGGTCGCCCTCCAGCGCCTTGAAATCGTTGAGCGTCATGATGCCATGCGCGCCGACGCCGTAAAGCAGGGCGACGATCACCACCGGCCAGGCGGGCGCGCCGGCGGCCAGCACCGCGGCGCCGGTGAACCAGGGCAGGGTTTCGTAGGACAGGCCGACCAGCCCGGGTCCCCACAGCCCCGAACGCTTCAGCCGCACCGGTTCGGCCGAATAGGCCCAGGCGGCGGCGACCGCGACGGCCACCGCGCCCCAGCCCCAGGGCCCCAGCGCCATGCCGAGGACAAGCGCGGCGGCCGACATGAAAAGCGCGATCCACAACCCCCAGCGGCCCGGGATGCGGCCCGACGGGATCGGCCGATTCGGTTCGTTGATCGCGTCGACATGGCGGTCGCACCAATCGTTGGCGGCCTGGCTCATCCCGCAGACCAGCGGCCCGGCGATGAAGATGCCCAGCACGATCAGCCCCCAATGGCCAGCCGGCGCCACCCCGGCCGAGACCGCGCCGCACAGATAGGCCCACATCGGCGGGAACCATGTGACGGGCTTCAGCAGCTCCAGCACGGCGGCGGGCTGCGGGCGCTT
>DNSZ01000253.1:4681-9885 GCA_003500165.1 Paracoccaceae bacterium | reverse complement strand
GCGCCAGCGATACGACCGTCCATACAAGGATGGAGCGTGCAGATGCCCGAAGACCTGATCAACTCCTACACCACCGGCCCCGACGAGACCGGCCGTTTCGGCCTTTATGGTGGGCGGTTCGTGTCCGAAACGCTGATGCCGCTCATCCTCGACCTCGAGGCGCAATACGAAAGAGCCAAGACGGATGCCGATTTCTGGGCCGAAATGGACCATCTGTGGACCCATTATGTCGGCCGCCCCAGCCCGCTCTACTTCGCCGAAAGGCTGACCGCAGAGCTGGGCGGGGCGAAGATCTACATGAAGCGCGACGAGCTGAACCACACCGGCGCGCACAAGATCAACAATGTGCTGGGCCAGATCCTGCTCGCCCGACGGATGGGCAAGGAACGGATCATCGCCGAAACCGGGGCCGGTCAGCACGGGGTGGCCACCGCCACGGTCTGTGCCAAGTTCGGTCTGAAATGCGTCGTCTATATGGGCGCGCACGATGTCGAACGGCAGAAACCCAACGTGTTCCGGATGAAGCTGTTGGGGGCCGAGGTGATCCCGGTCACCAGCGGGCGCGGCACGCTGAAGGACGCGATGAACGATGCGCTGCGCGACTGGGTCACCAATGTCCGCGACACCTTCTATTGCATCGGCACCGTGGCGGGCCCGCATCCCTATCCCGCCATGGTGCGCGATTTCCAGGCGATCATCGGGAAGGAGACGCGGAGCCAGATGCAGGCCGCCGAGGGCCGCCTGCCCGACACGCTGATCGCGGCCATCGGCGGCGGGTCGAACGCGATGGGGCTGTTCCATCCGTTCCTCGATGACCCGGAGGTGGCGATCATCGGGGTCGAGGCCGGCGGCAAGGGCGTCGACGACCGTATGGCGCATTGCGCCAGCCTGACCGGCGGGCGGCCGGGCGTTCTGCATGGCAACCGCACCTACCTCTTGCAGGACGCCGAGGGCCAGATCCTGGAAGGCCATTCGATTTCGGCGGGCCTCGACTATCCGGGCATCGGCCCCGAACATGCCTGGCTGAAGGATACCGGGCGGGCGACCTATGTCTCGGTCACCGATGACGAGGCGTTGGCGGCGTTCCAGATGTGCTGCGCGGCCGAGGGGATCATCCCCGCGCTCGAACCCGCCCATGCGCTGGCCCATGTGGCCAAGCTCGCCCCCGACCTGCCACGCGACCACCTGATCGTGATGAACATGTGCGGCCGCGGCGACAAGGATATCTTTGCGGTGGCCGCGGTGCTGGGTTGGAAGTTAGACTAGCGCAGCGGCGGGCGCGGCGATCCGCGCGCACCGACTTCCCGGTCTGGCCGATCGGCCGGTGCCGGAACGATCCAACCAACCCGGGGAGACCACCATGTCCGATCTCGTTGTTCTCGGCTTCGATGGCACGACCACCGCCGACGAAGTTCTGACCAAGATGCACGCCATGCAGAAGGAGCATCTGATCGACCTGCTCGACGCCTGCGTCGTGATCCGCCACCCGGGCGGCAAGGTGCAGCTGAAACAGGCGGTCAACATGACCGCTACGGGCGCCTCGACCGGTCTGACGACCGGGGCCCTGGTCGGCATGCTGGCCGGGCTGATGACACTGAACCCGCTTGCGGGCTTTGCCATCGGCGGGATGGCCGGGGCGGCCATGGGCGCGCTGGCGGGCAGCCTGTCGGATTACGGGATCAATGACGACGTGATCAAGCAGATCGGCGCGACATTGCCCGAGGGCTCATCGGCGCTGTTCGGCCTTGTGGCCTCGGCCACCGCCGACAAGGTGATCGCCGAGATCGAACCCTATGGCCCGCGGGTTCTGAAGACGTCGCTGTCGAACGAACAGGAAGCGGCATTGAAGGCGGCGATCGCAGCCGCCGCGGCCAAGGATGCGGGCACCGCCTGATCTCGGGGCGCGGGGGGGGAACCGGCGCAATGGGTTCGCCTCATTGCGCCACCGCTGCCGCCTGCGATGCCGCCACCAGCGCATCGGGTAGAACCGCCGCCAGCAGGTCGAGTTCCGCCGCGGGACCTGCCGACACCCGGATGCATCGGTCGAGCGGCGCCACCCCCGGCATCCGCACGAACACGCCGCGCGCGCCCAGCCCCGCCACCAGCGCGCGGGCAAACGGGCCCTCCCGCCCGGTATCCAGCGCCACGAAATTCGCCGCCGAGGGCAGCGCGGCCAGCCCGTTTTCCGCCCCGATGGCCGCGATCCGGTCGCGCGCCGCGGCCACTTCAGCCACCACATGGGCGAGCCATGCCCGGTCCGACAGCGCCGCCTGCGCCGCGGCCAGCGCCACCCGCCCCATCCCGAAATGGTTCCGGACCTTGTCGAAGGCCGCGATCAGGGGTGCCGCGCCGATGGCATAGCCGACCCGCATCCCGGCCAGCCCATAGGCCTTGGAAAAGGTGCGCATCCGGATCACCCGCGGGTCATCGGCGACAAGCGCGGGCGCGGTGCCCGCGGGCGCGAAATCCACATAGGCCTCGTCAAGGAGCAGCAGCGTGCCGACGGGCAGCGCCTCGATCATCGCCTGCACCCGCCCCGCCCGATGCCACGAGCCCATCGGATTGTCGGGATTGGCGAGATAGACAAGCCTTGCGCCGACCTCGCGCGCCTTGGCGATCAGCGCCTCGGGATCCTCGCAATCGTCGCGATAGGGCACCCTGTGCAGAACGCCGCCGAACCCCGCCACATGATAGTTGAAGGTCGGATAGGCCCCGGCCGAGGTCACAACCGCATCGCCCGGTTCCACGATCAGNNGCCGCTTCCTGCATCGCCGCGATGGCGCGGGGCGACGGGCCGAACCCCGATTCGTTGGCGCCCAGCCGGGCGCGAAAGGGCGCGCCCGTCTGCCGTTCCAACGCCTCGGGTCCGACGAAGGGCACCGTGGCGGGAAGGCTGCCAGCCAGCCGGGTCAGGCGCGGCCCGCTCACCCCAGCGCCCGCAACCGGTCGAGCGCGATCCCGACCTTGCCGACCTCTTCGGTCGCCTCGGCGCGGCGCGCGCGCGCCTCCTCGATCACCTCTTCGGGGGCCGAGGCCAGGAACCGGTCATTCGCCAGCCGCCCGTCGAGGCTGGCGATCTCGGCCGCCAGCGATGCGGCCATCTTTTCCAACCGCGCGGTTTCGGCACCGACATCGATGACATCGGCCACCGGCAGGGCGAACACCCCGCCGGGCACGGTCACCGTCAGCGCGCCTTTCGGCGCCGCGGTGGCGGTTTCGATCCCGTCGAGCCGGGCAAGCCGTTCGACCATCGGGCGGTTGCGATCGAGCGCGCCCTGCCCCGCCGCGTCGAGGTCCAGTTGCAAAAGCGTCAGCCACTTGCCCGCCGGCACCCGCATCTGGGCACGCAGGCTGCGGATTTCGTCGATCAGGCCGATCACCCAGCCGATTTCCCGGTCGGCCGCCGGGTCCAGCAGATCGGCGGCGGCATAGTCCGGCCAGTCGGCATGGATCAGCATCTTTGGCCGCTTGCCGGTGGCCTGCCACAACTCTTCGGTGACAAAGGGCATGATCGGGTGCAGCAGGATCAGGCACTGGTCCAGCACCCAGCCCATGGTCGCACGGGTTTCGGCGGCCAGCGCCGGATCGCCCGCGTCAAAGAGCGGCTTGGCGAATTCCAGATACCAGTCGCAGACCTTGCCCCAGGTGAAGGCATAAAGCCCGTTCGCCGCATCGTTGAACCGGAACGCCGCCAGCGCGGCATCGGTGGCCTCGCGCACCTTCGCCGTCTCGCCGATGATCCAGCGGTTCACCGTGGCGGTGGCCGCAGGCGGGTCGGCCACAGGTGCGCCGGCGGCATAGACGCCGTTCATCTCGGCAAACCGCACCGCATTCCAAATCTTCGTTCCGAAATTGCGATAGCCCGCGATCCGGTCCTTCGAGAGTTTCAGATCGCGGCCCATGGCGGCCATCGAGGTCAGCGTGAAGCGCACCGCGTCGGCGCCGAATTCCTCGATCAGGTCCAGCGGGTCGAGCACATTTCCAAGCGACTTCGACATCTTCTTGCCCTTCTCGTCGCGCACAAGGGCATGCACATAGACGGTGTCGAACGGCCGTTCGCCGACCACGGCATATTGCATCATCATCATCCGGGCGACCCAGAAGAAGATGATGTCGAAGCCGGTGATGAGAACGCTGGTCGGGAAATAGCGTTTCAGTTCCTCGGTATCCTCGGGCCAGCCGAGCGTTCCAATGGGCCACAGGCCGCTGGAAAACCAGGTGTCCAGCACATCGGGGTCGCGCCACACGGGAAAGACCAGCCGCGTCGGGTCCTGGTCGACCTCGTATTGCGCGAGGCTGGCGGCCAGCGCCTGGGCGGCCGCATGGCGGTCCGCGACCTCGACCACCCGGGCGTGATTGAGCGGCACCGGCAGGGCCGCGATCACATCGTCGAACTGCGCGCGCACGCTGTCGAAATCGGCGGCGGCGTGGTGCCGCTCGCCGCCGCGGACCAGATTGTCGGCGGTCAGAAAGCGCAGCATCTCGACCTCGTCGAGCGTGCCGTCGCCCTCGTCATCGACGAAGCTGTCGAGCCGCAGGTCGAAGCCATACCAGACCGGGATGCGATGCCCCCACCAGAGCTGGCGGGAAATGCACCAGGGCTCGATGTTTTCGAGCCAGTTGAAATACACCTTGCGGTGCTGGTCGGGCAGGATGTCGACATGGCCCTTGCGCACCGCCTCGATCGCCGGGCCGACGATCTTTTCGGCATCGACGAACCACTGATCGGTCAGCATCGGCTCGATCACCACTTTCGAGCGGTCGCCAAAGGGCTGCATGATCGGCTTCTGCTCGACAAAGGGCTGGGGCGTGCCCTGTTCGTCGGGCATGGTCACCGCCAGCCCCTCGGCGGTGATGTCGGCAACGATGCGCTTCCTTGCCTCGAACCGGTCGAGCCCGCGATAGGCATCGGGCACCAGGTTGACCGCATCGACATCGACGGCGTCGGCGGTGATCTCGCCCCGGGCGGCGGCCCCGGCGATATCGGCGCTTGCGTCATAGGACAGCCCGTCGTCGCGCATCCGCCCGGCGGTATCCATCAGCCGGTAAAGCGGGATGCCATTGCGCTCGGCCACCGCATAGTCGTTGAAATCATGCGCCCCGGTGATCTTCACCGCGCCCGAACCAAAGGCCGGGTCGGGGTAATCGTCGGTGATGATCGGGATCAGCCGGCGCTTGTCCTTTGGCCCCACCGGGATTTCGCA
>DNSZ01000253.1:0-4613 GCA_003500165.1 Paracoccaceae bacterium | reverse complement strand
GCGGTTTCGAAATGCGGGTCCCAGTTGACCAGCCGCTTGCCGCGATAGATGAGCCCCTCGTTATACAGATCGACAAAGACCTTGATCACCGCATCGTGGAAATTCTGGTCCGTGGGTTCAGGATCGCCGGGCGCGCCGCCCATGGTGAACGCCTCCCGCGACCAGTCGCAGGATGATCCCAGCCGTTCCAGCTGATGCTTGATATTGCCGCGGGATTTGACCTTTTGCTGCCAGACCCGCTGGACGAACGCTTCCCGCCCCATCTCGCGGCGGGTCGCATTGGTGCCATCCCTGGCCAGTTCCCGTTCCACGACCATCTGGGTGGCGATGCCCGCATGGTCGGTGCCCGGCTGCCACAACGTGTCGAACCCCCGCATCCGGTGCCAGCGGATCAGAATGTCCTGCAGCGTGTTGTTGAACGCATGCCCCATATGCAGATTGCCGGTGACATTGGGGGGCGGGATCACGATGCAGAAGCTGTCGGCCCCCGGCCGGGCGTTCGCCCCGGCGCGAAACGCGCCGGCGGCGTCCCACATCGCGTAGAGCCGCGGTTCGGCCTCGGCGGCGTCGAATTTGGTTTCCATGGCCCTGCCCCCTGGATCGGTCGCGCTTCCCTAGCGAAGCAGACGGTCGGGGAAAAGGCCGCTCACAGCCGTCCGGTGGCAAGGATCTCCAACAGGGCCTCCAGCACCGCATAGGCCGCGACCGAGGCCAGGATCATGCCCATCACCCGGCTGACGATCTCGGTGCCGGCAACGCCGATCAGCCGGATGATCGGCCCCGCGAGCGGCATTGCCGCCCAGGCGAACGCCAGCACCGCCAGCATGAGCCCAACGGTCATCGCCTGATCGACGATCGGGACTTCGGAATTGTCGGTCAAGAGCACGATCGCCAGCATCGCCCCCGGAGAGGCGAGCGACGGCACGGCCAGCGGATAGATCGCCGGCGACGGCCGGTCGGGCCGCGTGTCGCATTCGGCGATTTCTGGTCCGTCTCGGATTTCGATTCGCCGAAGATCATCGTCAGCGCGAACAGGAACAGCACGATCCCGCCCGCGACCTGAAACGACAGAAGCCCGATGCCCAGCGCCTCGATCAACAGCTGCCCGCAGACCAGAAAGAACAGCAGCACACCGGCGGCGACCAGCGTGGCCTGCAGCGCGACGCGGCGGCGTGCGCCCGCCGCCAGGCTGCCCGCCACCGCGACAAAGACCGGGATCGTGCCGACCGGGTCGATCACCACCCACAGGGTGACGAACTGTTCGATCCGCCCGGTCACGGTGCGCCGGCCGGCGGCTGCCGGTCGATCTTGGTCGCCAGATGCACCAGGCTTTCCGAGGCGCGCAGGCCCGGCACCGACCCGATCCGGTCGAGCGCGGCATCGAGCGCGCCCGGCCCCTCGGCCACCACGTCGAGCAGCAGGTCGACCCGGCCCGCACAGCTGATGACCCGCGTCACCTCGGCCATGGCGCGCAGCCGCTGCAGCACGGCGGCGCCGGCCTGCGGTTCGACCTGCAACAGCACCGTGGCGCGCATCCGCTCCGGGGCGGCGCCGGGGCCCGGGATCACCGCATAGCCGGCGATCGCGCCAGAGCCTTCCAGCCGGTCGAGCCGGGCCTGCACGGTCGAGCGCGCCAGCCCCAGCCGGCGGGCCAGCGTGGCCACCGGCAGCCGCGCATTGCGCGAAAGCTCGGTCATCAGGCGGCGATCGGTCTGGTCCATCTGCGGCAATCCGTCACATCTTCCGACGATTTGCCGACAGTCTCCGGCGATTCCGCCATTTTGCCAAGCCCAATCGGCGGCGCCGCGCGTCATGCTGTCGGGCGCCCAACCGGATGGAGGACCTCATGCAGCTTGCCCAGCCGATTTGGGCCGATCCCGCCGCCCATCTTGCCCAAACCGCGCCCGACGCGCCGGTGATGTATTTTGCGCCCACGGTTCTTGCCGCCACCCTGCGGCGGTTCCGGTCGGGTTTTCCCGGCATGGTCACCTATGCGGTGAAGGCCAATCCGCTGGGCGTCGTGCTCGACAATCTGCTGGCCGCCGGGATCGAGGGGTTCGATGTCGCCTCCCCCGCCGAGATCGCGCTGGTCCGCGACCGGTCGGACGGCGCCGCGCTGCACTATCACAACCCGGTCCGGTCGGCGGCCGAAATCGCCGCAGGGGTCGGCGCGCATGTGGCCAGCTGGTCGGTGGACGACCCCGCCGAACTCGACAAGCTGGCCGCGGGCCAGCCGCGCCCGACCGAAATCGCGGTGCGGCTGCGGCTGCCGATCACCGGCGGACAGTACAATTTCGGCGAGAAATTCGGCGCCGATCCCGAACATGCCGCGCCGCTGCTGTCCCGCGTGGCGGCGATGGGGCATCGCCCCGCCATCACCTTCCACCCGGGCACGCAATGCACCAGCGGTGCGGCGTGGGCGGCCTATATCGCGGCGGCGGCCGATACCGCGCGGATCGCCGGCTTGCGGCTGTCGCGCCTCAATGTCGGGGGCGGGTTTCCCGGCCACCGGACCGGGGCGGCGCCCGATCTCGGCCCGATCTTCGATACCATCGGGGCGGCCACGCGCGACGCTTTCGGAGATGATGCGCCGGCCCTTGTCTGCGAACCGGGCCGCGCCATGGTGGCCGAGGCATTCACCCTGGCCGCGCGGGTCAAGGCGGTGCGCCCGGATGGCGCGCTGATCCTCAATGACGGGATCTATGGCCATCTGCCGGAAATGCCGGTGTCGGGGATGACCGACCGGCTTCGGCTGGTGGATGGACGGGGGCGGCCGCGACGGGGCGCGATGCGGCCGCGCACCGTGTTCGGGCCGACCTGCGATTCGCTCGACCGGTTGCCGGGGATGATCCCGCTGCCGGGCGATGTGGCCCCGGGCGACTATCTGCTGATCGACGGGATGGGCGCCTATTCCTTTGCCAATGCGACCCGGTTCAACGGCTATGGGGCGGCCGGCCTGGTGACGGTGCGCCGGCTGTAATGCGGGCGGTCACGATCCGGGACCGTTGGTAGTGCTGGGACGTGAAATCCGACCTGACGCACCGGATGACTGACGGGTTCGCCGCCAACGGCATCGACATCCCCGTTCCAACCTCGATCGAGACTGCCCGCGCGGCGTGATCGGCGGCCGCCTTGGGGGGCATCGAGCCCCCGGCGGCGGCCCGGGATGCAGCGCATCCCGGCAGGGGGCGCTGCCCCCTCTGGCCCCGCCCGAGGCGGGGCCATTCACCCCCGGGATATTTGTGCCAAGACGAAAGGTCTGTTCGGCGCGGGACGGGAAGCGGACCGGCGCAATGGGTCAAACTCATTGCACCTTAGTATCAGAAACCCGAGCCGAGGCGAAGTCGCCCCGGTCATAGGCCAGGACCCCTGAATCGAAATCCTGCGCCGCCGCCGCCGCGCCCAGGGTTACCGCCAGGATCGCTGCCGTGATCGTTGCCCGCATAACGGCCCCCCGATCCTACCCCACCTGCAGCACGATCTTGCCGATATGGGCCGAGGATTCCATGCGGGCATGCGCCGCGGCGGCGTCTTCCAGGGCGAATGTCCGGTCCATCACCGGGGCGATCCGGCCCGTTTCCAGCCATGGCCAGACATGGGCGCGCAGCGCCTCGGCGATCCGCGCCTTCGCGAGGTCCGATTGCGGCCGCAGCGTCGAGCCGGTGATCGTCAGCCGCCGCATCATCAAGGGCGCGAAGTTCACCGCCACCTTCGGCCCCTGCAGGAAGGCGATCTGCACCAGGCGGCCATCCTCGGCCAGGGTCTTGAGGTTGCGCGGCAGATAGTCGCCGCCGACCATGTCGAGGATCAGGTCCGCGCCGCGCCCGCCTGTCGCCTCTTTCACCGCGGCCACGAAATCGGCCTCGCGATAGTTGATCGCCTCGGCCCCCAGCCTTTCGCAGGCAGCGCATTTGTCGGCCGACCCGGCGGTGGCAAAGACCCGCGCGCCATGGGCGGATGCCAGCTGGATCGCGGTCGTGCCGATCCCCGACGAGCCGCCATGGACCAGAAACACCTCGCCCGGTTCCAGACGGCCGCGCTGGAACACGTTCGACCAGACGGTGAAATGCGTCTCGGGCAGGGCGGCGGCGCGGTCGAGGGGCATGCCGCCGGGCACCGCCAGCGCGTGATCCTCGTGGCAGACCGCATATTCGGCATAGCCGCCGCCAGGCAACAGTGCCGCCACCTGGTCGCCCACCGCCCAGCGGGTCACGCCCGAGCCGGTCGCCACGACCTCTCCGGCCGCTTCCAGCCCCGGCAGGTCCGAGGCATCGGGCGGCGGCGCATAAAGCCCCGCGCGTTGCAGCGCATCGGGCCGGTTCACCCCGGCACAGGCGATGCGGATCAGGATCTGGTGCAGGCCCGGTTCGGGCACCGGCCTTGTGGCGGGCACCAGCACCTCGGGCCCGCCCGGTTCGCGGATTTCCACCGCGCGCATGGTGTCGGGCAGGTTATCGGCCATGGGCGAAATCCCAATACAATTCACGCGCCCGCAGGGCCATCGGACCGGGCTGGAAATGCCGGTCGTCAAGGCGGGCGACCGGCATCACCTTGGCGATGTTGCCGGTGACGAACACCTCGTCGGCGGTCATGAAATCGGCCACCGTCAGGCT
>DNSZ01000087.1 GCA_003500165.1 Paracoccaceae bacterium | reverse complement strand
AATTACACGCTGGTCAGGAACGGCACCTGCCTGAAATGCAACACCTGGGGCGCGACCAGCGGCTGCAGTTGACGGAACGGGGCAGCGGGGCGCGCGTGCGGCGCCATGCCCCCGCAGGGATCGGGCCACGGGCAAGACGGCGAGCAGTCATGGAAGAGCCCGATCCAGACGACCACTGGGGCGCCCCCGGGCGCCCCCTTTTCTTTGGCACCCGCCCCGCACTGCGTTAGGCTCGGCCCATGACCCTGCCCCGATTCCTGCATCTGCGGCTGCACACCGAATACTCGCTGCTCGAAGGCGCGGTGCGGGTCGCCGCCCTGCCCGGCCTGTGCCGCGATGCCGGCATGCCCGCCATCGCCGTGACCGACACCAACAACCTGTTCTGCGCGCTCGAGTTTTCCGAAAAGGCGGCCAGCGCGGGCATCCAGCCGATCATGGGCTGCCAGCTCGACCTCGCCTGGGCCACGGTCGAACCCGGCGCGCCCACCCCCGATGTCGCGCCCCTGGTGCTGCTCGCCAAGGACGCCGGGGGCTATCGCAATCTGATGGCGCTGACCTCGCATGCCTGGTGCGCGGCGCAAGGGCGCCGGCCGCATGTGACGCTCGATACGCTGGCCGGCGGGGCCGCCGGGCTGATCTGCCTGACCGGCGGGGCCGAGGGGCCGCTCGGGCGGCTGCTGCAGGCTGGCCGGGCCGACCCGGCCGAGGCGCTGCTCGACCGGCTGAAGACGGCATTCGGCGACCGTCTGTATGTCGAGTTGCAGCGCCACCCGGCCCATGGCGCGACCCGGACCGCGGCCGAGGCGGCGACCGAGGACGGGCTGATCGGGCTCGCCCATGCCCATGACCTGCCGCTGGTCGCCACCAACGACGTGCATTTCCCCGAACCCGACATGTTCGAGGCGCATGACGCGATGCTGTGCATCGCCGAAGGCGCCTATGTCGACCAGGCCGATCCGCGCCGCCAGCTGACCCCCGACCATCACTTCAAGAGCCAGGAAGCGATGGCGGCGCTGTTCGCCGACCTGCCCGAGGCGATCGACAACACCGTCGAGATCGCCCAGCGCTGCGCGGTGCGGGCGCACACCCGCAAGCCGCTGTTGCCGCACTTCGCCGAGGACGAGGCGGCGGCGCTGCGGGCGCAGGCGCAGGAAGGGCTGGCGGCCCGGCTGAAGGCGGTCCCCCATGCCGCGCCGCTGGCCGAGTACGAGGCGCGGCTCGACATGGAACTCGGCGTGATCGAAGATATGGGCTTTCCGGGCTATTTCCTGATCGTCGCCGATTTCATCCAATGGGCCAAGGCGCAGGGCATCCCGGTCGGGCCCGGGCGCGGCTCGGGCGCGGGATCGCTGGTGGCCTGGGCGCTGACCATCACCGACCTTGACCCCTTGCGATACGGGCTGCTGTTCGAGCGGTTCCTGAACCCCGAACGGGTGTCGATGCCCGATTTCGACATCGATTTCTGCATGGACCGGCGCGAAGAGGTGATCGCCTATGTGCAGCAGAAATACGGCGCCGACCGGGTCGCGCAGATCATCACCTTCGGCGCGCTGCTGTCGAAGGCCGCGATCCGCGATGTCGGCCGCGTGCTGCAGATGCCCTATGGCCAGGTCGACCGGCTGGCCAAGCTGATCCCCATGGACGGGCCGAAGCCGCTCTCGATCGCCCGGGCGCTGGCCGAAGAGCCGCGCCTGGCCGAGGCGGCACAGGCCGAGGAGGTCGTCGGCCGCCTGCTGACCTATGCCGGGCGGATCGAGGGGTTGCTCAGGAACGCCTCCACCCATGCCGCCGGCGTGGTGATCGGCGACCGGCCGCTGGTCGAGCTGGTGCCGCTTTACCAGGACCCGCGCTCGGAAATGCCGGCAACCCAGTTCAACATGAAATGGGTCGAGGCCGCAGGCCTGGTGAAATACGACTTTCTGGGGCTGAAGACGCTGACGGTGATCCAGAACGCGGTCGATCTGCTGGCGGCGCGCGGTGTCGCGGTGGACATCTCCGCAATCCCGCTCGACGACAAGGCGACCTATGAGCTTTATGCCTCGGCCCGGACGGTCGCGGTGTTCCAGGTGGAAAGCGCGGGCATGATGGACGCGCTGCGGCGCATGCGGCCGACCTGCATCGAGGACATCATCGCCCTCGTCGCGCTTTACCGGCCCGGCCCGATGGAGAACATCCCGAAATACTGCGACGTCAAGAACGGCCATGCAACGCGCGAGTCGATCCACCCGCTGATCGACCCGATCCTCGACGAGACCCAGGGCATCATCGTCTATCAGGAACAGGTGATGGAGATCGCCCGGCGCATGGCCGGCTACAGCCTGGGCGGGGCCGATCTGCTGCGCCGCGCCATGGGCAAGAAGATCCAGTCGGCGATGGATGCCGAGCGGCCGAAATTCATCGCCGGGGCGGCGGAAAACGGGGTCGATGCGAAGACCGCCGAAGAGGTCTGGGCGCTGCTCGACAAGTTCGCCAATTACGGCTTCAACAAGAGCCATGCGGCGGCCTATGGGCTGGTGAGTTATCAGACCGCCTGGCTGAAGGCGAACCACCCGGTCGAATACATGGCTGCGGTGATGAACGCGGACATCCACCTGACCGACAAGCTCAACGTCTACAAGCGCGAGGTCGAGCGGCTGGGGATCGGGCTGGTGCCGCCCTGCGTCAACCGCTCGGACGCGGTGTTCTCGGTCGCCGAGGGCCGCATCGTCTATGCGCTCGGCGCGATCAAGAATGTTGGCGGCGAGGCGATGCGGCTGCTGGTCGCGGCGCGCGGCGAGGCGCCATTTCGCACCCTGTTCGACCTCGCGCGGCGGGTCGATCTGCGGCTGATCGGCAAGCGGGCGCTGGAAATGCTGGCCCGCGCCGGCGCCTTCGACGCGCTCGATACCAATCGGGCGCGGGTGTTTGCCGGCCTCGACGCGCTGATTGCCCATTCCGCCGCATTGCATGACGAGCGCGCCTCGGCGCAGGTGTCGCTGTTCGGCGAGGCAGCGCAGGATCTGCCGGACCCGCGGCTGCCCGATCCCGCACCCTGGCTGCCAACAGAAAAGCTGGCCGAGGAACATGCCGCGATCGGCTTCTACCTGTCGGGCCATCCGCTGGAAGACTATCGCGGGCCGCTTGCCCGCTCGGGGGTCCAGACGTTGAAGGAAATCGCGGCGGCCGCGGCGCAGGGACCGGTCGCGGCGCGCATTGCCGGGGCGGTCGCCAACCGCCAGGAACGCAAGTCGGCGCGCGGCAACCGCTACGCCTTTGTGCAGCTGTCCGATCCGACCGGGCTTTTCGAGGTCACGGTGTTCCAGGACACGCTGGCCGAGGCCCGCGACCTGCTGGAGCCGGGCGCGCTGGTGGTGCTGACGGTCGAGGCGTCGATGGAGGTCGAGCAGCTGAAACTGCTGGCCCGCACCGTGCAGCCGGTGGACCGGGTCGTGGCCGGGCTGGCGCCGGCGGGCTTTCGGGTCTTCGTGGGCACGGAACCGGCGCTGCCGCTGGTCGCGGGCCTGCTCGACCGGGCCCGCGAAGAGGCGACCCATGCCGCGGCCGGGCCTGTGGAACTGGCCCTGATCGGCCCGGGCCTGCCGGGCGAGGTCGCGGTCGGCCTGCCCGGCCACTGGCCGGTGACACCGCAGATCGGCGCGGCGCTGAAGAGCCTGCCCGGGGTGGTGGACGTCGAAGAGATATAGACCCGCCGCGGCCCACCGCCCGGGCGGCGCCCGGCCTTGCCTTGTGCGCCACAGGGGTTAGGCTGCCCGAAAACCAGGGAGGATGCCATGCGCACCCGCGCCGCCATCGCCACCGCCGCCGGCGAGCCGCTGCAAGTGACCGAGGTCAATCTCGGAGGGCCGCGCGCCGGCGAGGTGCTGGTCGAGATCAAGGCCACGGGCCTGTGTCACACCGACGAGTTCACCCGCTCGGGCGCCGACCCCGAGGGGCTGTTTCCCGCCATTCTGGGGCATGAGGGCGCAGGCGTGGTGCTGGAAGTGGGGGACGGCGTGACCTCGGTCAAACCGGGCGACCATGTCATCCCGCTCTACACGCCCGAATGCCGCGAATGCGAGTATTGCCTGCACCCGAAGACCAATCTGTGCCAGGCGATCCGCTCGACCCAGGGTCAGGGGCTGATGCCCGACGGCACCAGCCGGTTCACCACGCTCGATGGCGATCCGATCCTGCACTACATGGGCTGTTCGACCTTCTCGAACCACACCGTGCTGCCCGAGATCGCGGTGGCCAGGGTGCGCCCGGACGCACCTTTCGACACCATCTGCTATATCGGCTGCGGGGTGACCACCGGCATCGGCGCGGTGATCAACACCGCGCGTGCCGAACCGGGCTGCCGGGCCGTGGTGTTCGGGCTTGGTGGCATCGGGCTCAACGTCATTCAGGGGCTGCGGATGATCGGCGCGCGGCAGATCGTCGGTGTCGACCTGAACCCGGGCAAGCGCGTCATGGCCGAACATTTCGGCATGACCGATTTCGTCAACCCGGCCGAGGTCGCGGGCGACCTTGTGCCCTATCTTGTCGATCTGACGAAGGGCGGGGCGGATTACTCCTTCGACGCGACCGGCAATGTGGACGTGATGCGCGCCGCGCTCGAATGCGCGCACAAGGGCTGGGGCGAATCGATCATCATCGGCGTGGCACCGGCCGGGGCGGAGATTTCGACGCGGCCCTTCCAGCTGGTCACCGGGCGGACCTGGAAAGGCACCGCCTTTGGCGGCGCGCGGGGCCGGACCGACGTGCCGAAGATCGTCGACTGGTACATGGAAGGCAGGATCGAGATCGACCCGATGATCACCCACCGGCTGGCCCTTGACGAGATCAATCGCGGCTTCGACCTGATGCATGCGGGCGAGTCGATCCGCGCGGTCGTGCAGTACTAGCGGCCACATCAGGGCCTCCCGTCCGATGCGGGCGCATCGGGCTTTTCGTTCCGCCGCCCGCCATGCGACCCCGCCCCGTTGCCGCGATCCGCCCGGCTTGACCGCGGCGGCGCGGCAGGCCACCAAACGGCTCCAGGCGGCCCGGGCCGGGCCAGGCGCAGGAGGGATGGCCGATGTTCACCGCAACGCTCGACTTCGGACTGGGCGAGGATATCGCCGCGCTGCGCGACATGGTCCATCGCTGGGCCCAGGAGCGGGTCGCCCCGATGGCCGCCGCGATCGACCGGGACAACGAGTTCCCCGCCGCGCTGTGGCCGGAAATGGGCGAGCTTGGGCTCTTGGGCATCACCGCGCCCGAAGCGCATGGCGGGGCCGATATGGGCTATCTCGCCCATGTCATCGCGGTCGAGGAGATCGCCCGCGCCTCGGCCTCGGTCTCGCTCTCCTATGGGGCACATTCCAACCTGTGCGTGAATCAGATCGTCCTGAACGGCTCCGACCCGCAGAAGGCGAAATACCTGCCGGGCCTCGTTTCGGGCGCGCAGGTGGGTGCGCTGGCGATGTCGGAGGCGGGCGCGGGTTCCGACGTGGTCGGCATGAAGCTGCGGGCCGACAAGAAGAACGGCTACTATACGCTCAACGGCACCAAATACTGGATCACCAACGGCCCCGATGCCGATGTGCTGGTGGTCTATGCCAAGACCGACCCCGAGGCCGGCGCCCGGGGGATCACGGCATTCCTGATCGAAAAGACCATGACGGGGTTCTCGACCAGCCCGCATTTCGACAAGCTCGGCATGCGCGGCTCGAACACCGCCGAGCTGATCTTCGAAGATGTCGAGGTGCCGTTCGAGAATGTGCTGGGCGAAGAGGGCCGCGGCGTCCGCGTGCTGATGTCGGGGCTCGATTACGAGCGCGTGGTGCTGGCCGGGATCGGCACCGGGCTGATGCACGCCATCCTCGACCACATCATGCCCTACATGCATGAGCGCAGGCAGTTCGGCCAGCCGATCGGAAACTTCCAGCTGATGCAGGGCAAGATCGCCGATATCTACACCACGTTGATGACCGCGCGCGCCTATGTCTACGAGGCGGCAAAGGCCTGCGACCGCGGCACGATCACCCGCCAGGATGCCGCCGCCTGCGTGCTTTATGCCTCGGAGAAAGCGATGGAGATGGCGGTGCAGGGCGTGCAGGCGATGGGCGGCGCGGGCTATCTGAACGACTCGCCGCTCGCCCGGATCATGCGCGATGCCAAGCTGATGGAGATCGGCGCGGGCACCTCCGAGATTCGCCGGATGCTGATCGGGCGGGAACTGATGGCGGTCACCGCCTGAAAACCGAAAGGGAGGCAGCCATGCGATACGTCCTGACACTCATCCTCGCGCTGCTGGCGCTGCCGGCCGCTGCCCAGCAGATCGATTTCTCGCCGCAGCCGACCGAAGACTGCATCGCCAATCAGCGGCTGCCGGGCGCCACCGCCGATGCGCTGTGCATCGGCGAGGCCGCACGGGCCTGTTTCACGGCGATCCCGAATGCCTCGGACACCGAGATCGCGATGTGCATGGGGCTCGAGGCCGAATACTGGCACCAGCGGATGCGCACCGCCTATGACCGGATGCTGGCGCTGTCCGAAGCGGCCGATGCGGCGTTTTTCGAGACCGTCGAAACGGATGCCGTGCGGTTCAGCCTGGTTGCCGATCTCGAACAGATGCAGGCGCAGTGGGAGGATTGGCGCGAAATCCGCTGCGCCGTCGAGGCGGTGATGCGCCGCGGCCTGCCCCACCGGATGAGCGCGGCGGCAAGTTGCACCATGCGACGCACCGGCGAACAGGCGCTGTTCCTGGAACGGGCGGTGAAGTTCATGGAGATGCAACAATAGACCGCGCTGCGTTCAATCGTGGGCATGTCCTGCGGCTTTGAAGTCGTTCCAGCATTCCGTCGGGTCGAAGAGATCGCAGATGGTGCCGACGGCACGCCAGAGGTCTTCCAGGCTTCGGGGCCTGGAGGCGGCGCAAATGTGCCCTTGATACCAACGGCCATTGAGAATGACCGCTGGTATCAGGCACGCCAGGGTGAAACGCCATCGGCCCAGCCGGCAGGACGCCCCCTCCGGCGGTGGCAAAAGATGCGGGCCGGCCGGCATCGGGGTGCGCGATCGGGCGCCGCCGCGCGCCTACTCCACCAGATGCACGTTCACCCGGCGGTTCGCCTTGCCCTTCTTCTCGATCTTGCCGATCCGCAGCCGGCCGATCTCGCCCGTTCGCGCCACATGGGTGCCGCCGCAGGGCTGCAGGTCGACCTGGGTCTCGCCGTCACCGACCCGGATCAGCCGGACATGGCCCTGGCCCCTTGGCGGCGCGACCGACATCGTCTTGACCAGCGCCGGATTGGCGGCAAGCTCGGCATCGCTGATCCAGTCCTCGGTCACCGGCAGGTCGCGGGCCACAAGAGCGTTCAGCGCCGCCTCCAGCGCGTCGCGATCCTCGGGCGCCTCGGGCATGTCGAAATCGAGCCGGCCCTTTTCCTCGGTGATCGCGCCGCCGGTCACCGGCAGCGGGATGACCACCGACAGCAGGTGCAGCGCGGTGTGCGCCCGCATATGGGCAAAGCGGCGCTCCCAGTCGAGTTCCTGGGTCACCTCGGTGCCCTCGGCGGGCGGCATCGCGCCCTCGGCCAAGAACAGCAGGCTGGCACCGTCGGCGCCCTTCACCGTGTCGATCACCTCGGCCGCACCGCCCGGCCAGACCAGCCGCCCGGTATCGCCGGGCTGCCCGCCGCCCGTCGGATAGAACAGCGGCGGATCGACGCGGACGCCCGCCGCGCTGACCGACACCACGCGGCCCGGCGCCGACCGCCGGTAGGGATCGATGCGGTACATCGGTGCCATGCTCATCGGTTGTCTCCTTCTGGGTCGTCGGGTGCATCGTAGGGTGCATCGTCGGGCACGGGAAGCTGGCCCCAATCCTCGGGTCGCGGGGCCGCGGCCGCCGCCGCGCCTGGCACCGGCCCAGCCGCGGCGGGGCGCAGATCGCCGGGATTGCGGACCCACAGATCGCGCTGCGGGAACGGAATCTCGATCCCGGCTTCGTTGAACCGGCGATTGATCTCGGTGTTGATCTCTGTCCGCACGCTGAGCGTGTAGTTGACATCGCGCAGGATCACCCGAAGCTCGAAATCGAGCGAGGATTCGCCAAAGCCCTGGAACACCACCGAGGGCGGCGGAACCATCACCACCATCGGGTTGGCCTCGCCCACCTCCAGCAGGATGCTGCGCACCTTTTCGACATCGCTGCCATAGGCGACGCCGACCGGCACGATCAGCCGGCCGACCAGGCTGTTATAGGTGTAGTTCGTCACCTTGCCGGTGATCAGATCGGCATTCGGCACCACCACATCCGAGCGGTCGAACGTCTCGATCCGGGTCGAGCGCACGGAAATCTCGCGGACATAGCCCATGGTGCCGCCGACATCGATCCAGTCGCCCTGCTTGATCGGGCGTTCGACCAGCAGGATGATGCCCGACACGAAATTCTCGACGATCGTGCGCAGGCCGAAACCGATGCCGACCGACAGCGCACCGGCAACGAAAGCGAGGCCGGTCAGGTCGATCCCGGCCATGGTCACGGCAAGGATCACCGTCAGGATGATGCCGATGTAACCGGCCCCCGTGGCCAGCGCATCGCGCGCGCCGATATCGAGCTTGGTGCGCGGCAGGATCGTGCTTGACAGGGCACCCTTCGCCAGCCCGGTCAGGATGTAGCCGACCACAAAGACGATGAAGAAGACGGCAATGTTCTCCAGCGTGAAGGTCACGCCGCCCACCGTGATGCCGTTGCGGAGACTTCGCCAGATATCCACCAGCACCGCACCGCGGACCCCCCAGACAAGGGCGAAGAGCGGCAGCGCCAGCACGACCAGCGCAAAGCCGAACAGGATCGGGACAAGCCCGGCGGCACCGCCCAGCTCGGCGCCGCGACGCTCGAGCGCCAGGCTCAACGCGCCGACCACGACACGCTGCAAAAGCAGCAGCCCGCCCGCCAGGGCGAGCGACCCGATGGTTGCATAGACCAGCAGATCGGCGGCGGCGTAATATCCGGCGATGGCCAGAACCGGCGCGGCGACCCCGGCCAGCCTGACGAAGGCCGACGTGATCCCCAGCGCGCGCGCGCGCAGGCGGTCCTCGCCCGCCTCGAGCTGGTCGGCCTCTTCGGTCGCCGCCGCCTCGATCGCGTCGGTGTCTTCGCGCAGCAGGCGACCCTGGCGCAGCAGCAGGAAACCGGCCACGACCAGCAGCGGCGCATCGAGCATCTCGACAAAGTCGGAGTCGCCGCCGGGCGCGTTGCTGATCAGCTTGACCGCAATGCCAACCGCCAAGGCGACACCAAGCCACAGCACCGAGCGCCGCAGCACGCCCCGACGCGCGGCCGTAAAGCGGAACAGGCGCGGTGCCTCATCGGATTTTCCGAACAGCGAAACCGCCAGCCAGCGGGCGACCAGCAGGACCGACCCGATGGCCCCCAGTGTTTGGACCGGACCGCTGGCACGACTGCCATGCAGTTCCAGCAGATCGATCGCGCTGACAACCAGCAGAAGGCCCAGCAGCCGCACAAGCAGGCGCCCGGTCTGCGCAAGTATCCAGCGCAGTTCGGCAGCGGTCTCGTTCTGCGGCGCGCGCGCCCACACACCGGGCGTGACCCGCGCCAGCAGCCGGCCGCCCGATATCATCATCACAGTGCCGAGGATGACCATCAGCGCGATGGCCGGTGCCCGCTGCACCCGAAGCTCGTACATCAGCCGGTTGTTCCAGCTGGTGGCGAAGTCGTCGCCGGCCCGGCTCAGCATCCCGGTCAACTCACCGATGGCCGCCGTCCAGTTCGCCGGGTTCAGGATGCTCGGACCCCTGGTGACCAGTTCCGCAGAGCGGCGGTTGCGCAGGATGTCGTCAATCTCGGTGACATAACCCGAGGCCTCGGCCGCAGCGACCTCGGCCAGCAAGAGCGGCACCCGAAGCGCCTGCAACTGGCTCTCCAGATCGGCCCGCCGCGCGGCGATCGCCTCGGGCTCGGTTTCGTCGCTGGACGGCGCCGGCCCAAGCGCCGAGATCTGCAGGTCGAGCACATTGACCGGGCTGACATAGCGCGCTGCCTCGGCGTCGAAGACATCGCGCCAGTCCGCCAACTGGCCGCGCAGCGCCTCGAATGAGGCGCTCGACGCCAGCGCCCGCGCGATCACGCTGCGTGCCCGCGCGGCCTCGCCGCGCCAGTCGTCGTAATCCGGACTGCCGTCTTCGGCGAAGGTCGGGCCCAGCTCCGGCGTCCCGGAAGCCGAGGTCATGCCCAGCTCGGCGCGCACATCGTCGGCGTCGCCCCAGATGCTGGGCAGCATCGTCAGCAGGACGACCGCCATCAAGGCCACGGCCAGCAGAGGCAGGGCACGGCGCATGTCAGAGCCTCACATCGGGCAGGTCGGGCAGGGCTGAATCGAGCCAGCCCGGCACCGGCAGCCCCTTGTCGCGCAGGAAGGCCGGATTGTAGAGCTTCGACTGATAGCGGGTGCCATAGTCGCACAGGATCGTGACGATGGTATGGCCCGGCCCCATCGCCCGGGCCATGCGAACCGCGCCGGCGACATTGATGCCCGACGACCCGCCCAGGCACAGCCCCTCATCGGCGAGCAGGTCGAAGACGACCGGCAGCGCCTCGGCATCGGGGATCCGGAACGCCATGTCCACGGCAAGCCCCTCCAGATTCGCGGTGATCCGCCCCTGGCCGATGCCTTCGGTGATCGAGCTACCCTCGGCCGCGAGCTTGCCCGTGGTGAAAAACGAATACAGCGCCGAGCCGTCGGGATCGG
>DNSZ01000038.1 GCA_003500165.1 Paracoccaceae bacterium | reverse complement strand
CCGGCCGGTCGCCGACAGCCCCTCGACCGTGTTGATGAGCACCGGAAAGAACACCATGGCGACGACCACGGCCGCCTTCGACTGCCAGTCGAAGCCGAACCACATCACCAGGATCGGCGCGGTGCCGACGATCGGCAGGGCCGCGATGAAGTTGCCCACGGGCAGCAGGCCCCGCTTCAGGAACCCCGACCGGTCGATCGCGATCGCCGTCAGGACAGCGGCAGCACAGCCGATCGCCCAGCCGGTCAGCGCGCCCTTGACGAAGGTCTGGACGAAATCGGTCCACAGGATGCCGGTGCTTTGCGCGAACCGCACCGCGATGGCCGAGGGCGGCGGCAGGATGACGCCCGGCACGCCGAGCCCGCGCACCAGCCCCTCCCACACCACCAGGATGGTGATCCCGAAAAGCGTGGGCACAGCCAGCCGGGTGAACCGGGTTCGGGGTCGCGCCGCAAGCCGGGTGTTGAGCCACCAGGCCAGCGCCCAGAAGCCGAGCGCGCCCGCGACCCAGGTCATTGCACCAACCCCATGCGCCGCAGCGTGACGCGCTGGATGAGCCCGATGATGGCCAGAAGCAGCGCGGCGAGGATCGCGGCTCCGAACAGCGCCGACCAGATCTGGATCGTCTGCCCGTAATAGGAGCCCGCCAGCAGCCGCGCGCCCAGCCCCGCCACCGCGCCGGTCGGCAACTCGCCGACGATGGCGCCCACCAGGCTTGCCGCCATCGCGACCTTGAGCGAAGTGAAGAGATAGGGCAGCGAGGCCGGCAGCCGCAGCCGCCAGAAGGTCTGGGCGGGGCTCGCCGAATAGGTCCGCAGCAGATCGAGCTGCGCCGCCTCGGGGCTGCGCAGACCCTTCACCATGCCCACCACCACGGGGAAGAACGCCAGATAGGCCGAGATGATCGCCTTGGGGACGAGGCCCGTCAGCCCGATGGAGCTGAGCACCACGATGATCATCGGCGCGAGCGCGAGGATCGGGATCATCTGGCTGGCGATCGCCCAGGGCATCACCGACATGTCCATCGCGCGGTTGTGCACGATGCCGACNNCATCGCGCCGGTGGTGTTCCACAGTTCTGCGGCCACCTGATGCGGGGCGGGCAGGCGGGGGCGGTCCTGCGCCATGGTGTCGGCGATGATCTCGCCGGCGGTCAGCGTCACACCCGCCCGGGCCGCCTGATCGCGGGTCCATTGCGCGTTCATCGGCACGACCGCGGCGTACCACAGCAAAAGGAGCGCCGAGAGCACGGTGAGGATGGGCAGAAGGTTCCTCATCGGCGCACGCCCCTGGCTTCACTGTTCCACAAATACGCAAACCGCAACGCCAGCGGTAAGGACAGGTTTTTGCGTATTTTAAGAACAGTGAAAGGAATCGGTGGTTCACTGACCCCGCGGTACAGGCTGGCGAGCCGATGACCGCGAACAGTGAAGGGACCCGCGCACCTGCCAGAAGCGCGGGGCGGTTCCGGGGGGCGGGGCCCCGCCCTCCGGGCCGCAGCAAGGGCCGACAGGCCCCTTGCTGGCAGTCGAGACTGCCGACGCGCCGTCATCTTGCTGTCCCGGGGTTACGGGGCCGCGTCGCGGCCTGCAAGGCCAGCGCGACAAGGGCGACCGCCGAGAGCGTCGCAAGCATCGCGGCCGCGAGCACGGCCATGGCGGGGGCATTGAAGAGATTCGACAGCGGCACGGCCGCGGGCGGTACCAGGGCGGAAAGTCCGCGCGTCCCGGCATAGACAATGGCACATGCCGCGACAAAGCTTGCACCGGACCGGAGACCGCGGGCCTGCCCAGCCCGCAGCGAGGCAAGGGCCACATGCAAAGCGAGTTGAAGCGCAGAAGCCGCGCCAAGCACGAGAGCCATCCAGCCGGCAGCCGGTAGGACCAAACCGGCCGCCGTCGCCGGGCTCACGCGCAGAAGCGCGGCCAGCGCGACCAGGCTGGCGACAAGTCCGCCCGCAGACAGGGCGGCGGCGATCCACGCCTTCATCCGCATCGCTCAATCGTCATAGGCATGGCCGGCGCGCAGCCCCTCGCGCACCCGGTGGGCGACGGCGATGAATTCCGGGCTGTCGCGGATATCGAGCGGCCGGTCGCGGGGCAGGGGGCTGTCGATCACGTCATGGATGCGCCCGGGGCGCGGTGACATCACCACGATCCGGGTCGAGAGATACACCGCTTCGGGGATCGAATGGGTGACGAAGCCGATGGTCTTGCCGGTGCGCGCCCAGAGTTCCAGAAGCTGTTCGTTGAGGTGATCGCGGACGATCTCGTCAAGCGCGCCAAAGGGTTCGTCCATCAGCAGGATATCGGCGTCGAAGGCGAGCGCGCGCGCGATCGAGGCGCGCTGTTGCATGCCGCCCGACAACTGCCAGGGATATTTGCTGGCGAAATCCGAAAGATGCACGAGGTCGAGCACCCGGTCGACGCGCGCGGCGCGTTCGGGCTTCGGGATGCCCATGATCTCGAGCGGCAGCGCGATGTTGCGCGCGATGGTCCGCCACGGGTAAAGCCCCGCGGCCTGGAACACATAGCCATAGGCGCGCGCCTGGCGGGCTGCGTCGGGGGTCATGCCGTTGACGGTGAGCGTGCCGCTGGAGGGGTGTTCGAGCGCCGCCACCGCCCGCAGGAAAGTCGTCTTGCCGCAGCCCGAGGGGCCGATGAAGCTGACGAAATCGCCCTTCTCGACCGTCAGGTCGATGTCCTTCAGCGCATGGACAGGGCCATCGGCTGTTTCGAACACAAGGTTCAGGCCTCTGGCTTCGATGATCGCGGTCACGGCTCCTCCAATCCGGCCTTCACCCCGGCGACGATAGGTGCGCGCGAATGCAGGAGCAACGCGGCACCTTGCATCGCAACCGTCTGGCGCCATGCCGTGATCGGTTCGCGCGCGTTGGCCCTAGACCCCGCTCACCGGAATCCCCGTCCGTTCCACCTTGCGCGGTGCGGTCAGTTCCTTCCAGGTCGACAGGGCGCGGGTCACCGGCTGTTCCGGCGGGCGGGCGACGAATTGGCCATGGCCTTCCTGCCCGCGGACCTCGCCATCATGGACGGCAACGCGCCCGCGGCTGAGCGTGAACCGCGGCAGGCCCTTCACCTGCTTGCCCTCGAACACGTTGTAATCGATCGCCGATTGCTGGGTCGCGGCGGAAATCGTCTTTTCCTTTTCGGGGTCCCAGACCACGATATCGGCATCCGCGCCCACCAGGATCGCGCCCTTTCGGGGATAGCAGTTGAGGATCTTGGCGATATTGGTCGAGGTCACGGCGACGAACTCATTGGGCGTCAGCCGGCCCGTCGCCACGCCATGGGTCCAGAGCATCGGCAGCCGGTCCTCGAGCCCCCCGGTGCCATTCGGGATCCTGGTGAAATCGCCGACCCCGTGGCGTTTCTGTTCGGTGGTAAAGGCGCAATGGTCGGTCGCCACCACCGACAGCGAGCCCGCCTGAAGCCCCGCCCACAGGCTGTCCTGGTGTTTCTTGTTGCGGAACGGCGGCGACATCACCCGGCGCGCGGCATGGTCCCAGTCCTTGTCGAAATACTCCGACTCGTCCAGCGTCAGATGCTGGATCAGGGGCTCGCCCCAGACCCGCTTGCCGGCCTGGCGGGCGCGCCGGATCGCCTCATGCGCCTCCTCGCAGGAGACATGCACGATATAGAGGGGCACGCCCGCCATGTCGGCGATCATGATGGCGCGGTTCGCCGCCTCGCCTTCGACCTCGGGCGGGCGGGAATAGGCGTGCCCCTCGGGGCCGTTATTGCCCTCGGCCATCAGCCTGGCCTGCAGATCGGCGACGATGTCGCCGTTTTCGGCATGCACCAACGGGATCGCGCCGAGTTCCGCACAGCGCCGGAAGGACGCGAACATCTCGTCATCATTGACCATCAGCGCGCCCTTGTAGGCCATGAAATGCTTGAAGGTGTTGATGCCGCGTTCGGTCACATCCTTCATCTCGTCGAACACCTGCTGGCCCCACCAGGTGACCGCCATGTGAAAGGAATAGTCGCAATGCGCCCGCGTCGATTTGTTGTCCCACATCTTGATCGCATCGAGCAGCCCCTGGCCCGGCGCGGGCAGCGCGAAATCGACGACCATGGTGGTGCCGCCCGACAGCGCCGCGCGGGTCCCGCTTTCGAAGTCATCCGATGAGTAGGTGCCCATGAACGGCATTTCCAGATGCGTATGCGGATCGATCCCGCCGGGCATCACATAGCAGCCGGTGGCGTCCAGTTCCTGGTCGCCCTTGAGGTCCTTGCCAATCTCGGCGATCTTACCATCCTCGATCAGGATATCGGCCTTGTAGGTCAGATCATGGGTGACGATGGTGCCATACTTGATGACGGTGGACATGCCAATCTCCCTTTCCGGTCGAAGGGGTTCCCCTTCATTGTTCCCAAAATACGCTCGGGGGGTCCGGGGGGCAGACAGCCCCCCGGCCGCCAGGTATCACCCCACAACCTCGGCTGTTTCCAGCACCGCATGCATCAGCACATTGGTGCCCTTTTCCGCCCATTCCGGGGTGATCTCTTCGGCTTCGTTATGGCTGAGCCCGTCAACACAGGGGCACATGACCATCGCCGCGGGGGCCACATCGTTGATCCAGCAGGCGTCATGGCCCGCCCCGCTGACGATATCCATGTGGGAATAGCCCAGCCGGTCGGCTGCCGCCCGGACAGCCGCGACGCAGCCTGCGTCAAAGGCCGGCGGATCGAACTGGCCGACGATTTCGGCGCTGAACTCAACCCCGATCTCTTCACACAGCTTGGGCGCCCGCGCCATCAGCTCGTCGACCATGCCGTTGAGCTTGTCGAGGATATGGGTGCGCATGTCGATGGTGAACACCACGCGGCCCGGAATGATGTTGCGCGAATTGGGATAGACATCGATATGGCCGATCGCGCCCACCGCATTGGGCTGGTTCTTCATCGCGATTTCATGCACCAGTTCGGTGATCAGCGCGAGGCCGCGCCCCGCATTCCGCCGCATGTGCATCGGCGTCGAGCCGGTATGGCTTTCCTTGCCGGTCACCGTGCATTCGATCCAGCGCAGGCCCTGGCCATGGGTCACCACGCCGATCTCCTTGCCCTCCGCCTCAAGGATCGGGCCCTGTTCGATATGCAACTCGAAAAACGCGTGCATCTTTCGGGCGCCGACCGGTTCGTTGCCCTTCCAGCCGATCCGCGCCAACTCGTCGCCAAAGCGTTTGCCCTGGGCATCGACCCGGTCATAGGCCCAGTCGAGCGCGTGCCGCCCCGCGAACACGCCCGAGGCGAGCATCGCGGGCGCGAACCGCGTGCCTTCTTCATTGGTCCAGTTGGTGACCACGATCGGGTGCTTCGTCCGGATCCCCAGATCGTTCATCGTGCGGATGATCTCGAGCCCGCCGAGTACCCCCAGCACGCCATCGTATTTGCCCCCCGTCGGCTGGGTGTCGAGATGGCTGC
>DNSZ01000144.1 GCA_003500165.1 Paracoccaceae bacterium | reverse complement strand
GGCTGCGCGGTTGCCCGCCACCGGCATCACTTCGGGCGCGAGGCCCTCCAGATAGGGCAGCACGACGCCCGGATCCTCGGTCATCGGCACGGTGACATGGGCCGTGCCGGCATAGGCCACCAGCGCGGTGCGCGCGCCCGAGCGCAACTCCAGCAGATCGCGGATCTTCTGCCTGGCCCGGTCCAGCCGGGTCGGTGCGATGTCGTCGGCCGTCATCGACGGCGTCACCTTCAGCGCAATGACGAGCGCGGCCGATTGCGCGGCGAACGGGTCGGGCTGGCGCGACCAGGTCGGTCCGGCCGCGGCCGCGGCCAGAAGCGCCAGCGCCAGGGCGACGCCGTCGATCGGCAAGAGCCGGCGGCGCGCTGCGCCGCCCACGGTCAGGGCGGCGCGCAGATGGGGCGCAAGGCCGGTGGGCGCCGGCGCCTGCCGCGTCTGGTTCCGGCGGATCGTCCACCACAGGAGCGCCAGCGGCACCAGCGCCAGCAGCCAGAGCGGCCGCAGGAAATGAAACGCCTCGATGGCAACCGAAAGCGAGGTCATGCGCGCGCCGCCTCCTCGCGGCGGCCCGAGGCCCGACGGCGCGCGGTCTGGAACAGCAACCAGACGGTGCCAAGCCCGATCGCCAGCGCCATCCCCAGCGGCCAATGCGCCAGCGATTGCTGCGGCCGGTAGGACAGCGTCTCGGTCTTGCGCGGGGCAAGCGCGTCGATCCTTGCATAGACGGCTTCCAGCGCGCTGGCGTCCGAGGCGAAGAAGAATGCACCCCCGGTGCGGCCCGCGATGTCGCGCAGCGCCTGCAAATCCACCCGATCCTCGCCCCTGGCATTGGGGTCGCCCACGCCGATGGTGAATATCTCCACCTTCTCGTCCGCCGCGATCGCGGCGGCGTTGACCGGTGGCATGGCCGAAGCGGTGTCGGAGCCGTCCGACAGCAGGATCAGCAGCCGCTGCTCGATCTCGGAGGCCTCGAAGCTGCGGATCGACAGCCCGATCGCGTCGCCCAGGGCGGTCTTTGGGCCGGCCATGCCCACCTCTGTGCTGTCGAGCAGCGCCAGGATCGTGTCCAGATCGTCGGTCAGCGGCGCCTGCACATAGGCCTTTGAGCCGAACACGATCAGGCCCATCCGGTCGCCCTCGCGCCCCGCGACGAACTGCGCCACCACCCGCTTGACCGCGTCGAGGCGTTGCAGCCGCGCGCCGCTGGCGTCCTGAAAGTCCCGCGCGTTCATCGACGCCGAGATGTCGATTGCCAGAATCAGATCGCGCGCGGCCACCACCCGTTCGACCGGCGCGCCGACCCGCACGGGCTGGGCCAGCGCAAGCACGATCAGTGCCCAGACAAGGATCGCGGCACCCATCTGCAACCTGCTGCGCGACAGGATGACGGCGCCGGTACGGGCCTCGGCACCCGTAGCCCGGGCGATCCGGCGAAAGAACGGAAAGCGCAGCCCCTCGACCCGCTCGCGATGCGGCGGTGCGAAGCGCCAGATCAGCCAGGGCAGCGGCAGGAGCGCCAGCGCCCAGGGCAGGCCAAGCTGGATCATGGCGCCCCCCGATGGCTGCGCAGCCACTGCGCCGCGCCCTGCCGCAGGGCGGTGGCGTCGGTGCCGGGTGCATAGGGCGCGCGGATCAGCGCCCGGCCGGCATCCATGGGAAAGCCGCCGGTATCGTGCAGGAAGGCGACCCANNCCCAGCACATACCAGCCGGCGGTCTGCGGCACGAGCGAGATCGGTTCGGGCATCGGCGGCTCGACCAGCCGGTTGATCAGGTCGACCAGGGTGACCGGCGCGTCCGTGCCGTTCATCGCGGGCCAAGCCCCATCAGCCGGCGCATCTGCGGCAGCGTTTCCGCCCCCGCCGACAGCGGCAGCACCGGGATGCCGAACCGCCGCTGCCAGTCGAGCACCCGGGCCAGCCGCCCGCGGGCCAGATCGTTCAGCGCGCGATGGGTCTCCCCCCGGCCGGTGTCGATCTGCGCCTGCAGGGCACCGTCCGACACGACAAGGTGCAGCCCCTCGGGCACCTCGCGCGCCAGCGGGTCGGTGACCGCGACCAGCACCAGGTCGTTGTGCCGCGCCAGCCCCGAGACCAGCGTTTCGGCGGCGTCGTCGATGCCGTCGAAATCCGACAGCACGACGATCAGGTGATCCTTGGCGGCGATCCGCCGCACCGCGCGCAGCACCCGCGACAGCGCCAGCGGGTCGATGGCCGGCGCGTCGGCGCGCAAGCGCCCGTTGGCATCGGCCAGCGCGGTCAGGAACCGGCGCAGCGCGGCGCGGGAGCGCTGCGGACGTATCTCGGCGATCCCGGTATCGCCGAAGACGATGCCGCCGACCCGGTCGCCCTGATCGAGGATGCGGAAGGCGGCAAGTGCTGCGGCCTCGGCGGCCGTCACCGACTTCATCGCGTGCCGCGAGCCGAAGAACATCGACATCCGCTGATCGACCACGATCAGGGCAGGGCGGTCGCGCTCTTCGGTCATCACGCGGATATGCGGGGTGCCGGTGCGCGCCGTCACCTTCCAGTCGATGGCGCGCACATCGTCGCCGGGCAGATAGCCGCGAAGCTCTTCGAAATTGAGGCCCCTGCCGCGCAGCCTGGAGGCATGGCGCCCGTTCAGCACCGAACGCGCCGGCTGGCGCGGCAGAAAGCTGAGCGCGCGCGCCTGGCCTTCCAGCGCCAGCAGATGGGGCAGGGTGGCATGGATGCGCGGGTCGGCGCCCGCCGCCGGCCGGGCCGGCAGGGTTCCCGTCCGGCTGCGTGCGGCCCGGTCGCCCATCAGGGCAGCGCCACCTGTGCGACGAGTTCGGCGACCACGGCGTCGGCCGACACGCCCTCGCCCTGCGCCTCATAGGTCAGTGTCAGCCGGTGGCGCAGCACATCGGCGACGATGGCGCGCACATCCTCGGGGTCGACATAGGCGCGCCCGGCAAGCCAGGCATGGGTGCGCCCGCATTTGTCGAGCGCGAGCGAGGCGCGCGGCGAGGCGCCGATCTCGATCCAGCGCTTCAGATCGTCGCCATAGCCGTCGCGGTGGCGCGTGGCGTTCACGAGATCGGCCATGTAGCGTTCCATCGCCGGGGCGACGTGGACCTGGCCGATGGCGGCGCGCGCGGCAAAGACGGCTGCCTGCGGGATCGGTTCGGCCGGTTCCCTGGCGTCGGCGCCGCCCTGCGCCGCGATCTCCTCGCCGCGGACAAGGCGGATCACCTCGACCTCGTCCTCCACCGGCGGATAGTCGATCAGCACATGCATCAGGAACCGGTCCATCTGCGCCTCGGGCAGGGGATAGGTGCCTTCCTGCTCCACCGGGTTCTGGGTCGCCATCACCATGAACAGCGGCGGCATCTTGTGGGTGGTGCCCGCCACCGTGACCTGGCGTTCCTCCATCGCCTCCAACAGGGCGGCCTGCACCTTGGCCGGCGCGCGGTTGATCTCGTCGGCCAGCACCAGATTGGCAAAGATCGGCCCGGCTTCGAAACGGAACGCCGACGCTTCCGCGCCCTGGTGATAGACCTCGGTGCCGGTGACGTCGGACGGCAGCAGGTCGGGCGTGAACTGGATGCGGGAAAAGTCGCAATCGAGGTTCTTCGCCAGCGCCTTGATCGCGCGGGTCTTGGCGAGCCCCGGCAGGCCCTCGACCAGCAGGTTGCCATTGGCCAGAAGGCCGATCAGCAGCCGCTCGATCACCGCGCGCTGGCCGATGATCGCGTCGCCCATCCGGTCGCGCAGGGCGGCGATCTGCGCGGCCGCCGTCTCGGCCTCGGCCGGATTTGCCGGCGCGCTGCCCGGACCGGCCCGTTTGCCCCTGGTTGTGTTCATCTTCCACTCCGCAAGCGATCGGGCGCCAGGTCGTCCTGCGCTCACTTTGGCAAGCGCGCATCCGGCTTGCAAGGCAGCCGGCGGAAAAAAACAGGCCGGCCCCGTCATGCCAGGGCCGGGGGGCGGCGTACGGGCATCATCGATGACCGCGCTATGCGACGGCGCCGATACGCGCCACGGCACAAGGCCCCAATTGCGGGGTTCACACACGCGGCTTTGCGTTGCTAGGCTGGGGCACGGGCGGCGCAAGCAAACCGATCGCTGCCCATGGGGGAGGGCGCGATGTTCAGGAAGATCTTCTGCCCGGTGGACCTGACCCATGCCGCACGGCTTGGCCCGGCGATCGATGTCGCGGCGGATCTGGCGCGGCATTATGGCGCGTCCGTGGTGTTTGCCGCCGTGTCGGCCGAGGCGCCGACGGAAATCGCACACAACCCGGACGAATTCCGCGCCCGGCTCGATGCCTTTGCCCACGACCAGGGGCAGAAACACGGCATCGCGGTCGAGGCGCTGGCGCTGTTCAGCCATGACCCCGCCATCGATCTGGATCACACCCTGCTCGCGCATCTGCACGACACCGGTGCCGATCTGGTGGTGATGGCGACGCATATCCCGAAGGTGGTCGATCGCATCTGGCCGTCGAATGGCGGCGTGATCGCGTCGCGTGCCGATATCTCGGTGTTTCTGGTCCGGCCCTGATAGCCGGACCCGCCGGCGCCGCAACCGACAACAGGAGGACGTGAGATGACCGACGACACGGCGCAGGAAGGGTTCGAGGGCATCCCGGCCCCCGAAGGCGATACCGAAATCATCGAGACCGATTACGCCATCGGTCAGGACAATATCGAGGGCGAGGTGGGCCCGTTCGGTTTCGACATCCACAATCCGGTCTTCGTGATCTCGGGGCTGTCGATCGTCGCCTTCGTCGCCTATGCGCTCAGCGCGCCCAACCAGGCGGCCGAGTTCTTTGGCTGGCTGCGGCCCGCGCTGACCTCGACCTTCGACTGGTTCTTCCTGTTGTCGGCGAATGCCTTCGTGCTGTTCTGCCTGTTCCTGATCGTCTCGCCCTGGGGGGCGGTGCGCCTGGGCGGCCAGGACGCGACGCCCGATTACAGTTATCTCGGCTGGTTCGCGATGCTGTTCGCCGCCGGCATGGGCATCGGGCTGATGTTCTTTGGCGTTCTGGAACCGGCCTATTACTTCGGCACGCCCTGGGGCGACGCGCCGCTCGGCACGGTCCGGCCGTTCGATGCGGACGGCAACCTGATCGCCGCCAATGTGGCCGAGGCGCGGCAAATGGCGTTGGCCGCCACCTCCTATCACTGGGCGCTGCATCCCTGGGCGATCTATGCCGTGGTCGCGCTGGCGCTCGCCTTGTTCACCTACAACAAGGGGTTGCCGCTGACGATCCGCTCGGCCTTCTATCCGCTCCTGGGCGACCGGGTCTGGGGCTGGTGGGGCCATGTCATCGACACGCTGGCGGTGTTTGCCACCCTGTTCGGGCTGGCTACCTCGCTTGGCTTCGGCGCCCAGCAGGCCAATGCCGGGATGGGCTATGTCTATGGCGTGCCGATCAACACCACCGTTCAGGTGATCCTGATCGTGGCGATCACGGCGGTGGCGCTGATCTCGGTCCTGCGGGGCCTCGACGGCGGCGTCAAGGTGCTGTCCGAGATCAATATGGGGCTTGCCCTGCTTCTGTTGCTGTTCGTTCTGTTCGCTGCCGGGGCGGTGGGCATCCTGACCGAATTCGGCGCCGGGCTTGTCACCTATGCGCGTGAAGTGGTGCCGCTGTCGAACCCGTTCGGGCGCGAGGATACCGGCTACATGCAGGGATGGACGGCGTTCTACTGGGCGTGGTGGATTTCCTGGTCGCCCTTCGTGGGGATGTTCATCGCCCGCGTCAGCCGCGGCCGGACGGTGCGCGAATTCGTCATCTGCGTGCTGATCGTTCCCAGCCTGGTGTGCCTGTTGTGGATGGCGACCTTTGGCGGCGCGGCGATCAACGACATGATCGCCAACCCCGACACCTCGGCGGTAAAGGCCAATGTGATCGACAGCTACGCGCCCGAACTGTCGCTGTTCGCGATGCTCGAAGGCCTGCCGATGTCGGCGATCACCTCGACCCTGGGGATCATCCTGGTGATCGTGTTCTTCGTCACATCGTCCGATTCGGGCTCGCTGGTGATCGACACGATCACGGCCGGCGGCAAGATCGACGCGCCGGTCCCGCAGCGGGTGTTCTGGTGCACCTTCGAGGGGCTTGTTGCCATCGCGCTCCTGATCGGCGGGGGGCTTGGCGCGCTGCAGGCCATGGTGATCTCGACCGGGCTGCCCTTCACCGTCGTCCTGCTGCTCTTGTGCTATGCGATCCTGCGCGGGTTGATGAGCGAACCGCGCTGAGCGGCGCCGGCAGGCGGGGCGGGAGGCGGTTTGGCCGCACTGACGCGCCCTGACCTCAGCCGCGGCGCGCCATGGCGGTGTGGATCGAGAACACGACGGCCCGCGTTGCCGGCAGGCGCAGCAGGCATTGCCGTTCGGACCGCAGATAGGGCGATGCCGGGCCGCCATACTTGTCGCGCCGTGCCTCTGTGCGGGGCGCGAACAAGGTCGGATCGTCATAGGGATGGGCGTTGGCGCGCCAGATCGGGCGCCCGGGCTTCAGCCCGTCGAACAGCCGGTCGACCCGTTTGCCGATATCGTCGTCATAGGCCTCGACCGGCGCGTGGATGCGCCCCAGCGGGCGACCGATCTTCTCGGCCAGGGTCCAGCCGGCCGGAAAGCACAGGATGGCGCCGGTCAGCGCATGCGCGCCGTCCTGGGCCTCGATCAGGCAGAAATCCTCGGCCGTCAGCCGGCCGAGCGTCATCAGCGGGGCGTCCCGGTCAAGCGCGACGGTCACCCCATCGGGGCGGGTGACGGCCGCCGCGGCCACCGCGAAATCCGGCCGCGCCGCGAGATGGTCCAGCACCGCCGCCAGAAGCTCCTCCGCCGCCGGGCGGGCCTGCGGCAACAGCGCATGCACCGCGTCCGGCCGGTCTGCGATCAGCCGCGCGCGCTCGGCCATCTGGGCGGCATAGGCATCGTCGACGACCAGCCAGTCCGCCGGGTCGAGCGGCGCCATGCCCGGCAGCCGCCGCGCCGCCTGGGCGCGCTGTGCCGTGGGGATCGCGATTTGCAGGATCGGGGCCATCGACGCTCCAAAACCGACAGGGCCTGCCGCAACCGGGCAGGCGGCACTTCCGAATCGCGGAAAGCTGGGCCCGGCAAGGGGACGACCGCATGACCACATATTCGCGCGACCGGCGCAAGATCGACCCCAACCGCGGCGACCGGCTGGGCGACGGCACACCGAACGATCAGGACCGGGTGGAGATCGGGCCGACGCAACTGGCCTTCGACGAATGGGCGGCGGCGGGCCTCGACCTGCCGGATCTGACCGCCATGCGGCGCTATCGCTGGGAACGGCTGACCCGCCATATCGTCGATCGCGGCTATGCCGGGCTTTTGATGTTCGACCCGCTCAACATTCGCTATGCCACCGACACCACCAACATGCAGCTGTGGAACGCGCACAACCCGTTCCGCGCCTGTCTGCTGTGCGCCGACGGGCACATGGTGCTGTGGGAGTACCGCAACGCCCCGTTCCTGGCCGATCACAACCCGCTGGTGGCCGAGATCCGCTCGGGCGCGTCGATGTTCTATTTCTCGGTCGGCGACCGGACGACCGAGGCGGCGCGCGCCTTTGCCGGGCAGGTGGCCGACATCCTGCGCGCCCGGGTCGGCGGCAACNNGCCCGCGCGGTGAAGGGCCCCGACGAGATCCGCGCGATGCGCTGTTCGATCCATGCCTGCGAGGCGGCGATGGCCGAGATGGCGGCCGCCACAAGGCCGGGGATGAGCGAGGACGACATCTGGGCCGTGCTGCATGCGGCCAATATCCGGCGCGGCGGCGAGTGGATCGAAACCCGGCTGTTGGCCACCGGGCCGCGCACCAATCCGTGGTTTCAGGAATGCGGGCCAAGGGTTCTGCAGAACAACGAAATCCTTGCCTTCGACACCGATCTGATCGGCCCTTACGGCATCTGCACCGATATCAGCCGAACCTGGTGGATCGGCGACCGGCCGCCCTCGAACGCCATGGTCTATGCGATGCGCCACGCCCATGAGCATATCATGACGAATATGGCGATGCTGCGCCCCGGCGTGACGATCCGCGAACTGGTGTTCGGTGGCCACCAGCTCGATGACCGGTTCTGGGCGCAGAAATACTCCTGCAAGTTTCACGGCGTCGGGCTGTGCGACGAGTGGCCCCATGTGGACTATCCCGACCACTGGACCGAAGGCGCCTGGGACCATGCGCTGGAACCGGGCATGGTGCTGTGCGCCGAGGCGCTGGTGGGCGAAGTGGGCGGGGGCTTCTCGATCAAGCTCGAAGATCAGGTGCTGATCACCGAGGACGGGTTCGAGAACCTGACGCGATATCCCTTCGATGCGCGGTTGATGGGGATGGCGCCGGGCCAGTGATACCAAGGCGCAATGAGTTTGACTCATTCCGCCAGGTCCGCCTCCCGCATTGCTGCCGATGTGCCCGGTTGCGCGGTCAGGCAGGGTGCGCGCGACCCGCCTTGCCAGCAGGCCGCCGCCTGGACTAGCGTTAACCCGGTTGATGTATGTCCGGGGCCGGGGCGCGGAACATGGACTTCCTCTATGCGCTTTGTTCCTGTCTGGTCACCGTCGTCTTTGCCTATGTGGTGATCGTCGGGCTGATCTGGGCGACGATCCCGCCCGAAAACCTGCCGGCCAGCATGTTCGAGATGGTGTTCGCCGCGCCCGGCGCCGTGCCGGGCTTGCAGGCCGGCCCGATCACGGCAGAGTGACCGCCCCGGTCAGGGCAGCGCGCGCGGGTCTGTTCCGGCCGGCAGCCGGGCCAGCCCCCCGCGATGGTCCGAGCCGAGCCGCGGGCGCAGCGCCACAGCGGTCGCGCCATCGCGCCCGCCCAGCACATGGTCGATGGCGATCGGCAGGCGCAGCGGCGTCGGGTAGCCCGCGCGCAGGGTCGGCCGCACCGGACCGGGTCGCGCGGTGCCGCTGGCCCGCATGATCCGGCGCAGCGCGCCCGACCAGGGCACCATGTTGAAATCCCCGCCGATCAGCATCGGGCCGTCAAGCGTGCCGGGCCGCCGGGCCAGCCGCTCGGCCTGGGCGGCCTGGCCATGGGGCCAGGGCCAAGTGCAGATGGATCGACACGATCCACACCGGGCCTTCCGGGGTTTCGACCTGCATTGCGACCAGGCCATCGCCTTCGGCACAGACCGTCGCCCCGGAAACCGCCGGGAACCGCGACGCGACCGCGACCGCGCCGACCGCCGCGAACGGGCAGACATGCTGCGACGGCAGGATGTCCGACAGATCGCCGAGCAGGACGGCGTTTTCGTGCGTCACCTCCTGCAGCGTCACAAAATCGGGCGCCGCTGCGCGAATATCGCGGGCAAGCGGCGCGTGATCCTGCATCCCGAAATACATGTTCTTCTGATAAACCGTGAAGCCCGGCGCCGGCCCGCGCCCGGGTCGGTCGTCCCAGGCCCGGATCGCGAGAACGGCGAGGACCAGCGCAAGGCCCGGCCAGAACAGCCAATGCCGCCGGCCAAGCAGGGCCACGAACGGCAGGCAGGCGAGGGCAACGCCCGGACGGAACACCGCAAGCGTGTCGGCCGCGGGGTGCCACCGGCCCGCAAAGCTGAAGAGAAGCGCGATCAGCCCTGCCGCCAGCAACCCGCCCAGCGCCCAACGCAGCGCCGTCACCATGCCGGGCCATCGGCGCTGGCGACCCGCCGCCTAGCGCTGCGCAAGATGCACCCGCGCCAGCAGCCCGAAATGATCCGAGCCTTGCCGCGGCAGGCGGGTCGCGCTGCCGCCCCCCGGCGCGATCACATGGTCGATCGGCAGCGGCATGCCGCGCACGGGCCGCGTCGACAGGGCAGGGCGCGCCACCGACCCGCCCGCCGCGCGTGCAAGCGCGCGGACGCCATGGGACCACGGCACCATGTTGAAATCGCCGCCGAGGATCACCGGCCCCTCCATCCTGTCGATGCGCGCCACAGGCTTTGCCCGCTGTTTCGCCTGATCATGCGGCCAGGGCCAGAACAGATGCACCGAACCGACCCAGACCGGGCGACCCCCCAGCGCGATCTGCATGGCGGCAAGGCCGCGCCAGTCGGAACATTGCGCGCTGCCCGCGATCATCGGGTGGCGCGACAGAACGGCGATCCCGCTCCAGCCCGAAAACCGGCAGAAGGTCTGCGCCGGCCAATCGGCGCGCAACGTGTCGAGAAGCCCGACGGTGTGATCGGAGACCTCTTGCAGAAGCACGATGTCGGGATCGCGGTGCCGGATTTCGGCGGCGATCGCGGCAAGGTCCGGGTTGGCGAACCAAAGATTGCGCTGATAAACGGTGATCGGGCCGGGGGCGCCCGGGCAATGCGCAATCGCCAGGCTTGCAACCGAAAGGCCGGTCAGTGCCGCGCCGCCGGCGCGCAACCTGCGCGGCCGTCGCAGGACCAGAACCGCGATGGCCGCCAGCGCGGTAAGCGGCAGCCGGAGCAATGCCAGGCTGTCGCCCGCAGGGTGAAGGAAACCCAGAAACCCCGCCAACAGAAGCGCAAAAACCGGGATCGCGGCGCCGATCGCCAGATATCGCATCCTCGTCACCATCCCGTGTGGGCGCCGCCGCGCGGCTTGCGCATGGCGCGGCCGTCGACCAGCCTGAGCGCCTTGTCAACCGCTGGGAGATCGGCGCGATGCCCACGCAACGCTTCACCTTCACCGGCCATGGCGGCCATGCGCTGGCCGCCCGGCTCGACCTGCCGGATGGCCCGCAACNNTTCGCCAACACCACCTTTTCGAGCAACATCGAGGATATCGAACGGGCGGCCAAGGCGCTGGCCAAGCGGGACATGGCGCCCGATCTGCTGATCGGCCATTCGCTGGGCGGGGCGGCAGTGCTGCGGGCGGCGGCCGGCATCCCTTCGGCAAAGGCCGTGGTCACCATCGGTGCGCCCTTCGACCCCGGCCATGTCACCAACAGTTTCGGCGCGTCGATCGGCAAAATCGCCGTGGAGGGCACGGCCGAGGTCGATCTGGGCGGCCGGCCGATCCGCATCGGGCGCGCCTTTGTCGAGGATGTCTGCTCGGACGAGCTGAAGCCCGCCATTGCCGAGCTGAAAAAGGCGCTTCTGGTGATGCACGGCCCCCGCGACATGGTGGTGGGGATCGAGAACGCCACCGCCATCTTTCTGGCCGCGCGGCACCCCAAGAGCTTCGTCACGCTCGACGATGCCGATCACCTGATCACCCGGCCGGCCGATGCCGAATATGTCGCCGGGGTGATCGCGGCCTGGGCGGCGCGCTATCTCGAACTGACGCCGCCCGCCCCGCCGCCCGGCGCGCCCGAGGGCATCACCCGCGTGACCGAGGCCGATCCCGAGGGGTTCCTGCAGGATGTGATGGCAGGGCCGCGCCATCATGTCCTGGCCGACGAGCCGGCAGCCTATGGCGGGACCGATCGGGGGCTGACCCCGTACCAGTTGCTGGCCGCGGGTCTGGGGGCGTGCACGTCGATGACGATCCGCATGTATGCCCGGCGCAAGCAATGGCCGCTCGACCATGTCGCGGTCGATGTGATGCATGACAAGGTGCACGCAAGGGATTGCGCGGATGGCGCGGGCCTGGCGAAAATCGACCGCTTCGTCCGGCGCATCCGCCTCGATGGGGAGGCGCTGAGCGAAGCTCAGCGGGCGCGGCTTCTGGAAATTGCCGACAGATGCCCGGTCCATCGGACCTTGCACGGCGATGCCTGCATTGTGACCGAGCTGGTCTGAGGCGCCCGGCGCGCGCCGGGCGCCCGCCGGGGCGCGCGCCCCGGCGCCCCGGCCCAGAACCGGGCGCTTTGTCCTGCCGGAGCGTTTGATCCGGTGGCGGTTTCCGCCGCATGTGCCGCGGATGGGACTCGCGGCTGTGGCAAGGCTCTCCGGTGACAGGTCGTCTTCGCGACCCTGCCAACGCTCTTGTCGCCGCGGTGATGGCCGTATCGCTGGCCGCTCGGCATGGGCTTGGCGCTGGGCCAGCGGATCGCCGTGATCATGATCGGCCCGTCTATGTTTCCTGCACCAAAGTGCAATGAGTTCGAACCATTGCGCCATGGTCAGGGGCGCCCGGCGCACGCCGGGCGCCCGCCGGGGCGTGCGCCCCGGCGTCCCGGTCCCGGACCGGGTGCCGTGTCCTGCCGGAGCGCTTGATCCGGCGGCGGTTTCCGCCGCATGTTTCGCGGGCGGGACTTCACGCTTGGGGGGGAAAGGACGCCGATGGAAGGTCTTCTGCTCGACGCGACGATCTTTCTTGCGGCCGCGGTGATCGCGGTGCCGCTGGCCACCCGGCTTGGCATGGGCTCGGTGCTGGGCTACCTGATCGCCGGGATCGTGATCGGCCCGGTTCTGGGCCTTGTCGGCTCGGAAGTCGAAGAGCTTCGGCATTTTGCCGAATTCGGCGTCGTCATGCTGCTTTTCATCGTCGGTCTGGAGCTTGAGCCGCGCACCCTGTGGGAGATGCGCCACCAGCTTTTCGGCTTGGGCGGGCTGCAGATCATCCTGTCGACATTGCTGATCGCGGCGGGCGGGCTGATGATCGGCCATTCCTGGCAGATCAGCCTGGCGATCGGTCTGGTCTTTGCCCTGTCCTCGACCGCGATCGTGCTGCAAACGCTGCATGAAAAGGGGCTGATGCACACCCAGGGCGGCCGCAACTGCTTTTCGGTCCTGCTGACCCAGGATATCGCGGTCATCCCGATCCTTGCCTTCGCGCCGCTGCTGGCCACGCCCGAGGTCGCTTCCCAGGCGTTTGCCGCGGACGCCGCCAGCCATGGCGCGGATCACGCGCCGTCGCTGATCGCGGGGCTGCCGGGCTGGGCGGTCACGCTGATCACCCTGGGGGCGATCGTGGGGGTGATCCTGGCCGGCCATTATCTGTCGCGTCCGCTGTTTCACTATGTGGCGCGGACCCGGCTGCGCGAGATGTTCACCGCGGTCGCCTTGCTGATCGTCATCGGCATCGCGGTGCTGATGACGCAGGTGGGGCTGTCGCCCGCGCTGGGGGCGTTCCTGGCCGGGGTGGTGCTGGCGGGGTCGGAATTCCGCCACGAGCTCGAATCGAATATCGAGCCGTTCAAGGGCATGTTGCTGGGTCTTTTCTTTATCTCGGTCGGTGCCGGGATCGACTTTGCGCTCCTGTTCGAGAACGCGTTCTCGATCGTGGTGCTGACGCTTGCCGTGACCTGGATCAAGCTTTGCGTGCTGTTCGCGCTGGCCGTGCTGTTCCGGATGCGCGGGCGCGACCGCTGGCTGTTCACGCTGGGCCTCGCCCAGGCCGGCGAATTCGGCTTCGTGCTGGTCAGCTTCATGGCCGTCCAGGCGGTCTTGCCCGAATGGCTGGCGGATTTCCTGCTGATCTCGGTCGCGATCTCGATGCTGATCACGCCGCTGCTGTTCATCGCCTGGGACATCATCGTCAAATATCTGCGCGACGACACCCGGCCGAACAGCCCCGACGAGATCGACGAGCATGGCCCGATCATCGTCGCCGGCATCGGCCGCTTCGGACAGGTGGTCAACCGGATGATCGGCGCGAGCGGGTATCGCACCACGGTGCTCGACCACGACATCAAGGCGATCGAGTTGATGCGCCGCTTTGGCTATAAGGGGTTCTTCGGCGATCCGACCCGGCCCGAGGTGCTGCATGCGGCGGGCCTCGCCAAGGCCGAGGTGCTGGTGATCGCGCTCGACGATCCGGCGGCCGCGGTGAAGCTGGCGGAATATGCACGGCGCGAGCGGCCCGACCTGCATATCGTCGCCCGCGCCAAGGATCGGGTGAATGTCTATGAGCTTTTTCGCGCGGGCGCCAACGACATCGTGCGCGAAAACTTCGATTCCTCGCTGCGCGCGGCGCGCTATGTGATGCAGCATATGGGCGTGCCCGAAGAAGAGGCGCATGACCGTGTCCGCGCCTTCTTCCGGCTCGACCGTTACATGCTGCAGGAGCTGGCCCGGCTGTGGAAACCCGGCGTGCCGGTGACCGACAACGAGGCCTATGTGCGCCGGTCGCGCGACCTCAATGCCGAGCTCGAGGCCGCCCTCGCCGCGCAGTTTCTGGATAATCGCCGCGACGACGCGTTGCTGAAGGAAGACCTGTCCGATCTGATCGAGGCCGAGACCGAGGTCGAGATGCGCGCCTGATACCAAAGCGCCATGAGCATGGCGTATCGCGCCAGTCCGCCCCCCGCCACGCCCCGGCCTGACGGACGCAGCGCCGGGCCGGCGGGCGGCCCCTTGACGCATCCGGGCCGATCGCCAACAAGGCGGGCGATCTTGCGGCGCCGCGCGCCTGCCCAGCCCGGAGTTCCAGCCATGTCCGACCCCGATATCGTCATCCTCGACGGCGCCCGCACCGCCATCGGCACCTTTGGCGGCAGCCTTGCGGCGGTGCCGCCGACAGTGCTGGGAGCCCATGTCGCCCGCGCCGCCATGGCGCGGTCGGGCGTCGCGCCCGAGGCGATCGGCCAGGTCGTGTTCGGCCATGTGATCAACACCGAACCGCGCGACATGTATCTGTCGCGCGTGGCCGCGATCGAGGCCGGCATCCCCGACACCACGCCGGCGATGAACGTCAACCGGCTGTGCGGTTCGGGCGCCCAGGCGATCGTCTCGGCGATCCAGTCGCTGATGCTGGGCGATGCGCATTTTGCGCTGGCCGGCGGTGCCGAAAGCATGAGCCGCTCGCCCCATATCCTGCCGGCCGCCCGCTGGGGCCAGAAGATGGGCGATACCGGCGCCCGCGACATGATGCTGGGCGCGCTCAACTGCCCGTTCGGCACCGGGCATATGGGGATCACGGCCGAAAACGTCGCCGCCGAACACGGCATCGACCGGACCGATCAGGACGCGTTTGCGCTGACAAGCCAGACCCGGGCGGCGCGGGCCATCGCCGAAGGCCGGTTTGCCGCCCAGATCGCGCCGATCGAGGTGAAGCACAGGCGCGAGACGCGGCAGTTCGACACCGACGAACACCCCAAGGCAACGACCGCCGAGGCGCTGGCCGGGCTGCGTCCGGCCTTCCAGAAGGATGGAACNNCGCGCCGATGCTGCCGGCGCGGCGGGCCTGAAACCGCGGGCGCGCGTGCTGGGCTATGCGCTGGCCGGTGTGCGCCCCGACATCATGGGGATCGGGCCGATCCCCGCGGTGACCGCGTTGATGGAACGCACCGGGCTGTCGGCGGACAGCTTCGACGTGATCGAATCGAACGAGGCCTTCGCGGCGCAGGCGCTGGCGGTGTCGCGTGCGCTGGGCTTCGATCCCGCCCGGGTCAACCCCAATGGCGGGGCGATCGCGCTGGGCCACCCGATCGGCGCAACCGGCGCGATCCTGGCCGTGAAGGCGCTTTACGAGCTCGACCGGCTTGGCGGCGGTCGGGCGCTGGTGACCATGTGCATCGGCGGCGGCCAGGGCATCGCGCTGGCGTTCGAATCGGTCTGATCGCGACGGCCACCAGCATCGCCGGTCGCGATCAGTAGTCGCGTTCGAAGAAGACGCCGATGGAGCTTTCGGAATCCGACGTGACCGAGCCGCGCGCAACGATGCCCGGCGCCACTTCCAGGTTCAGTTGCAATTCGGTGGTGCCCTCGCCGGTCACCCCGAGCGAGGTGTAGACGTTCTCGGACACGTATTTGCCGGCCCGTGCGGTGACGGTGCCGTCCGAATCGGTTTCGATGTCGATGTCGTCGACCCCGGTCGCCTCGCGCAGCCGGTTCAGGATCCCGTCGCCGCCGCGCCCGGACAATTCGTTGATCGCGGCCGCCAGCTGGGCAACCTGCAGGGCCGACAATTCGCTGACCGGCGTGCCGAAGAAAAGCTCGGCCAGCACCTCGTCCTCGGGCAGGTCGGGGTCCGAATAGAAGTCGACCCTGGGTTCGGTGGCCGATCCCGCGATGCGGATGAAGACCGTCACGCCATTGTCGCTTTCGGACTGTGCCAGGACATAGATGTCGGGGTCGAGATCGCCCAGCAGGGTCACCCGCGCCTCGCGCAGGTTCAGCCGCTTGGCCAGCAGGTTCAGCCGACCGCGGATCAACTGGAACGATCCGGTTGGCGACGGCGCCGCGGTGGTGCCGCGGATCTGGATCGAACCGCCCAGTTCGGCGTCAAGGCCGCGGCCGCGCACGAAGATCCGCGCCGGCGCGCTGATCGTGACATCGAGCGGATAGGCGACACCGCCGCTGCGCGCGCCGCCAGCCCCGCTGCCGTCGCCCGGATCGTCGGCGATCAATCCGGCCCGGCGACGGGTCGTCCGCTCGGCCGCGGTTTCGTTCCGGTGGACGATTTCGGCGATGGCACCGCCGCCCGGCGGGGGCGGTGCGACCGTCAACTCGGCCCGGTCGATGGTGATGCGCCCGGCAATGATCGCGCCGCCGGCCAGCCGGCCGTCCATCCCGACCGTGCCCGACAGCAGCGCCTCGTAAAGCCCGCGTTCGCGCAGCGTCGCGCCCTGCAGCGTCGCCGTGATGTTGCCCGGAATGCCGGCCGCCGGATCGAGCCGGATGGTGCCATTCACGGCGATGCGGCCGCCCGCGGCGATCCGGCTGCCGGCCTCCACCGACAGGGTCCCGCGATCGAGGCGAAGTGTCGCCGTGATCGCCTCAAGGCGCATCGGGATGGCCGGGATCACGGCCGTTCCCCCTTGGATGGTGACGCTGCCCGAAAGGCTGTCGATGGCCGGCTGACCGGCAAGCCGAAGGTCAAAGCGCAGCGGCCCGCGCAAGGCGATCGACCGCGGATCGACCGCGACATTGGCCAGCGCCAGCGTCGCTGCCCCGGTGGCGCGCAGATCGGCCCGGTTTCCGGCCAGATCGTAGCTGCCGCTCAGCTCTGTCGCGATCCCGCCCGGGCCGCGCCCGGCAAGGTCGATGTCGAGCGTGCCATCGGCGCGCTGACCGATCGTACCGCTGGCCGTGACCGCCCCCGGCAATTCCGGCACGAAGGTGCCCAGATTGGCCAGCCGGGCGTCAAGCGCGATGGTTCCGCCCGCGCCCGATAACGTGCCCGAGGCCTGCAGGCTGGCCCCCGGCAGGTCGAGCGACAGCGCCCGCAATTCGATCGCCGCGTCCTGGCGCGTGGCGTCGAGTCGCAACCGGCCATCGCCGCCGGCGATCCGGTCGACCGGCGCGATGCCGGTGCGCAGCGCGCGGATGTCGGCGCTGGCCTGCACATCGAAGCGCTGCGCATTCAGGGCAACGCTGCCGCTTGCGGTCGCCGCGAGGCTGCCCGCCAGGTTGCGCCCGGTCAGCGCGTTGAGGGCCGACAGGTCGGACATGGCGACGCGCGCGGTGCCCTGAAGCTCGGCCGTCTCGGCCGGGCCCGCGACGGTGCCGCTGGCATTGGCCGACAAGCCTGCCAGATCGACCGCGAAGGTATCGAGATGCAGCACCTCGTCCCGGCGTTCCGCCGCGACGGTGATCCGGCCGCTGCCGCCGATCACCGCATCGAAACCCGCATCGCCCGTGGACAGCCCTGCGGTCACCAGCTGGGCGTCGAGCGCCAAGGGCGCGCCGGCCAGGGTCACGGCGGGGTCAAACCGGACGAGGTCGAGCGTCGCCGCGCCCGCGAGCCGGGCGTCGACCGCGCCGGCCAGAGACCGGCCGAGAAGACCCGACAGGCCGGACAGGTCGGCGATCCGCGCGGTCGCGGTCCCGTTCAACGCCAGATTGTCGAGCGTGCCAGCGGCCTCGCCCGACGCCTCAGCGGTCAGCCCGCGCGCGGTCAGTTCGAAGCGGCGCAATGCGATCGCCTCGGCGGTGCGGGCGGCCGAAAGCCGGGCCGTCAGGGGGCCGCCGGCAATCCGGTCGAGCGCGGGGTCCCCAATGCGAAGATCGCTGCCGTCGATCGCCGCCTCGACGTCGAATGTCGACAGATCGAAGGCTGCGCGCCCTTCGAGGCTTGCCTGAACCGCGCCACCAAGCGGTCGCCCGCCCAGGCCCGACAGCCCGGAAAGATCGGCAATCCGCAACGTTGCCGCGCCCTCGCCCACCAGGGCCTGGCCGGGACCCGACAGGGCCGCGCGGCCCTCGGCCGAAATCCCGCCGGCGTCGAGCGCGACATCGTCAAGCGTCAGGCCCGTGGCATCGCGCCGGGCCTTGCCGCTGAACGCCACGGCCCCGCCCAGCAGACGGTCGAGCCCGGGATCGCCGGTTTGCAGACGCCGCGCCGATGCCGACAGGTCAAGGTCGAAGCCGCCGCCCAGGATGTCGACCCGTCCGGCCGCGCGCGCGCCCAGCGCGCCGCCCAGATCGCGCCCCGCCAGCGCCGAAAACCGTGCCAGATCGCTGGCCCGGGCCTGCAGGCTGCCGGTGAAACGGCCGCCTGCGCCCGGCTCGGCCAGATCGCCATCGAGGATCACCCGAAAATCCGCGCCATCGAGCGTCAGATCGACGAATTGCAGCGGCGCGCCTTCCGACCAGCCAAGCCCGCCCTGCACCGACAAGGACCCGCCGAGCGCCGCGTCGAGCGCGGCATCGCCGGTGGCGATCCCGCGCGCGGTGGCCGCGATCGTGCCTGCCAGCGCGCCGATTCCCTCGGGCCCGTCGCCACGGGTCAGCGTGCCCGAGGCGCGCAGCCGCAATTCGCCCAGGGCCCGTTCCGCCTGGTCGAGCCCGTCGAGATTGAGAACCGCCTGCCAGCCATCCCCGGCGGCGGCGTCATATTCGCCGCGCAGCAGGGCGCCGTCGAGGCGCAGCGGCGCCGCGCCCGCCACCGGCAGAAGCACCGGCCCGCCGCGCAGATCGCGCAGCAAGCCGCGGACCAGCAGCCTGTCGGGAAAGCCATCCGCGCCAAGTCCGCCCAAAGCGTCGAGGTAAAGCACCCGGGTCCGCAGGGTGAACAGGTCGAGATCGAGCGCGCCATCGGGCCGGCGCAGCGCATCGAGCCGCAGATCGGCGCGATCGCCAAAGAACGGGCGGATGTCGTCGCCGAGCAGCGGACCGAGATCGCCGCCGACATCGGCGGTGATCCGCCAGGGCTGGGGGCCCGGCGCCGCCGCGACCGGCTGGCCGGCCGGCGCAATGTTGACGGCTTCGCGGGTGATCGTTGCCCGCCCCGCCAGCAATTCGGTACCATCGACATCAAGCGCGATATCGGCGGCGAAATCCGAAAGCGGGCCGTCGCTGGTCACCGTAAGGTCAAGCGCCGGGGCACCGGGGATACCGGCCAGGCTGGCGACCAGACCGCCGGCCTGTTCGCGGGCGACGATTTCCAGCGCCAGCAGATCGTTGCCCGGGTCGAGATCGGCCGCGACCGAGATCAGCCCGTCCGGACCATCGAGCCGCTCGGCCCTGAGCCGCACCAGCGCGGTGCCATCGAGCAGCGCCAGCTGCCCGGTCAGCGCGAGATCGGCGGCCATGCCGACGACCGGCTCGGCCAGTTCGACGCGGCGAACGTCGATGCGGCCGATCTCCACCGCGACCGGAAGCTCGGGCAAGGCAAAACCCTGGGTGCCGGCATCGGGCGGCGCCGCCGGATCCGGTTCGGGCAGCCGCGACAGGGTGATCCGCTGTGCCGTCAACTGGTTGACCGAGACCGCGCCGCGCAGCAGGGCGGCCCGGTTCCAGTTCATCGTCGCATCCTCGACGACCAGCCACACCCCGGCGCGGTCGGCGAATGTGATGCGCCCGATCCGCGCGGTCGCGCTGAGCGCCCCTTCGAAGCCCTCGATGCGAACCTCGCGACCTTCGCCCGACAGCACGTTCTGCAACTGCCGTGCCAGAAAGCCCGCATCGTCCTCTTCGGCCGCTTGCTGGGCGAGAACCGGCGCGCCGAGGCCGCAGAGCAGAACGGCCAGCGCGGCCCAAAGGTGACGGACCATCAGAACGCCTCCCCGATACCGATATAAAGCTCGATGCTGCCCGACTTGCCGCCCTGGACCGGGGTCGCGATGTCGACCCGCAGCGGCCCGATCGGCGTGGTGTAGCGCGCGCCGATGCCCGCGCCGCCATACCATTCGTCGCCCGATTGTATCCAGCTATCCGTGCCAACCGACCCGTAGTCGTAGAACGCCACCGCGCCGATCGTGTCGGTGAAGCTGTAGCGCGCCTCGGCCGAGAACACCGCCAGGCTCAGACCGCCGGTCTGCTTGCCATCGGGCAGCGTCACGCTGATCGAATCGTAGGAGAAGCCGCGGATCGATCCGCCGCCGCCGGCATAGAACAGATATTCGGGCGGCACCTGGTCGATCTTGGCCCCGACGATCGAGCCAAGCTGGGCGCGGCCGGCCAGCACCAGCCGGTCGCCCAGGCTGCGATAGCCGCGCCCGTCAAAGAGCATCCGCGCGCCGGTCACGCTTTCGCCAAAGCTGTAGAACGGCGCCACGCGACCTTCGGCATAAAGGCCACGGGTCGCCGCGCCAGGATCGTCCCGCCCGTCATAGCGCAGCCGCGCCCGCAGCGCGAGCACGTTGAAGATGCGCTTGCCGAAGGCGTCTTTTGCATCCGAATAGCTGTAGTTCAGGAACAGGCTCGCATCGAGTTTCTCGTCGATGTAGCGATCGACGCCCAGTTCGAAAAACGCCCGATCGGATTGATAGGTGTCCTGGTCCAGGCTTTCGGCGCCAAAGCCGATGCTGGCATCGGTGTCTTCGGTAAAGGTGGCCGGCCGGGTGTAGCGCCCGGAAAACTTGTAGTTCGTCCCGCCACTGCTGACGCCGATATTCTCGATCGTGGCGCCAAAGCGCAGCCTTTCGGCGGCGTTGCGCATGTTGCGATGCAGCCAGAACGCGGTCACCGTCAGCCCGTCGGTGGTGGAGTAGTCACCGCCGAAACCGATCCGCCGCGGCTTGGCCTCGGTCACGTTGATATTGAGGTCGAGCGCGCCATCGGGCCCGATGCTGTCGGCTTCGGTGATCGCGATACCGCTGAACGCCCCGGCCTGGCGCAGGCGCCGCTGCGCCTCGGCCAGGACTTCGGGGTCGAACGGCTTGCCCGATCGAATGCCGGCGATCTGCAGCACGCGGCTTTCGCGAACGGTGTTCGCCCCGGTCACGCCGATCCGGCCAAAGGTCGCGGTTCGGCCCGGTTCGATCCGGTAGGTCGCCGACAATGTGGCAGCGCTGTTGTCGGCGGCAACGCGTTCGTCGGTGACGCGCGGTTTCGGATGGGCCCGCGCGCGCCAGCCGCGCAGCGCGCCCGACACCGCGCCCTCCAGCGCGCTGACGCGCGCAGGCTGGCCTTGTGCCACGTCCTCGGGCAGGCTGTCGCCCGGCGCCAGCGGGCCGATCGCGACCGTGCCGAAACTGAAGGCCGGACCGGTGCGGACATCGTAGACCAGCGTGTCGATGCGGGTGATCCGGTCGAACGGGCCGATATCGGCGACCTCGCGCCCGTTGATCCGGATCGAGATCACCGGCGCGAAATAGCCCGCATTGTAAAGCGTTGCCAGCAGCCGGCGGTAGTCGGCCGCAGCCAGGGCGACGACATCGTCGGGGGTCAGTGGGGCGCTGCGATCGGTGCCGTCCTCATTGCCGCCTTCCAGCGCCCCAATCGCGCGGGAGCTGTCGCGCAGCGTTCCGGTCAGGCTATCGTCGCCGGCAACCATCACCCGGGTTTCGACCGCCCCGGCCATGGTCGCCATCAGCGCCAGCGCGCCGGCAATCAGGGCAGCTTTGTGCAGCGGCATTCGGCATCCCCCTCGCAAGGCTTGTCCCGGTGACCTAGCGCAGTTGCGCGTCGCCGGCTAGGCGGGTGGACGGCGCGGCAAGGCCCAGAATGCGGCGTGCTTCGGCCGCGCTGGCCGGACGGCGGCCGTGCCGGGCGCAAATCTCCGCCGTGCGCGCCACCAGCGCGGCGTTCGACGGTGCCAGCCGGTGCCGGTCAAGGCGGATATTGTCCTCGAGCCCGGTGCGGGTGTGGCCGCCCGCCGCGATCGACCATTCGTTGAGCAGCGCCTGACCGGCGCCGATCCCGGCCCCGCACCAGGTGGCATCCGGGGCCAGCCGGCGCAGGGTGGCGACGTAGAAGTCGAAGACGGCGCGGTCGACCGGCATGGCGTTCTTCACCCCCATGACGAACTGCACATGCAGCGGCCCGGTCAGCCGGCCATCCTGCTGCATCTTCACCGCCTGAAAGATATGCGACAGGTCGAACGCCTCGATCTCGGGCTTCACGCCATGGGCCTGCATTTCCGCGGCCAGCCAATCGACCAGATCGGGCGGGTTTTCATAGACCCGGCTGGGAAAGTTGTTCGACCCGACGGCCAGCGAGGCCATGTCGGGTTTCAGCCCCAGCATGCCGCCGCGTTCGGCCCCGGCCCCCGACCGGCCGCCGGTGGAGAACTGCACGATCATGCCGGGGCAATGCCGGGTCACCTGGGCCTGGAGTTCGGCGAACAGTTCGGGGTCCGAACAGGGTGTGCCATCGGGCCGGCGAACATGCGCATGCAACAGGCTGGCGCCCGCCTCGAAGCTGGCCTGGGCTGCCTCGACCTGTTCGGCGATGGTGATCGGCACCGCCGGGTTGTCGGATTTCTGCGGCACCGAACCGGTGATCGCCACACAGATGATGCAGGGGTCGGGCATCGGCACCTCCATTGATCGCGGGCGTCATGCGGCGTGGCCCGCGCCCTGTCAACGCGCCGCGCGGCGGCCGCGTTTTGTCGCGATCCGGCTTGACCCCGCCCGGGCCATCGGCTGGGCTGCGCGGCGTCAAGCCGGGAGAACATCATGCGAGACATCCGTGCGGCGGTCTGTCGGGAATTCGGCGCCGCGCTCGACATCCAGACGCTTCGGCTGGCCGCGCCCGGCCCGGGCGAGCTGCAGGTCGACATCGACGCGGTGGCGATCTGCCATTCCGACATTTCCTTTGCCGAGGGTGCCTGGGGCGGGCCGTTGCCGGCGGTCTACGGCCACGAGGCAGCGGGCCGTGTTGCGGCCGTCGGTCCCGGCATCACCGCCTATCGCCCCGGCGACCCGGTCATCGTCACGCTGATCCGGTCCTGCGGCGCCTGTCCGTCCTGTGCGGGCGGCCATCCGGTCCGCTGCGAGGGCCACAGCGCGCCCGAGGGCCCGTTGTCGGACGCCGATGGCCAGCCGGTCGCGCAGGGGCTGAAGACCGCCGCCTTTGCCGAGGCGGTGACCGTGCATCACAGCCAGGTCGCGCCGATCCCCGAGAGCCTCGACGCCGAGGCCGCCTGCCTGCTGGCCTGCGGCGTGATCACCGGTTTCGGCGCGGTGATGAACACCGCCCGGGTCTGGCCCGGGGCCAATGTGGTCGTGATCGGCGCCGGGGGTGTCGGGCTGAACGTGATCCAGGCCGCCGCGATCGCGGGCGCCCGGCGGATCGTGGCGATCGACCTGTCGGAGGCCAAGCTCGCCGACGCCGAAACCTTTGGCGCCACCGACGGGGTGCTGGCGACCGACGCCAAGCCGCATCGCGCCGTCCGCCAGCTGACCGGCGGGCGCGGCGCCGATTTCGTCTTTGTCACCGTCGGCGCGATCCCCGCCTACGAGGCCGCGCCGCGCTATCTGGCGCCGGGCGGGACCATGGTGATGACGGGGATGCCGGCCTCGGGCGCCATGGCCCGCTATGAGCCCGTGATCTTTGCCGCCGCCGGTCAGGGCATGGTCGGCTCGCTGATGGGCGACACGGTGCTCAAGCGCGACATCCCGGCGCTGCTCGACTGGCATGCGCGCGGGCGGCTGAAGCTGCACGAGCTGATTTCGGGGCGCTATCCGCTCGAACGGATCAACGACGCCATCGCGGCATCGAAGGCGGGGCTGGTGCGGCGCAATGTCATCGTGATGGGCGCAGATGCGGCTTGACGCGCTCGAAACCATTGTGATCGCCCCGCCCGCGCCGGGCTGGGGCGGGCGCTATTGGATCGTGGTCAAGCTGACCACCGCCTGCGGCATCGCGGGCTATGGCGAGGTCTATGCCGCCGCGGTCGGCCCCGCTGCCATGCGGGCCGTGATCGACGACGTGTTCGCGCGGCACATGGCGGGGCACAACCCCGCCGGGGTCGAACGGATGTTCCGCCGGGTCTATGCCAGCGGCTTTACCGGGCGGCCCGACCCGACCGTGATGGGGGCGTTTTCGGGGCTCGAAATCGCCTGCTGGGACATTCTGGGCAAGGCGCTCGACCGGCCGGTGCATGCGCTGATCGGCGGTGCGGTCGACGACCGGCTGCGCGCCTACACCTATCTTTATCCCGGCCCTGGCGACAGTGCAGCCGCGTTCTGGACCGATCCCGCGGCGCAGTCCGCGGCGGCGGCCGCCCGCGTGGCCGAGGGCTGGACAGCGGTGAAGTTCGACCCCGCCGGGCCCTACACGATCCGCGGCGGCCATCAGCCGGCGATGACCGATCTTGCCCTGTCCGAGGCGTTCTGCCGGGACATCCGCGCCGCGATCGGCGACCGCGCCGACATGCTGTTCGGCACCCACGGCCAGTTCACGGCCGATGGCGCGATCCGGCTGGGCCGTCGGCTGGAACCCTACGATCCGCTGTGGTTCGAAGAGCCGGTGCCGCCCGACGATCCGGCCGCGATGGCCCGCGTCGCCCGGGCCGTGCGCATCCCGGTCGCGGCGGGGGAGCGTCTGACGACGCTGGCCGAATTCGCCGCGCTGTTGCGGGCGGGCGCGGCCGGGATCGTCCAGCCGGCCACGGGTCGGGCGGGCGGCATCTGGCAGACCAAGAAGATCGCCACCCTGGCCGAGGCGTTCGGCGCCCAGATCGCGCCGCATCTCTATGCCGGTCCGGTGGAGTGGGCGGCGAACTGCCATGTCGCGGCGACCTGCCCGAACCTCTTGATGGTGGAAACGATCGACACGCCGTTTCACCGCGCGCTGATCGGCGGGACCATCGCGGTCGCGGACGGGTTCGTGGCCCTGCCCGCCGGCCCCGGCCTGGGCATCGCATTCGACGAGGCGCTGGCGCTGGCGCATCCCTTTGAAGGCGATCGGCTGCACCTGGAAATGCAGGAAGACCCCTGCCGCTATGACCGGCCGAACGCGTTTGCGGGCGGCGCGGCGCCTGACAGGTGACACCCCGCAACCGGCATGCTAGGCGCTTGGCAGTCGCGAAGGGTCGGGAATGCCGCCAGATATCAAGATGTCCGTGGTCATCCCGGCCTTCGAGGAGGCGGGAAATATCGGGGCGCTGCTCGCCGAGGTGCTGGCCGCGGTGCCGGCCGACTTGCTGGGCGAGGTGATCGTGGTCGATGACCGGTCGTCGGATGGCACCGCCGACGAGGTGCGCGCGGCGATGGCCGCCGATTGCCGCGTGCGGCTGCTGTGTCACGCCCGCAATGCCGGGCAAAGTGCGGCGGTGCGCAGCGGTGTCCTGGCCGCGCGCTTTCCGGTGATCGGCACCCTGGATGGCGACGGCCAGAACGATCCCGCCGATCTGGCCGGCCTGGCCGCGCGCTTTGACCCGGCCGGGCCGCAGCTGGTGGGCGGGGTGCGTGCCGCCCGCGCCGACAGCGCCTCGAAACGCCTCGCCTCGCGTGCCGCGAACCGGATCCGGCGCTGGTATCTGGGCGATGACTGCCCCGATACCGGCTGCGGGATCAAGGTGTTCGACCGCGAGACCTATCTCAACCTGCCGTTCTTCCATGGCCAGCACCGCTATCTGCCGGCGCTGTTCCAGGCCCAGGGCAAGACGGCTGCCTATGCGCCGGTCAACGACCGGGTGCGCGCGCATGGGCTGTCCAAATACACCAACTGGCGGCGCGCGCTGGATGGCTGGTCCGATTTGCGCGGCGTTGCCTGGTTGATCCGGCGCAGCCGCAACACACCGGTCGAGGAGGTGAGGCGCGGATGATCGACGAATTCGCCGCCTATTTCGCCGCCATGAGCCCGACCGAGATCACCTGGCTGGTCACCGGCTTCGCCGCGCAGGGTCTGTTTTCGGCTCGCATGCTGGTGCAGTGGATCGCCTCGGAGCGCGCGCGGGCATCGGTGGTGCCGCCGCTGTTCTGGTATCTGTCCTTTGCCGGCGGCGCGCTGTTGTTTGCCTATGCGGTCTGGCGCCGCGATCCGGTGTTCATCCTGGGCCAGGGGATGCCGCTGTTCATCTATGCGCGCAACATCTGGTTCATCTGGCGCAACGGCGCCAGCGCCCCGGCCGGCGGGCCACCCGCCGCAGACTGATAGCAAAGCGCAAGGGGTTTGTCCCGTTGCGGCCCGGTATCAGACATTGAGCAGCAGATGCTCGCGTTCCCACGGGCTGATCACCTGCAGAAAGCCGGTGTTTTCCGTCGATTTGACGGCGTGGTAAACATCGCAGAATTGCCGCCCCAGGACGGCCCGCATCGGCTCGGCCGCGCGGAACAGGTCAAGCGCGTCGGCGAGCCCCCTTGGGATCGCCTCATCCTCGGAATAGGCGTCGCCCGTGCATTCGGGCCCGGGCTCGCGGCCCTCGACCAGGCCCAGATAGCCGCAGGCGAGGCTGGCCGCGATGCCCAGATAGGGGTTGCAATCCATCCCGGCGAGCCGGTTTTCGGCCCGCCGCGCCGCCGGGTCGGACACCGGGACCCGGATGCCCGTCGTCCGGTTGTCGCGGCCCCATTCCAGATTGATCGGCGCAGCGAAGTCCGGGACATAGCGCCGATAGCTGTTCACATAGGGCGCCAGCACCGCGATCACCGACGGCAGATGCGCCTGCAGCCCGCCGATGAAATGGGCGAATTGCGGCGTCTCCGAGCCGTCTTCGGCGGCGAAGATGTTGCGCCCGCTCACCCGGTCGATCACCGAATGGTGGATATGCATGGCCGAGCCCGGCTCTTCCTCGATCGGCTTGGCCATGAAGGTGGCAAAGCAGTCATGGCGCAGCGCGGCCTCGCGGATCAGCCGTTTGAAGAAGAAGATCTGGTCGGCCAGCGCGACCGGGTCGCCATGCTGCAGGTTGATCTCCA
>DNSZ01000143.1 GCA_003500165.1 Paracoccaceae bacterium | reverse complement strand
GCCCGGACGCGGCCCGCGCGCGGGTTTTTCGAGCCCGCCGACAGCTTTCGCCCCGGCGCCCTGCCCACCGCGATGCGCAAGGCCTGGGATGTGGCGCGCGGCCAGTTCGCCGCAACGCTGCCCGATTGAGCGGCCGCGCACCCCGGCCTATGCTGCAGGCATGAGCGCCCCCGCCGCCCCCCCGGACCCCACACCGCGTGCCGCCGCCGCGCTGCCGTTCTGGATTTCGCTTCTGTTCCTGCCGCTGCTGGCGGCGGCACGCGGTGTGGGGTCCGGGGGGGCGGCGGGGGCGCTCATGCCTGCAGCATAGGCCGGGGTGCGCGGCCGCTCAATCGGGCAGCGTTGCGGCGAACTGGCCGCGCGCCACATCCCAGGCCTTGCGCATCGCGATGGGCAGGGCGCCGGGGCGAAAGCTGTGGGCGGGCTCGAAAAACCCGCGCGCGGGCCGCGTCCGGGCCGGCAGGTCGGCAACCATCACCCGCAGGCGCAAGTGAAAATGGGTGAAGCTGTGGCGCACCTCGGCGCCCGCGTCGCGCCAGGCGCCTTCGGCCGGCGGGTCGGCGGGCGCGCCGCGCCAGTCGCAGCCCGGCCAGCCCAGCATGCCGCCCAACAGGCCGCGGTCGGGCCGCCTTTCGACCAGCAGCGCGCCATCCGCCCGGCGCCCGACATAGGCGACGCCGTGACGCACGGGCTTTGGCGGTTTCGGCGCCTTGCGCGGCAATTCGGCGGCGATGCCGACGGCCCGCGCGGCGCAGGCCGGCGCCAGCGGACAGATGCCGCAGGCCGGGCTTTTCGGCGTGCAGATCGTGGCGCCCAGATCCATCAGCGCCTGGGCATGGTCGCCGGGCCGCCGCCGGGGCGTCAGCCGGTCGGCATGGGCGCAGAGCGCGGGCTTCGCGGCCGGCAGCGGGTCGGGCACCGCGAAAAGCCGCGCCATCACCCGTTCGACATTGCCGTCGACCACCGCCTCGGCCCGGTCAAAGGCAATCGCCGCGATCGCCGCCGCGGTATAGGGGCCGATCCCCGGCAGGCGCCGCAATTCCGCCGCCGTGTCGGGAAACACACCGCCATGCCGGGCCATCACGGCGCGTGCGCAGGCGATCAGATTGCGCGCCCGCGAATAGTAGCCCAGCCCGGCCCATTCGGCCATCACCGCAGCCTCGGGCGCGGCGGCCAGATCGGCCAGCCGCGGCCACAGCGCGGTGAACCGGACATAGTAGCGCGTCACCGTGGCCACGGTCGTCTGCTGCAACATCACCTCGGACAGCCAGACCCGATAGGGGTCGGGCACGATGCCCGCCGCGCGCGCCGCCGGCCCGACCCGCCAGGGCAGGTCGCGGGCATGGTCATCGTACCAGTCAAGCAGCGCCGCACCAAGATTGGGTTCTGGCATCTTTGTGATCCCGTCTGGCCGCCGATGGGGCTGGCGCGCCCCCGCCGGCCCAGTGTAGACCGCACGGCGATGACGGACACCCCCCCAAGCAGGGCTCGCCGGCGCGGCCGTGGCTTCGCCCAGGCGGGCGGGCTGATCGCCCCGCGGTTGGCGCAGGCGACCGGCAAGCGCGGCTTTGCCGTCGCCCGGCTGCTGACCCGATGGGACGCGATCGCCGGGCCCGATTTCGCCCGCCTCGCCCGGCCGGTCCGGATCGGCTATGGCGCCCGCGACGGGCTGGGCGCGACGCTGACGCTGGCCGCGCGGGGCGCCGACGCGCCGCGCCTGCAGGCCGAATCGGCGCGGTTGATCGCCCGCGTCAACGCCGCCTATGGCTATGCCGCGATCACCCGGATCCGGATCGTCCAGACCGGCGCGCCCGGCCTCGCCGAAGCGGCCGCGCCCTGGCAGCCCGAAGCCGCACCCGCCGCCGAGCCCGATACGAAGACCCGCGAACAGGCGCGCCGCACCGCCGCCCCGGTGCAGGACCCCGGCCTGCGCGCCGCGCTTGAAGAGCTGGGGGGGCATGTGCTGACCCGCCCCCGCCCGTGACCCGAAGACCGACCCCGACCCTGAAAGGACCCGCCATGAACCGTCGCCAGACCCTGCTTGCCATGGCCGCCGCCGGCGCTGCCCTGTGGCTTGGCCCGCATCGCGCCAGCGCCCAGATGGCGCTGGGCGACATGGCGCTGGGCGACCCCGACGCGCCGGTGGAGGTGATCGAATATGCCTCCTTCACCTGCTCGCATTGCGCCAGTTTCTACGACCGGGTGAAACCCCAGCTGCAGGCCGACTACATCGACACCGGCAAGGTGCGGTTCATCCACCGCGAGGTCTATTTCGACAAATACGGCCTGTGGGCCGGGCTGGTGGCGCGCTGCGGCGGCCCGGACAGGTATTTCGGCATCGTCGACATGATCTATGACCGCCAGCGCGACTGGATGGGCGCCGGCGACGCCGCCGCCGTGGCCGAGGCGCTGACGCAGATCGGGGTCGCGGCCGGGCTCGAGCGCGCGGCGCTCGATGTCTGTCTGCAGGATCGCGACGCGGCGCTGGCGCTGGTCGAGGCATTCCAGACCCAGGTCGATGCCGATGCGGTGGACAGCACGCCGACTCTGATCGTGAACGGCGCCAGGCATTCGAACATGCGGTACGGCGATCTTGCCGCGCTGATCGACGCCGAACTGGGCGAATAGCGCCATGGCCGGCCCGCTTGCCGGCCTGCGGGTGGTGGAGCTGGCGCGCATCCTGGCCGGCCCCTGGGCGGGCCAGACGCTGGCCGATCTGGGCGCCGAGGTGATCAAGGTCGAGGCGCCCGGCGGCGACGACACCAGGCAATGGGGGCCGCCCTTCATCGCCCGCGCGGGCGACCGGTCGGCGGCCTATTTCCACGCCACCAATCGCGGCAAACGCTCGGTCGTGCTGGATTTCCGCGACCCGGCCGACCGCGCGGCGGCGCGCGCGCTGGCGGCGCGGGCGGATATCGTGATCGAGAACTTCAAGGCCGGCGGGCTGGCCAGGTATGGCCTCGACCATGCCAGCCTGTCGGCGAGCAATCCCGGGCTGATCTATTGTTCGATCACCGGTTTCGGCCAGGACGGGCCGCGCGCCACGCAGCCGGGATACGACTTTATCGTCCAGGCCATGTCGGGGCTGATGTCGGTGACCGGCGCCGCCGACGGCCCGCCGCAAAAGGTCGGCGTGGCGATCACCGATATCCTGACCGGCGTCTATGCGACCACCGCGATCCTTGCCGCGCTGCACCGGCGCGCGCGCACCGGCCAGGGCGAATGGATCGACATGGCGCTGTTCGATGTCGCTGTGGCGGGCATGGCCAACCAGGCGATGGGCTATCTTGCGACCGGGGTGGCGCCGCGCCGGCTGGGCAATGCCCATCCCTCGATCGCGCCCTATCAGGCGGTGTCCTGCGCCGATGGCTGGGCCATCATCGCGGTGGGCAATGACGGCCAGTTCGAACGGCTTTGCGATCTCCTGGGGCAATCCGCGCTGGCCCGGGACCCGCGCTTTGCCACCAACCCCGCCCGGGTCGAGAACCGCGCCGCGCTCGACGCCGCGATGGGCCCGGCGATTGCCGGCTGGGCGCGCGACGAATTGCTGGCCGCCTGCCTGCGCAACGGCGTCCCCGCGGGCCCGATCAACGATATGGGCGAGGCGCTGGCGGACCCGCAGGCGATCCATCGCGGGCTGCGGATCAACCCCGGCGGCGTGCCGGGCCTGCGCGCGCCGATCCGCTTTGCCACGGCCCCGTTGCAGACCGACCGGCCGGCACCGGCGCTGGGCGCCGATACCGCGGCTGTCATGCGAGAGATCGACGCCCCAGAAGAGCCTTGATGCCGGCCAGGATTTCGGGCCGGCCATCGGCCGCGGCGGCGGTCAGCTCGGTAACCGCATCCGCCAGATCGGCGGCCGCGACCACCCGGTCGACCAGACCGAAAGCAAGCGCCTCGGCCGCGTCCCATTTCGCCGCACCGAGCAGCAGCAGCCGGGCACGGGCCGGCCCGACCAGCGCCTCGAGCCGCCCGGGATCGGAGGGTTGCGGCAGAAAGCCGAGCTTCATCACCGGGTAGAAGAACCTGGCATGCTCCGCCGCGACCCGCAGATCGGCGGCCAGCGCCATGCCAAAGGCGCCGCCCGCCAGCGTGCCGTTCAGCGCCGCGACACTCAGGCAGGGGCTGTCGGCGATGGCGCGCGACAGCCCCTGCCTGAGTG
>DNSZ01000094.1 GCA_003500165.1 Paracoccaceae bacterium | reverse complement strand
TCACCGCCCCTGCCATGCCCGGTGTATTGTGTACTAGCATTCGGCAATGGCCATTAGCATTCTTCAACTGCGACCATGCGGGATGAAGCGCGATGAACTGCGACCGGGGGGTCGGGCTGGGTGCGCCCGAGGGGGGCGGAACGCCCCCGCGGTTCAGGTGACCGGGTCTCCGTCTGGCTCGGGCACCGGGCAGGGGTAGCGGCCGCGGGCGTGCCTTGCTGACGCGGGAAATTCGGTTTCTAAACGGCTGCGCGATACCGTTTCGCAACGGGACGGGCGCAATAGCTTGATATTGCTGGGCTAACCGGCTTTTCCGGTGTGCCGCAATCGCGCGCGAGCGGGCAAGCGTCAAGCCATTGATTTTCCATGGCCCGGGAACGATTGCGGACCGCGATTGCGGGCTCCGTTACCGGGCCTTCAACGGCTCTTGAAGCCGCTATTCTTCGGCGCCACCACGGGTCACGCTGACCTGGACGAAGGGCGGGTGCGCGGCGGGCTTTCCGATGGTGTCGCGGGCAACGATCAACATTGCCATACGTGGATGGTCGCCGGTCCGGTCGCAGTGTTCCCGCAGTTCGCGGACAGCTTCCGCCAGATACATCCATAGCGACGTCGAGATCAGCGGCTGCCCGATGGCAAACTTCTCGAAGCTTGCATATTTGTCGCCATGATCGCGGAACAGCCGCGCCAGAGCGAGCGGCAGGGCGTGTTGCTCTTCGTCATTCCAGAGCATCGGCGCGGTGGTGAAGCTGTAGCTCACGTTGCCCGGGCCGGCGGTAAGGTAGCGATCCGGAACCGCGCCTTTCTTGCGCCAGGAAACGATGGCGCTGTGGCTCACCTTCAGTGAGCGCGCGAGATCGGCATCGCTCGACACTCCGAACCGCTTCTTGAGCATGTCGATGGCGATAACTGCGCGATTGGTATCCTGTGTCATTTTCGTCTTGACCCGTGCAGGAGTTGCACATATCGTGCAACCCACGTTCTGATACTGAAGGCTCTACCCGATGAGTAACAAGGAGTCGGCTTCTATTCAAGAGGTAAGGGCCGGCTTCGTTCGCCAGGGAACGAGCCTGACAGCGTTCTGCCGGGAACAGGGTCTTGACCGCCGTCATGTGCATTCCGCGCTTTCGGGGCGGTGGACCGGCCCCACCGCAAGCAAAGTTGCGGCCCGGGTCGCGGCGGCGTCGCGAGGCGACGATGCCTGACGCGGACTGGATATCGCTGGCGGACTTCGCTGCGGCGGCCGGAATAAAGGAACCCCGGGTAGCGCGCCGCGTTTGCGCAAAGGCCGCAGCTGGCAAGCCCTGGAAGGGGCACCTTCTGGCGGTGCGGCACGTGCCGGGCCGGGGCGGAAAAGGTGGCCTGCGATGGGAGATACTGGCGGACAGTCTGCCCGACATCTGCCGCGCGCGCCTTCCCGTTCCGGCCATGGCAAAGGCCCCGGCGGAACCCCTGACAGACTGGCAGCGGGATACCCTTGCCTTTCGGCGCCACCTGGTCCAGCAGGTGTTGACGGAAGCGCCAGACAAGGGAACGCCCGCGCGGGCTGCGGCCGTCGCGCGCATCGCCGCGCAGACGCATCTGTTTCGGGGTAAGGCGAAGCGCGTCCATCAACGGACGCTTTACGCGTGGGTTCGGGCTGCCGAGGAAGCGGGCGGTGCCGGGCTTATCCCGCAGCGGCCGAGCAATGCGGGGCAGCCCCGCGTTACGATCTCGCGCGCCTATGACAAGGGGATCGATCTGGACGCCGCGACGGTGGGCACCATCGCACGGGAGATCGAGAAAGAGGCCGAAGGTCTGACGATCCGGACCCATTACAGTGCCCGCATGATCGCATTCATCTGTTCCTCGAAACTTGAACGTCTGTCCCGCGCCGCAGGATCGAAGCTGAGCGCGGCCGAGCTTCGCCGCCTCTGCAAGCTCGATGGGCGATGGGCGCAGCGATGCCGCGACCTGATCCCCGTCCGGGAATTCAATCTCGACGCCAGCCGATACCATGATCGCCGCGCGCCGCGCACCGCGCGAACGCCACCCGCGACGCCGATGGAGGTTGTTTTCAGCGACGTCTGGAACTGCGATGTGGCGTTCCAGACCGACAAGGGCGCGGTGGTGCGGGTCAAGGTGATCGCCTGGCAGGACGCCTGCACACGCTATGTCTGGGCGACGCCGGTGCTCATCCACACGGGGGCGGGGCATGTCCGGAAGGAAGACGTGGTGGACTCCTTCCACCATCTGCTTTGCGATGCCGGGATGCCGCGCATCCTCTATCTCGACAACGGCGGGGAATTCGCGGCGCTTGGCCGGGCGTTCGACGAAGTGTGGCCTGATATTGGCGCTATGTTGAAAGAGCGCGGCCGGACGGTCCACGCCAAGCCCTACAACGGCCCCGCCAAGGGCGAGATCGAACGCTTCTTCCTGAAGCTGAAAGAGGTTTTGTCCGGTGGCCAAGGCTTTATCGGCGGCGACCGGATGCGAAAGAAGACACAGACGCATGGCAAGCCGCCCGCGCCCTTCGTCGGCACCGAGGCCGAGATCGCCCGGCACATACAGCGGGCGGTCGAAATCGCCAACAATCTCCCCATGCCCGCGCTTGACGGCCGTTCCCCGTGCGAGGCCCTCGAAGACCATATCCGGAAGGGCTGGCAGCCGACACGCTGCGACGCCGACGCATTCGACGCGCTGATCTGCAAGCGCGAGATGCGCGCCCTTCGCCAGGGTGTGATCCAGGTCAACGGCCAGCGCTTCTATCATGACGAACTCGCGGCCACGGTCGCGGACGCGGTGGAGGTGCGCATTCCCCTGCGCAGCGGCGCAAACCGCGTGTGGGTCGGAAAAGATGGCCAATTCCTGTGCTGGGCCGCCCCGGACAGGGCCTTTGACATGGTCGATGGAGAGGGGGCGAAGGAGTCCGCCCGGCGCAACAAGCTGGCCCGCGAAGCGGTTCGGCACATCAACGCGAAGCGTCCCCGTGTCGATGGTATGGCGGCGCTGGCCGATGCGGTTGGTCTGTCACCCGCCGCCGGGGTTGAGCCGTGTGCAATCGTCAAGGGCGGGGCGGCCGCCGATGCCGCCGCGCTTGCCGATGCGCGCCATGGCCAATCCGACGCCGACCGCGAAACCCTGCTGGCCGATATGCGCGCGTATATCGAACGCGATGACGCTTCGGAGGGCGGCGCATGACACCCCAGCGAAAGGTCCCCATCACCATGTCTATAGTGACAAAACTGCATCCTTCCGAACCCGCCCGGCCTCCCTTTGTCGAAACGTCGGTTTCCTTGACGCTCGCCGGTTCCGTGAAGCTGATCGCCCGGACCGGCGGCATGGGATGGCTGACCGGGGGCCGCGGTATCGGCAAGACCTACTATTTCGAGCACCGGCTCGAAACCGACGCGGCGCGCTTTGGCATTTCGGTCAAATATATTGTGCTGAATGCGCTTTCCGGCAAGTCGCCCCGGGCATTCGCCGAGGAACTCTGTGGCCGGACGCCGCCCGATCTCGCGACCGCATACCGCTGGACAGAAGCCGCAATGTCCAACCTGATCTATCCGGCTTTCGGCGGCCCCGCAACGCCGTCGGTATTGATCATTGACGAAGCCCAATTCGCCAAGGGCGAACTCGTGTCGATGTTGCGCGGCATCTGGGACTCCTGGGAACGCGAGCGGATGGCGGCGCGGATCGAAGGCCGCGCGCCACATACGCCGGGGGTGTTGTTCGTCGGCAACTCGGTCTTTTGCGACCGGACCAGAGCCGAAACTGAGGAATTCCTGCGCAACAAGGATCGGCTTCTGATTGACGAGACAATCGCCCCGCCCAGTCGGGCGGATTGCGAGGCGGTGGCCGGGACCTACCCGTTCAAGGATGCGGAAGCCCCGGCGCTGCTGGCAGAGATTGGCGCGAAGAAGTCAAATCTTCGCGTCATGGAACGGGCCTATCGCCTTGCCCGCGAACTCGCGCCCGCCGGGCAGCTGCCCGGCGCGGCGGAGATCAAGAAGGCAATCAAACGCATCGGAGGATGACATG
>DNSZ01000320.1:2350-14497 GCA_003500165.1 Paracoccaceae bacterium | reverse complement strand
AGCACGAAAGCATGGGTGGAGCCCGAATCGAACCACACATCGAGGATATCGAACACCTGTTCGTAATCCTCCGGGTCGTATTCATTGCCCAGGAACCGCGCCTTGGCGCCCGGCGCATACCAGGCATCGGCGCCTTCGGCCTCGAAGGCGGCCAGAATGCGGGCGTTCACGGCTTCGTCCTTCAGCAGGAAGTCCGGGTCGTCGGGCGCCGCACCGCGCCGCACGAAACAGGTCAGCGGCACGCCCCAGGCGCGCTGGCGCGACAGCACCCAGTCCGGGCGCGTGTTGATCATCGCGTAAAGCCGGTTGCGGCCGGTTTGCGGCGTCCATTGCACCAGGCTGTCGATGCTGGTCAGCGCCCGTTGCCGGATCGTCTGGCCGTAGGCGTCCTGCCCGTCGCCCACCGTCCGGTCGATGGCGGCAAACCATTGCGGTCGGTTGAGCCGGATGACCGGCGCCTTAGAGCGCCAGCTATGGGCGTCCGAGATTGTCATGCGACGGCGCGCGAGCAGCGCCCCGACCTCTACCAGCTTGTCGATCACGGCCTTGTTGGCGCCGCCGGGTTTGCCATTGTCTTGGATGATCCGCTCACCGCCAAAGAACGGAAGGTCCGCGCGGAATGAACTGTCATCCAAGATATTGTGGGTCATTTTCAGACCATTTCTGATCCCCACGGCATAGTCGTCATCGCCATGGGAGGGGGCTGTATGAACAAACCCCGTGCCCGCATCGTCGGTCACGTGGAGGCCCTCCAGGAGCCGCACATCGAAATCCCATTCCCCGTCCGCGCCCGCAGCACCGCGCAGCGGATGCGCGCATGTCAGTTTTTCAAGCTCATCTGCGTAGACGTCGCGCACAAAGCGATACATCGACGGCGTGAGCCGCATCGCGGCAAACGCGTCCTCGGCCCGGTTTTTCGCAATGATGTAGGTTTCACCCTTTTGCGCCCAACATTCCTCGGGCGTATCGATCACTTCGTAAAGGCCATAGTCGATACCCGGCCAGTAGCAGATCGCCCGGTTTTGCGGGATGGTCCAGGGCGTGGTTGTCCAGATCACAATATGGGCGTTTTCCAATTCCTGACGATGCAAACGGTTTCTCTCGGCGGCATCACCGGCAGAAACCATATTATTGCTATATGTGCCAGTAACATACCCGCAAAGGACTTTGAACGGCACCCAGATCGCGTCGGTTTGCCGCTCGTGATATTCTACCTCGGCCTCGGCCAGGGCAGTCCTTTCGACCGGCGACCACATCACCGGTTTCGAGCCCCGATAAAGCGTGCCGGTCATCAGGAATTTCTGGAACTCCTCGGCGATCACCCGTTCGGCGTGATAATCCATGGTCAGGTAAGGCCGGTCCCAGGCACCCGTGGCCCCCAGCCGCTTGAACTCGTCGCGCTGCACCTCGATCCAGTGCTCGGCAAAGCGGCGGCATTCCTGGCGCAGCTCGACCACCGGCACCTCGTCCTTGTTCCGGCCCTTGGCGCGGTACTGCTCCTCGATCTTCCATTCGATCGGCAGGCCGTGGCAATCCCAGCCCGGGATGTAGCGCGCGTCGCGGCCCATCATCTGCTGGCTGCGCACCACCATGTCCTTCAGGATCTTGTTCAGCGCGTGGCCGATATGCAGATGCCCGTTCGCGTAAGGCGGCCCGTCATGCAGGATGAAGGGCTCGCGCCCGGCGGCCCTCTCGCGCAGCCGGTCGTAGATGCCGATCCGTTCCCAGCGGTCCAGCCAGCCGGGTTCGCGTTTCGGCAGGCCGGCGCGCATCGGAAAATCGGTTGCGGGCAGGAACAGGGTGTCGCGGTAATCGCGCGTCTCGGTGGTATCGGCGGCCATTTGGGGCGTCCTTCGGTCAGGTCGGCGGAACGGGCGAATGGGATTTCCCGGCGGCCCCGTGGGTCAGGCCGCCGGGCGGATAATTCGCAAGCTGTCCGGACCGTATCGCATGGGCCGGGCTTATAGGCCGGGCGCCCGGGGCCGTCCAGCGGCAGATTGGTTTACAGATCGCCCTGGCGCCGCTAGCGTTTCGAAGGTTAACGGAGGGCCTGCGGATGGGAAACGCTGTTCGGACGGCGGCGCTTTGGGTTCTGGCCCTCTGGCTGGCGCTCGGGGCTTCTGCGCTGGCCCAGACCGGCGCCGGTGCGGCCGCGGCCCTGTCCGAGCGGATGCCGCTGCAGGTCGCGGTCGGGATCGAGATCGACCAGATCACCTTTGTCGACCAGAAATCCGAGAATTTCGGCGCCGTGGCGACCATCCGCATGCGCTGGAACGACCCGGCGCTTGCCTTCGATGCCGACGAATACGGCGACCCTGTCAAGGTCATGGCGCCCGAAGAATTCTACGCCATGGCCGAGGCGATCCCCACACCGGCGCCGATCTTCGTCGTTCAGAACCAGCAGGAAAGGCGCTGGGTCCAGACCGCCCTGGTGACGGTCGAGGCCGATGGCGACGCGTTCTATGCCGAGCGGTCTTCGGTCAAGCTGCAGGCGCCCTATTTCAACTTCCGCCGTTACCCCTTCGACCATCAGGTCTTTTTCTACGAGGTCAGGTCCGTGGTCCCGGACACGTTCATCGAACTGACACCGATGGAAGAGCTTTGGGGATTTGGCGACCTGCTGGGCGAGGAGGAGTGGATCCTGGAAAACCCGCGTCTGATCGCCAGCGTCGAGCCCGGGCTTACCGGGCAGGAAAGCTCGCAGGTCGCGCTGCGCTTCGAAGGCCGCCGGCACATCGAATACTATGCCCTGCGTCTTTTTCTGCCGCTTCTGGTTCTGATCGTGGTTGCCTGGGCGACCTTCTTTCTCGAGCAGTATCAGCGCCGGATCGAGATCGCGGGGGCGAATCTGCTGGTCTTCGTCGCGTTCAACTTCGCCATCTCCGACAGTCTTCCAAGGCTTGGCTACACCACCTTCCTCGATTTCATCCTGCAATGGATGTTCCTCGTCACCGGGGCGGTGATCGTCGTCAACGTGGCGCTTCGGCGGCTTGAGATCGACGGCCACGAAGCGCTTGCGCGGCGCATCGACAACTGGGTGATCAAGTGGATCTATCCGCTCGGCTATGCCGCGATCATCGGCTTTGCGGTCTACAGCTTCCTGTTGAACTGACGCGCGCCGGTGGCCGCCCTTGCGGCGCGCCACGCATCTTATAGGGTGCAGGCGCGGCGGGCCGGCCTGTCGGCCCGCGCGATTGGGAAAGGGCATTTGCATGTTCTACAAGGACGAGCGGCTGGCGCTGTTCATCGACGGGGCCAACCTGTATTCGGCTGCCCGGGCGCTGGAATTCGACATCGACTACAAGCTGCTGCGCGCCGAATTCATGCGCCGGGGCAAGCTGTTGCGGGCGTTCTACTACACCGCCCTGCTGGAGAACGAGGAGTATTCGCCGATCCGGCCGCTGGTCGACTGGCTGGCCTATAACGGCTTTGCCATGGTCACCAAGCCCGCCAAGGAGTTCACCGACTCGATGGGCCGGCGCAAGGTCAAGGGCAACATGGATATCGAGCTCGCTGTCGACGCGATGGAGCTGGCGCCGCGGGTCGACCATATCGTGCTGTTTTCCGGCGATGGCGATTTCCGCTCGCTGGTCGAATCGCTGCAGCGCCAGGGCGTGCGGGTGTCGGTCGTGTCCACGATCCGCAGCCAGCCGCCGATGATCGCCGACGATCTGCGCCGCCAGGCCGACAATTTCATCGAACTCGACGATCTGCGCGAGGTGATCGGGCGCCCCCCGCGCGAGGATCGCGCCAGCCAGCGGCAAGGCGACGCGGTCGACTGACCGCGGCCCGCTGGACCCGGGGCGGCGCAGCCGCTAGCCTTGCGCCAAAGGAGGATGCCATGCCCAAGCCCCCCCTGACGCTGTATCTTGCCGCGCCGCGCGGCTTTTGCGCGGGTGTCGACCGCGCCATCAAGATCGTCGAGATGGCGCTCGCGAAATTCGGCCCGCCGGTCTATGTCCGCCACGAGATTGTCCACAACAAGTTCGTCGTCGACGGGCTGCGGGAAAAGGGCGCGGTGTTCGTCGAGGAGCTTGACGAATGCCCGGTCGACCGCCCGGTGGTGTTTTCCGCCCATGGGGTGCCGAAATCGGTGCCGGAGGAGGCCGCCCGCCGCAACATGCTGGCGGTCGATGCGACCTGCCCGCTGGTCACCAAGGTTCACATCGAAACCGCCCGGCACAATGAAAACGGCCTGCAGATCGTGATGATCGGCCATGCGGGCCATCCCGAAACCGTCGGCACGATGGGCCAGTTGCCGCCGGGCGAGGTGCTGCTGGTCGAAACCGCCGCGGATGTGGCCGGGCTGCAGGTGCGCGACCCCGGGAAGCTCGCCTATGTCACCCAGACCACCCTGTCGGTGGACGACACCGCCGATGTGGTCGCCGCGCTCGAGGCGCGGTTCCCGTCGATCGAGGGCCCGCACAAGGAAGACATCTGTTATGCGACCACCAACCGGCAGGCCGCGGTCAAGGCGATCGCGCCGAAGATCGACGCGCTGCTGGTGATCGGGGCGCCGAATTCGTCGAATTCGCTCAGGCTGGTGGAGGTCGGCGAAAAGGCCGGCTGCCGCTATGCGCAGCTGATCGGGCGGGCCGCCGATATCGACTGGCGTGCGCTGGAAGGCGCGGCAGCGGTCGGGCTGACGGCGGGCGCCAGCGCGCCCGAACTGCTGGTCGAGGAGGTCAAGGCGGCCTTCGCCGAGCGTTTCGACCTGACCGTCGAGCTGGTCGAGACGGCGCAGGAGCGGATCGCGTTTCGCGTGCCCAGAATCGTCCGCGAACCGGCTTGACCGCCGCCCGGGTCACCCTGACCGGCTATTGCCACAGCGTCTACAGCCGTGCCGCGCGGATCGCGCTTCTGGAAAAGCGCGTCGATTTCGACTGGTGCGAGGTCGATCCGTTTGCCGATCCGACGCGTGCGCGGGCCGTGCATCCCTTCGGCCGCGTGCCGGTCCTGACCCATGGCGGGTTCGCGCTCTATGAAACCGCCGCGATCACCGCCTATGTCGACGCGGCCTTCCCCGGGCCAGCGCTCAGCCCCTTGCAACCCCAAGTGCTGGCGCGGATGGTTCAGGTGATCGGCCTGTGCGATTCCTACCTGTATTGGCCGCTGGTGCGGCAGGTCTATGCGCATCGCGTCTTCCGTCCGGCATTCGGCGAGCCGTCCTGCGACCAGACCGCCCGCGCCGGACTGGCCGAGGCGTCCCGAATTCTGGCCGCGCTCGAGGCGCTTGCGGCCGATGGCGCCGTGTTGTCGGGCGCGATCACCCGGGCGGACTGCCACCTGGCGCCGATGATCGCGGCGTTCGTCCAGGTGCCCGAAGGGTGGGACATGCTGGCGCGTTTCCCCGCGCTGTCGGCCTGGTGGGCGGGCACGGCTTGCCAACCCTGCCTGCGGGGCACCGAAACCCCGCTTCCCAAGACCGGCCATGGCGGCTAGCGTCGGGTCCGACCCGGATGCCGCGCGGAGCCTTGCCATGACGCTTCAATTCCTGCTCACCGCTTTTGTGGTCGTCATCGCGCCGGGCACCGGCGTGATCTACACGCTGGCCATCGGGCTGGGGCAGGGGCGCGGGCCCGCCATTGCGGCGGCGTTCGGCTGCACGCTGGGGATCGTGCCGCATCTGGCGGCCGCCACGCTGGGGCTGGCGGCGGTGCTGCACACCAGCGCGGTGCTGTTCCAGACGCTGAAATTCGCCGGTGTCGCCTATCTGCTGTGGCTCGCCTGGCAGGCGGCGCGGGCGGGCGGCGCGCTGTCGGTCGCCCCCGACCGCGCCCGCGACCCGGCCTGGCGGATCGCCTGGCGCGGCACGGTGCTGAACCTGTTGAACCCCAAGCTGTCGATCTTCTTCCTTGCGCTTCTGCCGCCCTTCCTGTCGGGCAACCCGGCCAGCGCGACGGCCGAGATGATCGGGCTTGGCGCCGTCTTCATGGCGATGACCTTTGGCGTCTTTGTCCTTTACGGTGCCTTCGCGGCGGCCGCCCGCGACCTGCTGCTGGGCAACGCCGCTGTCATGCGCTGGCTCGGCCGCGCCTTTGCGGCGGTGTTCGTGGCGCTGGCGGCGCGGCTTGCCGTCGAACGCCCGGCATGACGCCGATCCCGCGCGCCGCGCTGTGGCTCGGGCTCGCCGGGCTCTTGCCTTTCATCTGGGGGGTGCTGACGCTTTACAGCCCGACCCTGGCGGAGTGGACCTCGGCGACCGTCGGCAACCGGTTCCGCGGGCCCTATGTGCAGGTCTTCTACGGTGCGGTGATCCTGTCCTTCATGTCGGGCGTGCTGTGGGGCTTTGCCACCAGGGCCACCGGCCGCACCGCCGCGACCGGCTATGTCCTGTCGGTGATTCCGGCGCTGTGGGTGTTCTTCACCGTGGGCGGCGGGCCAGGGCCGGCCTCGCGCAGCCTGATTCTGGGGTTTCTGGGGCTGCTGGCAATCGACTGGGCGTTCTGGCGCCAGGGGCTGGCGCCCGAATGGTGGATGCGGCTGCGGCTGCTGCTGACCGCCATCGTGGTGGCCTGCCTGTCGGTCTGGCTGATCCGATGACCGCGGATGCCCGGACCCTTGCGGCCTATGGCGAGCGGGCGGCGGATTATGCCGCTCTGGGCCTGCCGCCCGACGCGCTGCCGGACCTCGATCGGTTCATGGGCTGCCTGCCGAACGGGGCGCGGGTGCTCGACCTTGGTTGCGGGCCGGGCCTGTTTGCCGGCGCGATGGCGGCACGGGGCGCCCGGGTCGAAGCCTGGGACGCGAGCCCCGAAATGGTCGCCCGCGCCGCATCCCAGCCCGGGGTCGGCGCCCGGCTGGCGGGCTTTGACGATCTGGAGGCGGCCGCGGCCTATGACGGCGTCTGGGCATCCTTCAGCCTGCTGCATGCCCCGCGCGCGGCCTTCCCGGCGCATCTGCGCCGCATCGCGCGGGCGCTGCGGCCCGGCGGCACGCTGTATCTGGCGATGAAGACGGGCACGGGCGAGGGCCGCGATTCGCTGGGGCGGTTCTATGCCTATCAAAGCGGGCCCGAACTGTTCGGCCAGTTGCGCCGGGCCGGCTTTCGGCCGCGGCTGCTGGCCAGCGGCAAATCGGTGGGGCTTGCCGGCACCCTCGATCCCTTCGTCACCCTGCTGGCGCGCGGCCCGAACCGGGGATCGCCGCAGCGGCTCCAGACCCGCAGACGGGGCCAGCCATGACCGACCCCACGCTCTATTCGATGCCGTCTTCGGGCAACAGCTACAAGGTGCGGCTGCTGCTGGCGCTCTTGGGCCGGCCCTATACCCATGTCGCGGTGGAGGTCCGCTCGCCCGAACTGGCGGCGGCGCAGGCGGCGGGCCATCTGCCGATGGGCAAGGCCCCGGCCCTGCATCTGGCCGATGGCACCGTCCTGCCCGAATCGAACGCGATCCTGTGGTATCTGGGCCGGGGCACGGCCTGGGTGCCCGAAGCGGCGCTCGACCAGGCGCGGAGCCTGGCCTGGATGTTTTTCGAACAGAACCGGCATGAACCGGTGGTGGCGGTCCGCGCCTCGCTGCGCTGCTATCCGCATCTGGCGGCCGAGGCGACGCCCGAACGGATGGCCGACCTGCTCGAGGCCGGCCATGCGGTCCTGCAGGTGATGGAGGACGGCCTGTCCGGCAGGCCCTGGTTCGGTGGCGCCGCCCCATCGGTGGCCGACATCGCGCTTTATGCCTACACCCACAGCGCCGGCAGCCGCGGCGGGTTCGACATGGCGCGGTTCCCCGCGATCGCCGGCTGGTGCGCGCGCGTCGCGGCGCTGCCGGGATATGTCGGGCTTGACGCGATCCCGGCATGACAACGCTGGTTGCGTTCACCGATGGCGCCTGTTCGGGCAACCCCGGTCCCGGCGGCTGGGGCGCGCTGCTGCAGGCGCGCGACGGCGACCATGTGCTGCGCGAGCGCGCGCTTTCGGGCGGCGAGGCGCAGACCACCAACAACCGGATGGAGCTGATGGCCGCCATCGCCGCGCTCGAGGCGCTGCGGGGCCCGTCGGAGATCCGGATCGTCACCGACAGCGCCTATCTGAAGGGCGGCATCACCGGCTGGATCCATGGCTGGAAACGCAATGGATGGAAAACCGCCTCGCGGAAGCCGGTGAAGAATGTCGATCTGTGGCAGCGGCTCGACACCGCCGCGTCGCGCCACCGGGTCCGTTGGGAATGGGTGAAGGGCCATGCCGGGCATCCCGAAAACGAACGTGCCGATGCGCTGGCAAGGGCCGCGATGGCGCCGTTCCGCCGAGCCGATTGATCCGCCCTTGTGCGTTTGCGAACACGGGTTAGGTCAAGGCCATGGCTCGGCCCCGCAGCATACCCGATTCCGAAATCTTCGTCGCTGTGCGGCGGTTGCTGGGCCAACACGGCGACCGCGGGGTTTCCTTTGCCTCGGTCGCTCAGGCCTCGGGTCTGTCGGCACCTTCGCTTGCCCAGCGTTACGGCAGCCGTTCGCGTATGATCGTCGATGCCCTCGCCGCGGGCTGGCAGGACCTGTCGGAGACGACCGAACAGGCCGACGCCGCCGCCGCGCCGTCGGCCAAGGGGGCGGCGGCGTTTCTCAAGGCGATCGAGGCAAGCTCCGACGATCTTGGCCGCGACATGCTGGTGCTGATTTCGGGGTTTCGCGACCCGGCGCTGCAGACCCGCGCGGCTGCCTGGCAAAGGGCGGTGGTGACGGGGCTGGCGATGCGTCTGGGCAAGGGCGGATCGCCCGACGTGGATGCCGGCGAGAGCATGTTCGCGATGTGGCAGGGTCGGCTGATCTGGTCGGCCGTGTCGGCCCCTGGCTTCAAGATGAAGCGGGTGATGCGCCGGGTCGCGGCGCATCGCAGGTGACCGCTCAGCGCCGCCCGGAATAGCGCTCCCACAGCCAGATCAGCACCATTGCGCCCAGCACGGCGCCGATCAGCCCGCCCAGTAGCCCGGTCATGGCGAGGATCGCGCGCAACAGCACGCTTCCGACCAGCGCGCCCAGGATGCCTATGGCGATCGTCACCGGCACGCTGGCTTGCAGATTCATCACCCTGGTGGCGATAAAGCCCGCTGCGGCGCCAAGCACGATCAGAAAGACGATGTTCATGGGCAGGGCCTCCGTCGCTTGTCGATAGCGCGAAACAGCCGCGTGGGAAAGCCCGACCGCAGCGGCGGGGCGGGAGGCGGACAGCGCTTACTGACCCTTTGGCATACGCTACGCGATCAGGCGGCGCTGCAACGCCCGGTCCGGCATGGCGCACAGTTGCGCACGGCCGAACACGCGATAGCGGTTGCGCGCGATCACCGCATAGATCGCATCGCGCCACCGGCGCGGCACGACGCGCAACAGGCGCAGCGGCCAGAACCCCGGATGCAGCCGCGGAAAGAGGCAGATCATCGCGTCGAGCGATCGCAACGCGCGGCCGGCCTCGATCATCAGCCAGCTGTCCGGATTGTCCGGGTCGAGCCCGTAATGCCGCAAGAGACCCCGCCCCAGCGTCGATTGGGAGGTCGCGATGCGGATGCGGTCGTCGCGGTCGAGCCGTGCGATACGCCGGGCGGCGCCCGAACACAGGCCGCATTCGCCGTCCATCACCAGCAAGATCATTGCCTCGTCGAAGGCGGGCAGCCCCGCCCGGCGATACGAAAACGGCTCGGCATGGTCGAGGCGGCTTGAGATGCTCATGGGGCTGACATGCCCCTGCCGATGCGCGTTCACAGTGCGGCAAAACGCCTGCGGCCGGTGCGCGGCGCCGATCAGTGCCCCGGGGAACGCCCCCAGCCGTCGGGGCGGTGCGTTGGGCGTGCCTTGGATCGCGATGGGTTTGCCAAAAGCGGGTGCCAGCGGGCGCGTCGCCGCCGCGTTTTGACCCGGCACGCCCCCCGGCGCGCCACGCTCGATCCGGGCGGACGCGACCGCGCGCGCGGTCGCGATACCGGCCCGCGCGGGCCGGTCGCCGCGGTTGGGTGACCCCGGGCCGTCACGCGTTGCGCAAATGGCGGAAAGAAGCCCGTATGCCGCGCCCTTCACGGCCGGATCACCACCTCGGTCCCGATCGGCGTGACCTGCCAGATTTCGGCCATCTCGGCATTGCTGACGGCGATGCAGCCCGCCGTCCAGTCACCCGGCAAGACAGTCCCGGCCGGCAGCGCATTGGGTTGACCGTGGATGAAGATGTCACCGCCCGGGTCCTGCCCGGCCGCCGCCGCGCGCGCGCGGTCTGCCGGCTGCGGATAGTCGAGACCCAGTGACAGATGGTACTGGCTGTCCGGGTTGCGCCGGTCGATGCGAAACCGGCCCTCGGGCGTCCGACCATCGCCCTGGCTTTGCTTGTCGCCTGCGGGCGCGAAGCCCAGGGCGACGTCATAGCGGCGCAACGCCTCCCCGTCCCGGTAGAGCGTCATCCGTCGCGCAGCCTTGTCGATGACGATCCGGTCAACCGGCCCGACAAGCGGGGCCGGGTCCGGCGGCAGTGGAACCGAACGCGGCCAGAACGCCGCCGCCAGGCCAAGCAGGGCGCCAAGCGTCAGCAGCGCCGCCAACGCGGCGCGGTTCACTGCAGATCGCCGAACGCCTCGGCCAGCCGTTCGGCGGCCTCGGCGACCCGGTCGCGCGGCGTGGCCAGGTTGAAGCGCAGCCAGCTTTCGCCGCCCTGGCCGAAGGTCGGGCCGCGATTGACGGCGATCCGCGCGTCGCGTTCGACCCGGGCGGTGAATTCGTCGCGCGCCATGCCGGTGCCCGCGAAATCGACCCAGGCCAGATAGGTTGCCTCCAGCTTCATCGATTGCAGGCCGGGGATCGCGTTCACCGCCTCGTCGAACAGCCGCCGGTTGCCATCGAGATAGGCCATCAGCGCATCGACCCAGGCCGCGCCGCCGGGGCTGTAGGCGGCCGTCGCCATCTGCATCCCGAAGCTGTTGGGCGACATCCCCAGCGCCGCCATCCGGGCGCCGAACTGGGCCCGCAGGGACGGGTCGGGGATGATCACATTGCCGATATGCGCGCCCGCGATGTTGAAGGTCTTTGTTGTCGCCGTCATCATCACCAGGCGCGCCTCGATCCCCGGCACCGCATGGTGAAACACCCGGTGCGCGTGGCCGGGATAGACCAGGTCGTGATGAATCTCGTCGGAAACCAGGATCAGCCCGTGCCGGTCGGCGAATTGCGCGACGCCATGCAACTCGTCATCGGTCCAGACCCGCCCGCCCGGATTGTGCGGCGAACAGAACACCAGCATCTTTTCCGCGCCGGTCATCTGCGCGTCCCATGCCGCGAAATCGAGGATGTGGCGCCCGTCCACGACCGGCATCTCGCATTCGACAACGGTCCGGCCCGCCGCACGGATCACCTTGGCAAAGGCATGATAGACCGGGGTGAACAGGACCACGGCATCGCCGGGCCGGGTCCAGGTGTCGACGCACAGCGCGGTACCGTTGACCAGCCCATGGGTGGTGAACACCCAGGCGGGGTCGATCGCCCAGCCATGGCGGGTTTCCATCCACCAGCCGATCGCGTCGAGATAGGCGCGGTCGTCGCCGAAATAGCCATAGATGCCGTGTTCGCACATCGCCCGCAGCGCCTGCTGGATCGGGTCGGCGGCCGGGAAATCCATGTCGGCGACCCACATCGACAGCCCGTCATCGGGGCTGACGCCATGGAGTTGCTCCATCATGTCCCATTTCATGCAATGGGTGTTGCGGCGATCGACGATGCGGTCGAAATCCATCGGCCTCTCCTTTCGCGTTGCGTCCGCTTACCGCGCCGCGCCGCGGGCGCAAGGGGGCGGCTTGCGGGGCGCACGGGCTTGGCCTAGATCGCCGGCATGGCGATACGCGACGTTCTGATCCATCCCGACCCGCGCCTGAAAAAGGTCTGCGACCCGATCCCCGAGCTGACCCCGGAGATCGAGAAGCTGGCCGAGGATCTGCTGGAAACCATGTATGACGCGCCCGGCATCGGGCTGGCCGCACCCCAGGTCGGCGTCACAAGGCGACTTCTGGTGATGGATTGCGAAAAGGCCGAGGATGCGCCGCCAAAGCCGATGGTGCTGATCAACCCCGCCGTCACCTGGGCGTCGGAGGCGATGAACACCTATGAGGAAGGTTGCCTGTCGATCCCCGGTCAGTTCTACGACGTCACACGGCCCGAAAAGGTGCGGGTGCGGTGGCT
>DNSZ01000320.1:0-2319 GCA_003500165.1 Paracoccaceae bacterium | reverse complement strand
GCCGGCCGAAACCGTTGCGGTGGTGACGGAGGGGATTCGCGCCATCTGGGACGACATGATCGACACGATGGAGGCGATGCAGGGTCAGGGCGTGGGCCTTGCCGCGCCCCAGATCGGGGTCATGCAGCGGCTTGCGGTCGTCGATTGCTCGAAGACGCGCGACCAGGCGATCCGGATGGCCAACCCCGAAATCATTGCCGCATCAGGGGTCACAAACACCCATACCGAGGCCAGCCCCTGCCTGCCCGGGGTCGGGGCCCCGGTCATCCGGCCGGCCGAGGTCACGGTGCGGTTCATGAACGCCGATGGCGCGGTCGAGGAACGGGCGTTCGACGGGCTTTGGGCGACTTCGGTCCAGCATCAGATCGACCATCTGGCGGGGCGGATGTATTTCGACCGGCTGTCGCGGCTGAGGCGGGAGAGGCTTCTGAAAAAGGCCGAGAAGCGGCGGCGCTGACCCGGCTCGGGCGTGGGCGCCCCTGCTGGCATGTCGGTCCCTGTCACAAACTCAGCCGAAGGCCGCATCGAAGGCCGCCGCGCCCGATCGGGTGAAGGTCAGGCGCCGGCTGCCCGGTTCGCGCCGGGCCCAGCCCCGGTCCTCGACATGGCGCAACAGCGCAGCACCCAACGCCCCGCCCAGATGCGACCGGCGCTCGCTCCAGTCCAGACAGGCCCGGCAGAGCGGCCGACGGCCCGCGCGCAGTGCCGCCAGATCGATCCCCAACGCGGTCATCGAGGCCTGTCCGGCCTCGGTCAGCGTGATCTCGGCCGGCGTCACGGCCAGGAAGCCGCGCCCCGCCAGGCTGTCGAAAACCTGCACACCGCGCGCTCCCGCGATGTGGTCATAGCAGACCCTTGCGGCGCGCAGGGCCTCGTCCTTCGGCCCCGGCCGCAGGCGCAGATGGCCCTGGGCAGCAGCAAGCCCTGACAGCGCCTCCAGCGCCTCGGCCACCTCCGGGCTGGCCAGGGCGAAATAGCGGTGCCGGCCCTGGCGCCGCAGCGTGAGCAATTCGCCATCGGCGAGCTTGGCCAGATGGCCCGATGCGGTGGCCGGGCTCACCCCGGCGACATGGGCCAGCTCGCCCGCCGTCAGCGCCCGGCCGTCGATCAGCGCCGAGAGCATGTTGGCGCGGGCCGGGTCGCCGATCAGCGCGGCAAGGCGTGCGATGTCGGGGCCTTCCTTCATCGGTCCCGCCTGGCCGGTGCGGCCGCCCCGGTCAAGCGCGGACGTTTCGGGCAGGACCGAAGCATCGGCGCTGCGGGATGGGGCAGAGTGCCGGCGTCACGCACCCATCTTGCTTCAAGGAGGATCCGTCATGCATCAACCTGCCATCCCGCTTTCGCGCCCTGCCGCCGCCCGCCGCTGGCGCCGCCGCCTGCGCCGCTGGGTCCGCAACTGGCGCACGCGCCGCGCGCTGGCGCGATTGGACCCCGCGCGTCTGGCCGATATCGGCGTCACCCGGACCGAGGCCCGGCGCGAGGCGTCTCGCCCGTTCTGGCAGGGCTGACAGCGGGCATGGCGACGCGGCCGCCGCCCTGCTAGGTTCGCTCTTGTTTCGCGGAGGGGCGAAGGCGAGCGATGCGGCTGATCTTCATGGGAACGCCAGGGTTTGCCGTGCCCGCGCTNNTGCCGGTGCGCCATCCCGCGACGCTCAAGGACCCGGCCGAACAGGCGGCCTTCGCGGCACTCGGGGCCGAGGTGGCGGTCGTCGCGGCCTATGGGCTGATCCTGCCGCAGCCGATCCTCGATGCGCCCGCCCGCGGCTGCCTCAACATCCATGCCTCGCTGCTGCCGCGCTGGCGGGGGGCGGCGCCCGTGCAACGCGCGATCATGGCCGGCGATGCCGAGACCGGCATCTGTATCATGCAGATGGCGGCGGGACTTGACACCGGGCCGGTGCTGTTGCGGCGCGCCACGCCGATCGGCGCGGAAGAGACCGCCGGCGCGCTGGCGGACCGGCTGGCCGGCATGGGGGCGGCGATGATCGTCGCGGCGCTTGGCCGGATCGACGCGCTGGTGCCGGCACCGCAACCCGAGGACGGCGCCACCTATGCCAGCAAGATCGACAAGGCCGAGGCGCGGATCGACTGGACGCAGCCCGCCGCGGCGGTTTCGGCCCATATTCGCGGGCTTTCGCCGGCGCCCGGGGCGTGGACGGCGGCGCCGGACGGCACCCGGCTGAAGCTGCTGGGCGCGCGCGTCGCATCGGGCAGCGCCGCGCCGGGCAGTGTGATCGGCGCGCCGCTGACGGTCGCCTGCGGCCAGGGTGCGGTGGCGATCGGCCATGCCCAGCGGCCGGGTCGGGGGCCGATGCCGGC
>DNSZ01000195.1 GCA_003500165.1 Paracoccaceae bacterium | reverse complement strand
CGCCCGACACCGAAGCGGTCGCCACCCGCGCCCGCGAGGCCGAGCGCGACCGTGTCTCCACCATCTACGATCTGGCCGGACGGCTGAACCTCGAGCGCGGGTTCGCCGAGGATTTGGTGAAACGCGGCGTCAGCGTCGACGAGTCCCGCCGCCTGATCCTCGATCAGGTTGCCGCGAAGTCGGACGAGACCCGGACCTTCTCGCATGTCTCCGTCCCCCTCGGCGGCCGCGACGAGCGCATCACCCGCCGCGATGCCGTGGCGAACGCGCTGCTGCACCGCTACAGCCCGACGCTGTTCCAGCTGGAGGACGCCGCGCGCCAGTACCGCGGCATGACGCTGCTGGAACTGGCTCGCGAAAGCCTCGGCAATGCCGGGGTCAACACGCGCGGCCTGTCGCGCGACGAGGTGGCGACCCGCGCGCTGCACTCGACCTCGGACTTCCCCGAGATCCTGTCGGCGGTCACCAACAAGACGCTGCGGCAGGCCTATGACGCCTATCCCCGCACCTTCATGCTGTTCTGCCGCCAGGTGCTGGCGACCGACTTCAAGTCCATGCACCGGGTCCAGCTGGGTGAGGCCCCGCAGCTGCTGGAAGTCGGCGAGAGCGGCGAGTTCAAGCGCGGTACGCTCGGGGAGAGCAAGGAGAGCTACAAGGTCAAGACCTATGGCCGGGTGGTCGCGATTACCCGCCAGACGCTGATCAACGACGATCTCGACGCCTTCACTCGGATCCCGGCGATGTACGGCAACTCCATCGCCCAGCTGGAGTCGGACGTCGTCTGGGGCATCATCACCGCCAACCCGGCGATGGCCGATGGCAACGCGCTGTTCCACGCCACCCACAAGAACCTTGCGGGCACCGGCGCGGCGCTCGACGTCGGCAGCGTGGGTGCGGCGCGCGCTGCCATGGCCAAGCAGACTGGCCTCGACAAGAAGACGGTGCTGAACGTCCGTCCCGCCTTCCTGATCGTGCCCGCCTCGCTGGAGCTGAAGGCCGAACAGCTGGTCGCCCAGAACCTGGTGCCCGCCGCGACGTCCAGCGTGGTGCCGCAGTCGATCCGCACGCTCGCGCCGATCAGTGAACCCCGGCTCGACGCCGCCAGCGAGACCGCCTGGTATCTGGCGGCCAGCCCGAACCAGATCGACACCATCGAGTACGCCTATCTCGAGGGTCAGCAGGGCGCCTACATCGAGACCCGCAACGGCTTCGACGTCGACGGCGTCGAGATCAAGTGCCGCCTCGACTTCGGCGCCAAGGCCATCGACTGGCGTGGCCTTTACAAGAACCCGGGCGCGTAACCCGCGCCCCATGCTGAACCCTGACACTCGGGCGGTCCTCATGGGCCGCCCTTCGTCTTTCCACGAGGATCCTCCCCATGAAAACCTACGTCCAGCCCGGCAACACCATCACCCTGACCGCGCCCTATGCCGTCGCCTCCGGCGATGGCCTGCTCGTCGGCTCCATCTTCGGCATCGCCGCGGGCGCCGCCGCCCTCGGCGAGCCCGTCGAGACCGCGCTCGTCGGCGTGTTCGACATCACCAAGGTCGGCTCCCAAGCCTGGACCGTGGGCGCCAAGATCTATTGGGACGACACCAACAAGCGCTGCACCACGGTCGCGACCGACAACACCCTCATCGGCGCGGCCGTGGAGGCGGTGGCGAGCGGCGCGGGCGACACCGTCGGTCGGGTGCGCCTGAACGCGACGTTCTGATGAGCGCCTTCGCCGCCGCGCTCAGTGCGCTCTTCGCCGATCCGAACATCGGCTGGGACGCAGTCTACATCGCCGACGGCGGCGCGCCCGTGCTGGTGCGTGCCGTCGCACGACGCGCCGACGCCGTCACCGACTTCGGCGATGGCCGGCTCTGGTCCGAGACCACCCGGATCGACCTCCGCGTCGCCGAGGTCGCGAACCCGCGCCCCGGCGACAGGATCGAGATCGACGGGGATGCTTTCCTCATTCAGGGCGAGCCTGTTCGCGACCGCGAGCGGCTGGAGCCGCAGCGTCTATTCGATCTCGCTGTCCGAGCGGCTCGGCCTCGAAGGGCCGGATTTCGAGACCACGACCGACGGGTTCATCCGCATCGGCATTTCGCACTACAACACCATCGAAGAGATCGACACGCTGCTCGGCGTTCTCGACGATTTCGCCGCGCAACGCAAGGATGCCCCGAGGCGTGTCGCCCTGGCTCACGGGTAAGGCGATGGCGGAACCCTGATTCTGGCTCGCCCTCCTGTCGGCACTGGCCGCGGGGGGCGAATCCTTCCTGTACAAGGTCGTGGCGATGCGCGACGGCGACATTCGCGCGCTCAACACCGTCTCGTCGCTGATCTCCGCCACCGCGCTTGTCGCGGCGACGGCGCTGGCGGGCGGTTTCACCGCCCCGCGCACGCTGCCTCGGTCTTGGCCTGCGCGGGCGCGGGCACCTATCTGCTGACGCTGGTGTTCAAGGTCGAGGCGCTGAAATCGCTCGATGCGGCGGTGTTCTTTCCGCTTTACAAGGTCTCTAGGCCGAGCCTCGCGATCCTCTTCGGCCTGCTGCTCTTTTCCGAAACCTTCGCCGCGCGGGAGTGGCTCGGGCTGGGGCTCGGTCTCACGATCCCGCTCCTGCTCGTCACCCGGGCAGAGGAAGGCCGCCAGAAAAACCTTACGCGGGGGCTGGCGATGCTGGCGGGGGCGGCGCTCACCGGGGCGGTCTCCATCGCGCTGTCCGCCGTGGTCTTTCACGAACATCTCGGCCCGAGGAAGCTCGTCGCCGTCGGCCTGTCGGTCCTGACGGTAGCGCTTTTGGGATAGGCCCATCCGCGACCGGCCCGCCGAGGGGCTGGCCTGCGCGCTGCCCGACCCCGGGAAACCCCGCCGCAAAAGGCCCCCGCCCGCAGCGGCGGGCGGAGGCGGTCTTTTCAGGTGATCAGGATCACGCCGAGCACGCCGAAGACGACGCCGAACCCGGCCTCGAACGCGGACTGGGCGCTGTTATAGGCCTGCCGCGAGCGGCTTGCCGAGAACAGGATCGCGTAGCCGCCGTAGATCACCATCGCTTCGAGCGCGATCACCAGGGCAAAGGCGAAGAGAACCGCATCGACCGTCGTAAGCGAGGTCACGAAGGTCGCGATGGAGGCCCAGAACAGAGCCACCTTCGGATTGGTCGCGGTGACCGCCAGCCCGTGCCCCCAGGCGCGGAACCCGTCGATGTCCTCGCCGGGCGCGATCGCCCCGCCCCCGCCGCGGATGGCCGCGCGGAGTGCTTTCCACGCGAGGTAGAGCAGGTAGCCGCCCCCGACATAGCTGAGCACGCGAAGGCTCCAGGGATAGGCCTCGAACAGCCGGGCAAGCCCGTAGGACATGCTGAGCGACCAGAAGAACGCGCCGGTCGCGATTCCAGACGCGACGAGGAGGGCCGGACGCCGCCCTGCCCCGAGACCGGTGGACGCCACGGCGGCCATGTTCTGCCCCGGCGACAGGGCCGCCAGCGCGAACCCCATGCCCGCCGCGATCAGCCCCAACAAGACGTCGTTTTCCATGTGTGTATCCCTTTCAGATTGAACCAGTTGACATCTCTGTGCAGGCAGACTGGCAGGGCCGCGCCTGGCGCCTGTGAAAGCGCCGTGAAATGAACGTTTCATGACCGGAAAAATGTTGTGCGGCGGGCAGATCGACCTTGAAAAACCGCCCATGACATGAGTGCCGCGCCGGGTCAGATCACCGGGGGCGTTGCATGGGCGACGCGGGAATCCTCCGGCGCTTCGGCTCGCTCGCTGAGGCCGTAGTCGCGCATGACCCCGGCGACGCGCAGCCGGTAGCCGGAGAAAACGCTGTCCCGTCCTGCCCTCTGTGCGTCCCGGTGTTTGCCGTGGCAGCGCCAGGCACGCACCGACTCCTCATCGCGCCAGAACGAGAGCGACAAGAGCTTGCCCGGACGGGTCAGGCTCTCGAACCGCTCGACGGAGATGAACCCGTCGGCGCGCTCAAGCTCCTCGCGCAGGCTGGCGGCGATATCGAGATAGGTCTGGAACTGGCCTTCGGCCGGGTCGACCTCGAAGATGACGGCGATCATGGGCAGGGGGCCTCCTCTGTTACGGGCATTGCATGAAAGACGGGTCCGTCGAACCTGGCAGCGGCCGGGAGCGCGACCGCCCAGCGCGCCGACCCGATCCGGCCCTCGACGAACCGAAGCTCCGCCAACGGCCTGAGATAGGACAGCGCCCGGTCATTTCCCCGGAACCCGGTGCCCATCCCTTTCAGGGCCGCCTCGCGGCGGGTCCAGAGCCGGCAGAACGCCTCTGCCCGACCCGGCCCCGAGAGCCGGTCGAGAACCCGGCATTCGCGCGGCGACATGACAAGCGCGGCCATCTCGCCCAGGCCCTCGGGCGCGGGAATGTTCTCGATATCTGCACCGACGGCAAGGCCCCGGGCGATGGCAAGGCAGAGATACCCGCCGCCGTGGGACAGGCTCACATCCAGCCCGAGCGGGTTGGGAGACAGGACCGGCCGGCCGGCCCTGAGGACCAGACCCACCCGGTCGGGCGGCCCACCGGTGAATTTTCCCAGCACGTCGCGCAAAACCACCCGCCCGGCGGCAAAATCAATCGCCGCGCGCCGGTTGGCAAAGGACCGCAACCGTTCCCTTTCGCCGGGCGAGAGCGTTCCGGTCGGCGGCATCACCGCGGGGCACCGGACGAGCAGCGCCATCGCCGCACCGGGATCGGGCGGCCGCATGGTCAGACACGCTCCAGCGAGAGGGCGACACGGATGCCCGGCACCGTCGCGGCAAGCATCAGCCGCTGTCCCGCGCCGACCGGGGCCGCGGCCTCGCGATCCACGAGGTTGATCACCGGATCGGCGGCGAAGACATGGCCCCGGCGGGGGATGTTCGCGTCAAAGATGGCGGTCGCGGGCGCGCCGCCCTGCGCCTCGGCCATGACGGCGATGGGCGTATAGACGTTGGTCGGCAGAACCGCGCAATGCTCCGCGACGGAGAGACCCGACACCGTTTCGAGCGCCCGGTTGGCGCGTTGCACCATCCCGGGTGCAATCCGCGCGGTCTCGGACATGCTGTCCCGGTCGACGGCACAGCCGGCCCCCGCAACCCGGTAGGCCGGACCGTCCCCGGGGGCCGCGCCGATCACGCAGGCCGCGGCGCCATCGGAAAACAGTGCGAAGGGACGGAGCCGTTCGGCATCGCCGGTGAACCGGTCCGCCGTAACGACAAGGCAGGACTCCGCCTGTCCCGTCGCGACCAGCGACGCCGCAAGGCGGATGCCGGTCAGGAAGCTCGCGCAGCGGTTCAGCGTGACGCCCGCGACGAAGCTGGGCTCGATCCCGGTCTCGGCCAAAAGGCCGCGCATCCCCTCGGCGTGATCCGCCGTTTCGCCGGGAAAGCGGCTGGAACACAGGATCAGCGCATCGATTCTCCCCACCGCGCCGAGGGCCGCACGCGCGGCATCGGCCGCGAGCGCCCAGAGCGGGCCCTCGGCCACGTGGAACGCGCCCAGGCCCAGCATCGCCGGATCGGGTGGCAGCCCGTTCTCCTCGAAAAACGCCCCGAGCCCCGCAAGGCTCTCGGCCTGCCGCAACGTGTCGCCAAGGCGATAGGCCGCGCCCGACAGATAGGTCGGCCGGACGCCCTCGGTCGCGGCGGATCGCACGGCAGGATCGGTATCGAACATCTCGTCCTCCTCAGGTCAATGGCGTCTCGGCCCGTATCCAGGTCGATGGCGTGTCGGTCATCCCGCCCCGCTGCTCCGGGTGTCATCCACAGTAAAACCCACCGCCGCTTTGCCCGGCATGCGAAGAACGTTCCGTCCCTGCCGCGGCGGCTGACGCATTTTTCACGCTCGGATCACTCTTTCCGAATGGGGCGCAAACCGCGCACGGCGAGAAATGGACCCCGACGACAACGCCACCCTGGGAGGAAGACGAGATGCTTGGCGCTGGATACAGTTTCGCCTGTGCGGGTTTACGAACCTTCTCGTTCTCGCCCGGCGCGCCGGACGCCGCCGCTGCCATCCTGGCGGCCGACGCGAACACGATCTTCCACACCCTGCTGCGGGACCAGGAAAGCGAGGGCGCGCTTTACGCCGCCAAGCAGGTGCTGGACGCCCGCCTCGGCACCGCCGCCGCGCATCGCGACGGGATCGCAGACCTGATCGGCGCATCCGACCCCGCCCGGGTGATTTCGGACCTTGCCGCCCGCGGCGCCGGCCTGCGCGACCGTGTCCTGGCCGCGATGGGCGACGCCCCCCGGGTGCGCCGCGCCGTCCTGCGCGAGCGCGCGGCGCTCGCGCTTGTCGCGAATTGCTGGTGCGATACGGTCAGCCAGCCCGCGACGCAGCCCGGCGTGTCGGTCAACGCGCTTTTCGCCCAGCATTTCGCCTGGCTCGGCGACGGCGTTCCCGAACGTTCGATGGCCGAGCTGCGCACGCGGGTGATGAACGATGCGGGCCTCGTGCTGCCCGCCCTGATCGACCGCGGCTTCACCGACAAGGCCAATCCGGCCATCGGCACCGCGCTCCACGCGGCCTATCTCGTCGCGCTCTCGCGCTATCCGGCGAACTACTATCCCGAAGTGCTCGGCACCCATTTTGCCTACCACGCCATCGGGCTCGACACGGCGCTTTTTGGGGTGGACAGCCCGATCGACGGGCCCGCGCTGTCCGCCCTGCTCGAAACCTACCTTGCCGAGAGTCGCGGACGCGCGGACGCGCCGGCGCTGATCGCACGCCTTGTGCAGGCGGCCGCGGTGATGCTCGATCTCGAAACCCGGCAGGCCGCGCTCCTCGCCGAGGTGGCAGAAAAGACCGCGCGCCAGAACCTCGACAGCCGGGTGGCCGAGCTTGTCCGCCGCCACGCGCCCATGGCCGGCAGCCACCACCGCAACGTGCGGGTCGGCGGCAAGCCGATGGCGGACACCTTCGCCGGGGAAGAGGTCGATCTGCAGGCCTTCATGGAGAAGTTCCGCAAGTCCTTCTACCTCCGCCGCGACGCCGAGGGCTCGTGTTCGTTCCTGCGCTCGCTCAAGTTCGGCGGCCCGATGTTCGGGATATTCACTCCCGAGGAATCGCAACTCTTCGAGGCCTGGGTGCGTGACGCGGCCGACAACCCCGCGGCGCCCGTCATCCTGATGAGCGCGCGGCCCGAAGACCCGGACGGCCCGGCAGATCTGGCTCGTCTCCGGGCGCAGACGCCCCGGGACGTCGTTCTCGAAGCCGCCCCGCCCGCCGACGACCGCACGCTGTTCTTCCAGCTGGTGAACATCGAGAACTTTCCCTCCGCGCTCCAGGTGGCGCGCGCCCGGGCGCAAGAGCGGCTGGCCTCGGCGCGCCTGTTGTTTTCCTGCGGGGCCCAAGGGCGGTTCACCGACGGCACGTTCTTCGATTACTCGCCCGACGCGCTCTTGCAGCGGGTCGACGATATCTACTGGAAAAAGCTCGTCGAACCCTACAAGCCGCTGGAGGACATCCCCGACCGCGACACCGTGATCTTCGAGCAGAAAACCTTCGCGCTCGGCAATCTCATCGACGGGAGCTGGTCCTACAGGATCGCCAATGCGGGCCGCTACGACAGCATCGCGGACGGCAAGCTCTTCGCGATCCACGCCGACGAGATGGGGCTGGGCGACGTGCGCAAGAACCACATCACGCTGATCTACGACGTGCTCGACAGCATGGATATCCATCTGCCCCACATCGCGGACCCGGCCTTCATCGATCAGGGCGAACTGCCCGACGAGGTCTACGGGTTCGCGATCAACCAGCTTACCGTTGCGCTGTTTCCCGACAGCCATTACCCCGAGATCGTCGGCTACAACCTGGCCATCGAGATGTTCGGCCTTGGCGAGTTGCGGCTGCACGAGATCCAGAAGCTGAAACACCACGGCCTGAACGCGATCTACGAGGAGGCGCACCTGTCCATCGACAACGCCTCGTCCGGCCATGCGCGACAGTCGGCCGAGATCGTCAACGACTACCTGGACGACGTGAAGCGCCGCTTCGGCGAGGCGCGGATGCACGAGGAGTGGGAGCGGGTCTGGACCGGCTATTGCAGCTTCGCGCAGTTCGTCGAGATCGGAAATATCGACTTCGAGACCGCCCGCGCCACGGCCCGCGCACCGGCCGAAGCGGTCGAGACGATGGAGATCTGACGCCCTAACCCCCGGGGGGGGGCGCCCCCCGCCCCTATAAAAGGAGACCCGGCCATGGAGATCACGAGCACCGTCACCTGGACCGGAGAGACATCCGCCAACGGCGCCTACAGCCGCCGCCACCACTGGCAATTCGACGGCGGCGCCGAGATCGCGGCCTCCAGCGCGCCGGGTATCGTGCCCCTGCCCTGGTCCGATCCCGCCTGCATCGACCCCGAGGAGGCGGTGCTCGCCGCGCTCTCGAGCTGTCACATGCTGTTCTTCCTGCATCTGGCTTGCGATGCCGGGTTCACCGTGCATCACTATGCCGACACCGCGTGCGCCCGGCTGGTGCGCGACCGGGACGGGCGGCTGTCCATCGGAGAGATCACGCTGTCGCCCACGGTGCGCATGGCCGAACCTCCGGGCGAGGACGTCCTGGCCCGCCTCCATGACGAGGCGCACGCACGCTGCTTCATTGCCGCGTCGCTGAAAGCGCCGGTCACGATCTGTCCCGCCCCTGCGACCGGCGGGCTCACTCTCTGAGCGGCCACCGCGCGCCCGTCAGGCCAGCGTCAGGCAAGCATGGGAATGCGAGCATTGGCCGAGGTCTGATAGCGCAGCCCCGCAAGATCGATAGAGACGGGCGAAAACCCGCTGTCCAGCAGCGCGCGCAGCGTGCCCGCGGCCAGGTGCAGCGCGATCTCCTCGCCCGGGCAGCGGTGGGTGCCCATCGAAAAGGTATAGGACATGAGGTTCGCGCGTGCCGGATCGAACGCGTCCGGGTCGGGATTGACCTCGGGGTCGCGGTTCGCCGAGGCCAAGAGGAGCAGCACGGCATCGCCTGCCTTCACATCGGTCCCCAGAAGACGGTCCGGCCCGTGGAAGAACCGGCGCGTGTTCTGGATCGGCGCGTCGAACCGGGCGACCTCGCGCAGATACTCGACCGGCGCGGCCCGAAACGCGTCCAGGCTGTCGGGATAGCGCGCCATGGTGACCAGCGCCACGCCGACAAGCGCGCCGGTCGCGTCATAGGTCTGGGACAAGAGCCCGACCGCGTTGGCCAGCACGTGCCCGGAATAGGCGGCCTGGGGCCGTTCCAGTGCCGCGCGGAGGTAACATGCAAGCCCGGTCTTGCCATCGCCGAGAAGTCCCGCCACCCGGCTTTCCAGTTCTGCCGCCGCGGCGATCGCGGCCTCGATCGCGTCGGGACCCGAAAGCGGCGAGATGCACTGCACGAAATCGGCGATGAGATCGCGCAGTTCGCCGCGACTGTCGCCGCCAAAACCGAGCGCGCCCGCCATGACCCGAACCGGCACCTGAAAGCCGAGCGCCGTCGGCCCAATTCCCCCGGCGGCCAGCAGGCGCGCGGCCTCCTGCCGGGCCTCGGCGCCCAGCGCCTCGTCCGTCACCCGGCCCAGCGCGGTCGCGACGGCGGCCTTCACCTCGCGCTGCACGAGCCCGTCCGTCATCCGGATCAGGCGGCCGAAGATGCGCCCGGCGGGCGTATCCACGATGGCCGGCGGGACCGGCGCGTCGCTCGGCCGGGTCTGCGCGCCCGAGGCCAGCACTTCGCGCACGGCGCCCGCGGTCGTCGCGATCAAGAGCCCGCTCTCGTCATCGCGAAAAAGCGGGCCCAGCGCCCGAAGGTCGGCATAGTAAGGATAGGGGTCGGCGGCCATGCCCGCCGTCGGTGGGGTCAATGTCATGTCGGCCTAGATCCTTGCCACGATGGAGTCCGGTGTCAGGGCGTCCGTCACCAGCGCGAGAATATCGTTTCGAACGGGGTCGGCTTCCAGATAGAAGTGGCCCCCGGGGAACCGGCGCACCGCGGGCGCCTCGGTGAATTCGACGCGCCAGTCGCGCAGCGTTTCGCCGGTGATGTGCTTGTCCGTCTGGCCGTAAAGCAGCGTGGCGGGCACGTCGAGCGGCGCGGTCGCCCGGTAGCGGTAGCGCGAGACCAGGTCGAAATCGCTCCGCGTCGAGGCGAGCAGCACCTCGCGGAAGGCGGGCTCTTCGATCAGGTCCTCGGGCACGCCGCCCAGCGTGCGGAGCGCCGTGATGAACGCGTCCTCGGGCAGCGCGGCGGCCTCGACGATGAACGGCGAGGGAAGGAGCATCGGCGCACGGCACGCCGACAGGAAGAGCGCGCTTGGCATCCGCGCATCGCCACGCCCCAGCGCGCGCGTCACCTCGAAGGCCAGAAGCGCGCCCAGCGAATGCCCGAACAGCGCATAGGGCCGGTCGGTCAGCGGCGCGATCGCGGTCGCGAGTTCGCCGATCAGCGTGTCGAGTTCGGTGATCGCGTCTTCGTCCAGGCGCGTCCCGCGGCCCGGATATTGCAGGCTGCACAGCTCGATCTGCGGATCGAGCGTCTTGCGCCATGACTGAAAGACCGCCGCGCTGCCGCCCGCATGGGGCAGGCAGAACAGGCGCGATCGCGCGTCGCCCCCGGTTTCACTCACAATCCATTTGTTTCCCATAGTCCTTCGTTTCCCCTTCTTGCTCCGTTATAGCTGCCCCGCCGCTACGGCCTGGCCGATGGCAAGGCGCTGCATTTCAGAGGTTCCCTCGTAGATCCTCAGGCTCCTGACCTGCCGGTAGAGCCGTTCCGTCGGCGCGTTGACGGCCAGACCCGCCGCGCCCAGCAGTTGAACCGCCATGTCGATCACCTGATGCGCGGCCTCGCTGGCGTGAAGCTTCGCCAGGCTCGACCGCGTGGCGGCCGTCGCAACGCCCCGATCCCATTCCCAGGCCGCCTGCGCCACCGAAAGCTCGGCCGTGTTCAGGGCCACCGCCATATCGGCGAGCGCGGCCTTGACCAGTTGCCGTTCGGCCAGCGCGCGCCCCTCGACCCGTCGCTGCCGGACATGGGACACCGCCGCCTGGAGCGCCGCGCGGGCAAAGCCGGTGGCGGCGGCGCCGACGCTCATGCGGAACGCGTCAATCGTTTGCACGGCCGTGACGAAGCCGAGCCCTTCCGCCCCCAGAAGCGCCGCCTCGGGGACCGCCGCGTCCTGCAAGTGGATACTGCCGAGCGCGCGGGGGGCGATCATCTCGGGCCCCGGGGACTGGGTCACGCCGGGTGCCGCGCCCGGCACCGCAAACAGGCTGAGCCCGAAGGCCCCGCCGCCGCCGGTCCGCGCCAGCGTCACGACGATATCCGCAACGCCGGCATGTCCGATCCACGCCTTTTCGCCGCTCAGCGTGAAACCCTCGCCCGTCCTCTCGGCCCGCGTCGTCACGGCGGCAAGGTCGGACCCCGCGCCGCGCTCGGTCAGGGCGAGCGCGCCCAACGCCCGGCCCGAGGCGAGGTCCGCCACGAGCGCGCCGCGCCCCGCCTGCCGGAGCGGAAACGCCGCGAGCCCCTGCAGCGCGAAGGCGAAGTCGCACAGGTCCTCGAGCCAGGCGAAGGCCTGCCGGCAGAGGCAGACGGACTGCATGTCGCCCTCCGTCGCGATCTCGAGCCAGCCGTGATCGCCAAGCGCGCGAACCATCGCCCGCGCGCCCTCGGCCCGCGGCAATTCCGCGATGGCGGCGATGGAGGACCGCTCGCGCGCGATCCACGCCGCCAGGTCGTCGGCAAGCGCCCGGTGCGCATCGGAGTAGAACGGCAAGGCGAGCTGGCCGATGGCGAATGGCCCCTCGGCCGCGACGGGGTCCAGTCGGGTCATCGGTCGATCTCCGCGGGCTGGCGCAGGCGGAACGTTTCGGTCCGCGCCTCGGCCGGGTTGCCGCGGCGGAGCGACAGCGTGCCGGTCCGGGACTCCATCGCCACGGCCGCCACGGTCTTTTCGCGCCGCATGTCATAGGGGGCCGCGACGTTCATCGGCGCCTCGGCGAAGGCGGCCATCACCTGCTCGGCCCCCAGCGCCCCGGGATGGGCGGCAAGCAGCGCCGCCGCCGCGTCCCGCCGCCGGACAGAGGAGTTCCGCGCAAACGGGTTGATCGCGTCGCGCGCCACGAAATCGGGGTGCAGGAAATGGTTCGCATGGGTCAGGTCGGCGCCGCGCAGGACACGCAATTCGCCCTCCGCCGCCTCGACCATCGCCGCCTCCTCGCGGTCGCACAGCACGAAGGTCCGCGACGAGGCCAGAGGCAGCCCCGCCAGCAGGTCGAGCGCCGCCGGAACGCTGTCGGCCCGGTCGATCAGGTGGCGAATGGCGAGGTAGGGCGGCAGGCCCGGTCCCCAGTCGCCCGCAAGCACCAGGTTGAGCCCGACGGCAAGGCCCGCCGCGTTCATTCCCAGATAACCCAGGAGCCCGGTGAAACTGACGACGAGCGCCGCGCCCCCCGCGATGTCCTCGCCCTCGATGTCGAGGACCTGGATCTGGTCCTGCATCTCGCAGGTCAGGTCGACCGTCTGGGCGAGAAGCGCCTGCGCCCCTGCGACGCGCGCCATCGAGGTGCAGTCGCCGCCCGCCGGAATGCGGCTGTAGCCCATGATCTCGCGCCGGGTCTGCAGCAGGACCGCCTGCTCGGGCGTCAGGCGCGCGGCCTCGGCGAACCCCATGAGCTCGGCCCAGAGCGCGGGCGTCGCCGCTTCGATCGCCGCGCCGTAGGCGCGCAGCTCCGGCCCCAGCGCGGTCAGGCCCAGCGGATCGGGGCGCACGTGGTTGAGGCGCGCAAGCCCGTCGCCGAGGAACGCCCGCGCCTGCGCGGCGCTTGCCGCACCCAGCGCGCGCCCCCGCCCGTGCGGGGTACCGCGAAGGCGGATCGGCTCAGGCGGCGGCATCGGTCCGCCCTTCGAGCCGCGCGCGCACTTCGGGCCATTCCCGGCGCAGGACCGAGTAGAAGATCGCATCCCGCCGCCGCCCGCCCGGCATGAAGTTGAAGCTGCGCAGCACACCCTCTTCGGTCGCGCCGATCTTGAGCAGCCCCTTGCGCGCCCGTTCGTTCAGCACGTCGGTCTTGAACTCCACCCGTTCGGCCTGCAGCCGGTCGAAGGCCTGCGATAGCAGCGCGAGCTTGGCCCAGCGGTTGAGCCCGGCCCCGCGAAAATCGCGCCCCAGCCAGGACCATCCGATCTCGAGCCTCCGGTCGGCCTCGGCGAGATTGCCGTAGCACATGCTTCCGGCGACGCGCCCCGACCGCTTGTCGATCACCACGTAGACATAGCGGCGGCCCGCGGCGGTATCCTCGAGCGCCGTGCGCATGAACGTCTCGAACGCCTCGGGAGTATCGACCCGCGCGACGAAATAGGTCCAGATGTCGGGATCGTAGGCCTGCGCCTCGATCCCGTCGCGATGGCGCTCGGCGATCAGTTCCAGCCGTGCGTCCCCGGCCTCAAGCACCGGCGCGATATCGTCTTTCCAGGCCATGCTCATGCCCCCTCCGTCGCGAGTTCCCGGGCGAGATGCCCGACGATGGCGGCGGGCGTCGTCATCGCCGCGAGGTCGTCCTCGGTGAAGGCCGTCAGGCTCACGCCGGTCGTCTGGCACAGCCCGGTCACCAGAAGGACCATCTTCATCGAGGTGAAGCCGAGCGCGGTTTCGAGCCGCGCCTCCATCTCGATGTCTTCTGGCGCGACGGCGGCAAGCCGCGCGATGCTCTCGCGCACCTGGGTTTCAAGCTCGGGCATGGTCGTTCTCCTTGCTGTATGCAGCTTCGATAAGATCGGAATGGGCATCGAGGATCGCCTTGCGGACAGGTTTGCCCTGCGAGGTGAGACACCCGTTGGCCTCGGTGGGCGGGGCGGTCATGCGCAGCGCGCTGTGGACCCGCGTGTCGGGCGTCGCATCGGCATTGATCGCCGCCAGGACCGCGCCCAGGTCCGCGCCCTCCGCCGCCGCGACGAGCGCGACGAGCCAGGGCCGGCCGCTGCCCGCGAGGGTGCAGTGACTGACGCCGGGAACGGCGAGCGCGCGCTCCTCAATCTCGCGCGTGGCGATATTGCGCCCGTTCTCCAGCACGATCACGTCGTCGGCCCGGCCGGTGATCCACAGGAAGCCGTCCTCGTCGATCCGGCCAAGATCGCCCGTCCAGACCGTGTCGCCGCGAAAGACGCGCGCGCTCGCCCCCGGGTCGGCAAAGGCATAGCGCGTGTTCACCGGAAAGCGCGCACGCACCCGGATCACCCCGTCCTCTCCGACAAAGACCTCCTTGCCCCGGACCGGCCGGCCCGCACTCCCGCGCCGGCAGGCGCCGGGGTGGTTCTTGGTGACGATGCAGGTCTCGTTCATGCCGTAGCCCTCGAACACGGGCAGGCCGGCCACGTCCTCCAGCCAGGCCAGGAGCGCGGGCCGGATCGGCGCCGAGCCGGTCCACATGTAGCGGACGCGCCCGCCGGTCGCGGATTTCGCCGCCTCGCGGGGCGTGCACCCCGCCGCGTCCGCCTCGGTCTCGATCAGGGTCTTGAGGGTCTCGAAAAAGGCCGGAACGCCCATGATCACCGACGGCTGCGCCGCCCGGAGCGCGAAAAGCGCGGTCTGCGGCGTCGCGATCACCAGGTCGGTCCCGCGCAACAGCGCGGTATAGACCCAGTAACGCTGCTGCAGCAGCGAGAGCGTCAGAAAGACGAAAAGCGTATCGCCCGGGCCGTGATCGAACATCTCCTCGACCGCGGAGAGGCTCATCCCGATCGAGCCCCAGGTCGCCGCGATGGCCTTCGCCGCCCCGGTCGAGCCCGAGGTGAACTTGAGCGCCACCTCGTCCCCGGCCCGGTAGGCGGGCCAGGGGGGCAGCGGCCACGCCGGGTCGGGCGCGTCGTGCAGGCGCGTGACCGGCATCGTGCCCGGCATGGCCTCTTCGGTGACGAGCACGCGCAGCCCGTAGCGATCCATCAGCGCGGCGCTCGGCACGAACTTCATCGGGTCGAACCCCGCCACGACGAGGCCCAGGTGCAGGCACGCGAGGTCGATCAGAACCCATTCGGCACGGTTGCCGAGGCAGACGCCGACCCGGTCCCCCCGGCGCAGGCCCATCTGGTCGAAGAGGCGCGCGACGCGCTCCACCTCCTCCCAAAGCCGGGCATGGCTCATGGACGAGATGCCCCCCGGGCGGCAGAAGGTGACCTGCAAATCCTCGGCCGGATCGAGCGTCGCGAGGCCCGCAAGCGTGTTCTCGGGCGCCAGCGCATTCGGTTCAGGCGGTCTTTCGTGTCGCACGGCCGTTCACTCCGCTGCGGTTCCGGCCGCCGACGCGGCATCGAGATGGCGCGCCAGGGCTTCGATCGTCGCGACGCGGTTGAAATCCCGCACCGCAATGCGCTTGCCGAAGCGGCGCGCGATCTCGGACACGATGCGCACCGCGGCCAGCGAGGTGCCGCCAAACGCCGCGAAATCGAGGGTCGCGTCGCGAATATCGGTCTTGAGGATATCGGACCAGATCGCGGCGAGCGCCTGTTCGACATCGCCTTGCGGCGGGCGGCTGGTGGCGCCCGACACGCTGTTGGGCACCGACAGCGCGGCGATCAGCGTTTTGCGGTCGACCTTGCCGTTCGCGGTGAGCGGCAGCGCCTCCATCGCCTCGAAATGGCCCGGGACCATGTAGTCGGGCAGGCTTTCGCCCAGGTAGGCCGCAAGCTCCTGGTCCGATACGCCGCCCGAGGCGACATAGGCGCAGGCCAGCCGTGCCCCGTTCGCCCCCGGCACCGCGCAGGCGACCGCCTGTTCGACGGCGGGATGGGCGGCAAGCCGTGTCTCGATCTCGCTGAGTTCGACGCGCAGCCCGTTGATCTTGAACTGGAAATCGGTGCGGCCGAGAATTTCCAGCACGCCGTCGGGACGCCAGAAACACACGTCGCCGGTGGCGTAGAGCCGCTCGCCGAGCGCCTCGTGCCAGAAGAAGCTCGCCCGCGTCCGCTCCGGGTCCTTCCAATACCCCTTGGCAACGCCTGCCCCCGCGGCGTGGAGCTCTCCGGCCACCCAGTCGGGGCAGCGTCGGCCGTGGGCATCCAGCACGTAAAGCCGGTTGTTCCGGTTCGGTCCGCCATAGGGCACGCGCACGGCCTCGGGGCGGAGCCCGTTGACCGGGTGCAGCACGTTCCAGACCGTGGTTTCGGTCGGTCCGCCCAGCGACATGACGGTCAGCCCCTCGACCGCGTCGAGCGCGAGCGCCAGGTCCATCGGAACCTTGTCGCCGGACATCAAGACAAGGCGCAGCGTGGGCGGCAGCCCCGCGTCGAGCAGCATCCCCGCAACCGCGGGCACCGAGTTCCAGGCCGTGACCCCGGCGCCCCCTGCCTGCGCGGCCCAGGCCTCGGGCGAGAGCCGGTCGGCCTCGCGCGGCAGGACAAGCGCCGCCCCCGCGCTGAGCGCGCCGAAGATATCCCAGACCGAGAGATCGAAGTTGAAGGCCGAAATCCCGAACAGCCGGTCGTCGGGGCCGATGGCGAACCGCGCGTTGATGTCCGCGACAAGGTTTACGGCGTTGCGGTGCGTGACCATCACGCCCTTCGGTTTGCCTGTCGAGCCCGAGGTGAAGAGGACATAGGCCAGGGCGTCCTGCTCCTCCGCACGTCTCTCGGGAACCGCCGCGGGAGTGGCGTCGAGCGCGCCGGTCACGGTCAGGCACCGGTCCTGCGCAAAGCCGGGCGGAACGTGCCGCGCGGTCTGCTGCTGGACGAGAAGAAACTCCGCCTCGGCCGAGACGAGGATCTCGGCGATCCGTGCGGGCGGCAGGTCGGCGGCGACCGGCAGATAGGCCCCACCCGCGATCAGGATGCCCAGCGCGGCGGCGACCTGTTCCCAGCCCTTCTCCATCAGAACGCCGACGAGCTTGCCGGACTGGTCGCCCCGGCCGGCCAGCCAGGCCGCGATGGCGCTGGCGCGGCGAGCCAGCGTGCCGTAGGTGATCTCACCCTCCGCCGTGATGAGCGCGACCGCATCGGGCGTCTCGGCGGCCCGGGCCAGGAACGCGTCCTGCACCAGTGCCAGCGGGATATCCGCCTGGGTGTCGTTGACCCGCGCGCGGGTCGCAACGCTCCGCTCCGGCAGCAGGGCGAAGCTGTCCCTCTCCCAGGCCGCGGCATCCGCCAGGTGGGCGATCAGGCGGTCGTAGGCGGCGGTGAAATCGGCCACCAGCCCCTCGGGGAACAGCCCCGCGACCGCGTCGATTTCGATCTCGAGCCCGTCGTCCACCTCCAGAACGAAGGTGTTGAGCCAGACCTGCGGGGTCTGCGACACCGCGAAGACCCGCTCGCCCAGCGCGGCAAGCGCACTGCCGCAGGCGCCATCGACCGGCGCGTCGATGGCGCAATTGAACGTCACCGGCAGGCGCAGCGTGCCCTCGCCGGGGCGGGCGAGCGTTTGCAGGATTTCGACGCCCGAGATCGACCGGTGATCGAGGCCCGTCATCAGCGCCTCGCGGAAGGCAAGGCCCCGCTCGCGCGCCGTCCTGGCGCCATGGCGGAACGGCACCGGCAGGGGCTGGGTGAAGTTGCCGATCACCGCGAAGGCGTCGGGATGCACCGGCGGGCGGTTCGCGAAGGTCGTGTTGAGCGTGAAATCCGCGCCCCCCGACCATAGCGAAAGAACCTCGCAGAAGGCCGCGCCAAGCGCCGCCGAGGGGCTGAGCCCCACCTCCGCCGCCGCCGCGCGGAAGGCGGCCCAGATGGCGGGGGCCACGCGGATGGTATGGCGTTCGCTTGCCGGGCGGTCGATCCGCGCGGGATCGGCGGCCAGCGGCAGGGCCGGCGCGGGCGGCAGCTTGGGCGCCGCCTCTTGCCAATACTGGCGCGCCCGGATCGCGGGCAGCGTGTCCGCCGCGGGCAGCATCTCCCGGGACAGCTCGGCAAAGCCTGTGCCCAGCGGCGGCAGGTCCACGGCCGGCGTTCGGTAGAAAGTGACGAGTTCGCGGAAGAACAGGCACATGCTGAGCCCGTCGATGACAAGCCCGTCATGGCTGACGAAGAGAGACATGCCCCGGTCGGTGCGCAGCGCGCGCATCTCGACCAGCGGCACGCGGGCGGTGTGCATCACCTGGTGGGACATCCCCTCGCGGATCGCCGCGCGCCGGGCCTCGCCCTCAGCACCGCGCGCGTCGATCACCGGGATCTGCGCCCGGACCCGCCCCCGTGGCAGAACCCGCGCGCCGTCCCCGGCGATCCGCATCCGCAGCGCGTCGTGGCGGTCGATCACCCGCTGGAACGCGGCCTCCAGGCGCGGAATGTCCCAATCGCCCTCGAACTCGTGGAACACGTGGCTCGACACGCCGCCAAGCTCCAGTGCCTCTTCGCGGCCCAGCAGATAGGCGGTCTGCATGTCGGTCAGCGGCACCTGCTCGGCATCGGCGAGATCGCGCAGCCAGGCGAGGATCTGCGGCTTTCCGATCTTGAGTTCGGACACGATGTCGGGCGTCAGGCGGTCCTTGGGGCCCTCGATGCGGATCGCGTCGCCATCGCTGCGCAGCGTGAAGCCGAGACGCTCGACGGTTTCGAGAATGGCAGGGGTGGTCATGCGGCGCCCTCCTTCTGGCCGAGCGCGGCCAGGTCGGCGGCGAGCTCGCCAATCGGCCGGTCGCGGGCAAGGTCGATCAGCGAAACGGCGATGTCCCATTCCCGCTGAAGCTGGAATTGCAGGGTGACCGTGGCAAGCGAGCTGAGCCCGAGCGCACCGATCCGGGTTTCCGCCGCGGGCGGCGCGTCCAGCTTGGCCAGGGTCGCGATGGTTCCGGCAAGCCAGGTCGTGAGCGTATCGGTCATGGCGTGATCCTTTCCCGTCTTGTCCTATTCAGCGGCGAGAGTGCCGGCGCCGACGGCCGGCCCGGCCCCGAAGAAGGTCGCCCCGGCAAGGGCGATCCCGGTTCCCGGCGCGATCAATTCGGGTGCGCCGGGCCAGGCGGTGACCTCGCCCAGGCCCAGCGCCCCGGAAAGGGCGTTGCCGAACCGGGGCGCCACCGGCGCTGCGCAGCATGCAAGAAGCCGCGCCGCGGCCAGTTGCAGGGCAACCGCGGTGCGCCAGGCGTCGCGCTCGCCCGCCAGTCCCCGCAGATGCGCCGATGCGGTGGAAAAGTGCCGCGCGCCCTCGACCAGGTCGCACAGGAGCCGGACCGCCCGGTTCAGCGAGAACCCGTCCGCGCCGAGCGCGGCGGTCACCGCCACCCGCTGCCGTTCGAGCTCGGCGAGATAGGCGCGGTGCTCGATGCTCCAGGTGCCGGCATCCGGCCCGGTCCCGCCAAACTCCTCGGAGACGATTGCGCCGAGCCCGTTGAGCCAGCCTTGCCAGCCCTCGACCAGGACACCGTCGCGGAACGCCTCGAACGCGGCGCGGGAGAAATTCGTCCGCTCTACCTCGGGCCGGGTCAGCGACAGGAACAGCCGCACCGCATCGACCGTCTCGGGCGACAGGATTTCCTTTCCCCAGATCGCGTGGCGGCGGCTTGTCGAGAACTTGAGCCCGTCGAGCAGGTAGAATTCGTTGACATGGTAATCGATATCCGGCGTCCACTCGGGATTCGCCGCCGCGTAGAGCGCGGGATAGAGGATCGCGTGGTAAAAGCTGTTGTCGTAGCCGAAGAAGTGGACGATCTTCCAGTCGTCCGACGGCGCGGCCTTGTCCCAGGCGCGCCCGGCGCGCTGGCCGAGCGCCTCGATCCCGTAGAGGAACCCGTAGGCCATCTCAGGCCACACCCAGATCACCTGATCGCCCGTGCCGTCGGGGCGGATGCCCCAGTCGGCGGGATGGGTGACGGGAATCCGCGGGCCGGTGTGGAGCACGGCCTCGGTCAGGGCCCGGATGCGTGGCGGAACGCGGGTATCGGCCTGGTGGCCGCGCACCGACGCGGCCGCGGCGCCGAGGTCGATCGCCCAGCGCGCGGCGGGCCGCGCCACGGGGGCCGCGTGCGACAGCCTGGAGACCGGCGCGCGCATGTCGGCGCAGATGTTCGGCGCGCCGCATTCCTCGCAGATATTGCCTCCGCAGGGCGCGCCGCACCCGGGGCAGCCGCCGCTGACATCGACCTCGTAGAGATAGGCGCCGGTGTCGCCATCGAAGAGCGCGGGCAAATCGGCCATCGCGACGCTGTCATGGGCGGTGGCGCGGCCGAAGAACGCCTGCGCGCCCTCGACATAGCCCGATGCCGCCTGGGTGATCGTGAACTGGTCGAGATGGATGTCCATCAGCGCCAGAGTCGCCCGTATCTCGCCCGCGTAATGGGCCGCCACGTCCTGCGGTGCGCGGCCCTCGTCGCGGGCGCGGCCGACGACATAGCTCTGGAAATCGTCGCTGCCGGTCAGGTGATAGGCCTCGACCCCGTTCAGCTTCTGAAAGCGGGTATAGACATCGGCGCCCAGATACGGGCCTGAAAGATGGCCGATATGCAGATCGCCGTTCGGCGTCGGCGGGGTGGAAAAGACGAAGACCGGACGGCCCGACGCGGCATGGGGCGCGGCGGCGGTCGCGGCGGCGCGGGCCGCCTCGGCCGGGGTCCGCCAGTAAAGATCGGCGAAGACCAGCACGTCCTTGCCGGTGTTTTCCAGCACGTGACGCTCGAACGGCTCGAACGCCAGGATATCGCCCTGCGACACCGGCACGCGGCCCGTGTCCGTCTCGACCTCCCCCTGGCCCGACAGGATGACGAAGCTTTCGGCCTCGTCGTGGCGATGCAGGACGGTGCGCCCGCCGGGGGCGATGCGGCCCCAGGCCGCCTGCGGCGCCCCCGGGCCGAGCGGCCCGGCCCCCGCCATGTCGATCCCGAAGGCCGGCGCGAACTCTGCGATGTCGATGCTCATGCGTTTCATGCCACGCGTTCCTCGGCGAAATGGGGTTCAATCAGGGTAGCGGTGTGTTCGGCGATGGACGGGGCAAGGCGATAGCCCGCGCCGTTCGCGCCACCCGCGAAGATGACGTTTCCGTGCGCGCCCAGACGCTGGATGACAGGCTTGCGATCCGCGCTGTAGGCGTCGCAGAACACGCGGCCCGCGCTCAGACTGCCGGCCCAGTCGGGGACGTAGCACGACAGGATTTCCGAGGCCGCCTTGCGGTGCGCGGCGCTCAGGCCCGGGCCCACCGCGTCGGGCGTCACGTCCCACTCCTCGCAGGTGTAGGAGAAGAGCCAGCGCCGCGCCCAGACCAGCGGAAGGAGAAAGGCGTCGTCCTCGACGAAATACTCCGCCGCGTCGGTCTCCTCGGGCGCCACGTCGATGTGAAAGGCGACGATGCGCTTGACGCGGAGCCCCAGCCCCGCCGTCAGCGGCCGGAACTCCGCCCCGCCGAACCACGGGCCCGGCGCCAGAACGGCATGGTCCGCGTGAAGTTCCGTTCCATCGGCAAGCCCGACCTCGACCCCGCCGGCCATGTCGCGCAGCTCGGTGACGCGGCAGCCTTCGCGCCGCTCGACGCCCGGCGGCATGCTTTGGAAAAGGTGCGCGGTATAGGCCCCGACATCGGTGTGGTGGGCGCCTTGCGCCGCCCAGCTGGTCAGGCCGGACACCGGGGCGACAAGGCCGCCCGGTCCCGGCAGCCGCGTCATCTCTGCCTCGGGCAGGAACCAGGGCAGGATGCGCTCGACCGCGGCCTCCGACATGTGCACCCGCATCGGAAGCGGACGCATCCGGTCAATCGCGCCCATCCGGTGCTCGTAATGCGCCTGCGAGAACCGCGTCATGCTGCGAACCCTGGTCGAGCGGCCCACGGGGAAATGCAGCCCCGCCGACCGGACCGACGCGCCGAGCCCCGCGAGATCGCGTTCGAGCACGGTGATCCGGAACCCGTTCTCGGCCAGGCGCTGCGCGATGGTCAGCCCGATGATGCCGCCGCCGATGACAATGACATTCTGAGACATGGGACCCCTCCCTTCAGGCGAACTTGAGGGCATCGACGCGGGGCTCTTCCGAGGTCCAGGCGATGAAGGACGGATGCGCAGAGGCCGCCTCGGCGCGCCCGAGAATGCGGTGAACGATCCGCTGCGCCCGCCACGCGAGAAGCGACAGGTTCGGATCGGCGAGCCCTTTCTGACCGCGGGCGGCGTTCTGGACGAAGACGCTGCGGTTCGCCGGGCCGTCCCAGACCGCCGCGTAGTCCTCGTCCACGCGGATTTCGCCCCCGACATGGTCCAGGCGGTCCCGGAGTCCGTCGAGAAAGGGCGTGTCGCCGTCGCGATACCCGGTGGCGAAAACCACGGTGTCGGCGCAGACCNNGGTCTGCGCCGCCATCGTCACCCGCCGGTTCGGAGAGAGCGTCGCGACCCCCTCCTGCCCGTCGATGAAGCGGCGCTCGTAGAGTTTCTGGTAGATCGCCCGCAGCGTGCACAGGGAAATACCGTCGCTTGCGAGCATGTTCTCCCTGAGATAGGCCTCGCGCGCCTGCGCGTCCTGGCGTTCGAAATGGGCCACCTGGCAGGGCATGAACAGATCGTTGGTAAAGGGGCTGTCGTCGATCGGCAGGAAATTCGACCGGCTCGACACCCAGTGGACATGGGCCGGCGCATCGGCGCCCCTGCGCGAAATACAGTCGAGGAACACCTCGGCGCCCGATTGGCCGCCCCCGACGATCACCACCCGTTTGCCGCCCAGCGCGCGGCCTTTCATCGTGAAATCGGCGCTATGGAACAGCGAGGCGCACAGCTTGTCCTCGATGAAGGACGGAACCTTCGGTGTCTTGCCGACCGCGATGGACACGTTGCGGGCGCGCAGCGTCCGTTTGTCGGTCCGGATGCAGAAAGTGCCGTCGAAAAGAACCTCCCTGACGCTTTCGTCGAACCCGACCGACGGCAGCCGCTGGCTGACCCAGGCAATGTAGTTCGCGAACTCGCGGCGCGACACGGCGTCGTACTGCGCGTTCAGGAAATGATAGAGCCGCTTGTTCTCGTGGAGATACGACAAGAAGCTGTAGGGGCTCTTGGGATCGGCGAGCGTCACGAGGTCCTTGAAGATCGAGACCTGCAACTTGACGCCGTCGATCTGCATGCCCTCGTGCCACGAAGAGCCGGGCTTGCGATCCAGGAAAAGCGCGTCCGCGCCCGCCGCTTCGAGCTGGCAGGCAAGGCTCAGGTTGGCCGGACCGGCCCCGATTCCGACACAGGTCAGCATTGGTCCGCGCCCCCGCTCTGATCGTGCGCCCTCGCGCGGGGCCGCCCGCCCGGGACACGGGACCGACTTGCCGTCCTTTTCACAGTCTGTTGCACCGCGAGACCTCCCTCGATCTTGACCTTCGATGAGAAGACGGTCCCATAGGGCGTGGTCGGGCGGTGTCTGTTGAGCGTGCGCCTATCGTTTGCACTTCGTTTAGGCGCATGGTATGGTTGCAAAAAATGTGTTTAAGCTACTTGGGTTGTAGGATTATGATCCGTCTCCTTTGCGAGCCGCATTTCGAGACCGGGACCGGCACGCAGACCACCTCCGGCTTGGGAAGCAAGGGCTTTTCGGTCCTCGCAATCCTTGCGGCGGCCGGCGCAAAGGGCATCCGGCGCGAGAGGATCGCCGCGATGGTCTGGCCAAATCGCGACGATCTGCAGGCGAAATCGACCCTGCGCCAGGTGCTGACCGCGATTCGCAAGGCGCTCGCCGACCTGCCCGACGTGGCGATAGAGACATCGGGCGACGTGGTCTGCCTGTCCGCACCCGATCAGGCGGTGGATATCCGCCTGTTCGATGCCGCCGGCCCGGCGATCACCCGCGGAAAGATCGGGACGGAGCGCGCCAAGGACCTCGCCGCGCTCTACCGGGGCGAGTTCATGTCGGGCTTCAGCTTCGACGGCGATCTGCTGGCCCACATGTTGTCGTTTCGCCAGCGCTATCACGACTACGCGCTGATGCTCGCCGAGCATCTGAGCCAACAGCCCGACGCCCTTGACGAGGCGGAGCGGCTGGCGAAGACCCTGGTGTCCATAGACCCGGCGGCGGAAGAGGCCTATCGCGCGCTGATCCGGGTCGCGCTCGCGCACGGCAAGCGCAACCGGGCGCTCAAGCACCTGACGACCCTGAAATCCGTTCTGCTGGAGGAACTCGGCGCCGATCCCGAAACCGAGACGCTCGCGCTCCTCGACGGGGCCGAGCAGGACCCGCCCGCAGCCGAGGCGCCGGTGGCGCAGCCCGCCGCCCGGCCCGCCAACGCGGACGCCCCGGCGACGGTGAACCAACAGCCCTCCATCGCGATCCTGCCCTTCGTCGATATCAGCCCGTCGGGCAACGATTTCCTCGCCGACGGGCTGGTGAACGAGATCACGGTCGCGCTGTCGCAGATGCGCGAGTTCTTCGTCATCGCCCGCCAATCCGCCTATGCCTACAAGGACCGGTTCATCGACGCGCGCGAGGCGGGCGCGGCGCTGGGTGCGCGCTATATCATCGACGGCACGGTGCAGCGGGTCGAGGCGCGTGTCCGCTTGCATGTGCAGCTTGTCGACGCGACCACCGGCACGATGATCTGGGCGCGGCGGTTCGACAGCGACTGCACCGATATGCTGGACCTCCAGCTTCAGGTCGCCCGCCAGGTCGCCGGGGCGATCCTGCCCTCGGTCCGAAACCGCGAGATCGAAAGGACCCTTCGCCACCCGCCCGGGTCGCTCAACGCCTACGGGTTCGTGTTGCGGGCCTATCCGAAATTCTGGGCGCACCGCCGCGCCGAAAGCGCCGAGGCGATAGAGCTGCTCGGCGCCGCCATCGACCTGGAACCGACCTTCGGGCTTGCCCACGCGCTCAAGGCCTGGTGCCACGCCCAGACGGTTTGCTACCTCTGGAGCGAGACGCCCGAGACGCATCGCGCCGCCGCCATCGACCACGCCCGCATCGCCGCCGAGCATTGCGGCGAGGACGCAACCGCCCTGGCCGCCATCGGTGCCGCCTATTCGATGGTGACGCGCGAACGCGAGCTGGCCCGGCATTTCATCGACTGCAGCCTCGCCATCGACCCCTGCAACGCCTGGGCCTGGATGCGGGATGGGTGGCTTCACGTGCTGGGGCACGACCCCAAGAAGGGCCTCGAAAGCTTCGCCATGGCAGAAGGGCTCAGCCCGCTCGATCCGTTCATGTTCAACGTCTATTTCGGACAGGCCATGGCGTGGTCGATCCTGAACGAGATCGACCGGGCCATCGAGCTCGTCTATCGCGGCATCAGGATCGGGTCCGAGGTGACATGGGCCTACCGGATGCTTGCCGCCTTCTACGCCAAGGCGGGCGATCACAAGCGCGCGGCGAGTTGCGTCGATATCTTCCGCAAGAACTATCCCAAGGCGACGATGGCCCAGATCGTCGAGAGCCTGCCGCCGATCATGGTCGAGACCAACCCGTCCTATCTGGAAATGCTGCGCCGGACCGGGATTCCCGAGGGCGAGCCGGGGTAAATCCGGCCTCGCCGTCCTCAGGCCCGTTTCAAGAGTGCGCGCAATTCCGGTGTCCGGCTCGGCTTGTCGGCGAGCGCGCGCAAGAGCGCGCCCAGTTCCGGTTCGTCCACCCGCTTGGCGGCCTGGCGCGGCTTGAACCAGTGGCGCGTGCGCTGGTGGCGTTCCTTCCAGTTGCCCTTGAGCTTGTCCACCAGCATCGGGAAGACCTCGACCTCGCACGGCATCACCGTGCCGTCATCCAGAAGCTTGTCGTGGCGGTAACGCCCGATCGCGTCGACGCCGATATGGCCGACCGCGCCAGCCTCTTCCAGCGCCTCGATCTCGGCCGCGCGCCAGGGTTTCTCGTCATCCATCGCCCAGCCCTTGGGCATCAGCGGCGCCTCGGTCAGAGACTGAGCGATCCAGCCCTGAGGTTGCTGGAGCGGCTGCGGCGCGGGAAGATCGGTCTCAGAGACGTTCTTGAACCCCACGCGCCGATAAAACGCCGGATCTCCCCACGCCTTCCTGCCGGAGCGCATCGAGGCCGTGGGCGATCAGCTGCCGCCCGATGCCCTTGCCTTTATGCGCCGTCGCCACCGCTAAAGGAATGGAGGCGCCCACGGTTCAGTTGGATTCCAGTCGCATCTGAGGCGGTTTTCCTTCCCAAACCAAAACCGCGCCAATAATTACAATAACTTAGAGATCGTAGAACGTTCGACTTCAGGCCCACCGCCTCCGCCATTTCTATATAGATCAATGACTTAAAAGCTGAGCAGGCAAGTGCGACACAAAGTGGAGCACCACGCCCATGAAACTGTCCGCCTATCTGTCACCGTCCCGGCATGGGGTCTATTACTTCCGCTGGCCCCTCCCTCGGGCTGAGGATCACAAGCGCAGCACAGTCAGAATATCCCTTCGCACCAAGTGCCCAGATCGGGCTGGCGATCTTGCCCGTCATCTTGCATCATGCGGGCGATTGGTTCGGTATAACAAGGCATTGGCTAGGCTCAGGCAAGACGAGATGCGGGAAATGGTGCGGAGCTACTTCGCAGCTTCGCTGGATAGGTATGTGGAGCGGTTGAACGACACCGGCCTGCCGGATCGGTCCCTTGATGCCCTGCGCCAAGAGCTTGCCGCCCATGAGGACGCCGCAGAGGGCCATGACGAGCTTTCCAGCCTTCTACCTCGACCATGACGCCTTCCGGGCCTCAGCGGGCCTGACAGACGCTCAGTGGGCCGCGAACGAGCCATGCCTGCGCCAAGAAATGCGCAAGGCCCGCCGGGACCAGATCAGGGCCATTCTGAGCCGCGCTGAGAGCCCTGAAGGCTATTCCTTCACCGAACCCGCCCAGACAGCGCCAAGGCCACCACAGGCCCGCTCCGTGGCTTTGAGCGTGGCGGTAGAGGATTTCATGTCTGAGCATTCGCCGCAATGGTCGCTAGAGATGCAGAACAAGGCCCGTGCCTGCCTCGCGTTGCTGGTGGAGCATTTCGGGCAAGATCGGGCCTTGGCCACAATTACACGCCAATCCGCCGCCGAGATGAAGAAGCTGGTGCAGGCCCTCCCTGTGAACCGCAACACCAAACGCGAAACGCGCGACCTGACCTTGCAGGAAGCGATAGCCCGCCCCGGCCTCAAGAAGATCAGCGCCAAGACCGTCAACAGCTACATCGACACGTTTCGACGCTTCTGGGATTGGGCTGAGCGTCATGGCCATTCGGACGTGAAGCTGTTCAACGGGATGAAAGTCGCCAAAGCCAAACATTCCGATGAAGGCCGCACAGCCTACACGCCAGACCAGACCGGCAAACGACATGCCGCGTTGACGGGCAAGGCTTCCGGGCTGGTGAAGAAGGACGATTACAAGTGGGGTGCGCTTCTGGGCCTCTACACGGGCGCAAGACTGCGCGAGATTGCCCAGCTTGACGTTGCCGACATTCGGCAAGAGGGCGGTATCTGGTATCTCGATATCAATGGTGACGGGCCGAACAAGAGCCTCAAGACCCCTGCCGCCAAGCGCCGCGTGCCTGTTCACTCGGAACTGATCCGGCTGGGCTTCCTCGATTGGGTCGCGGCCAAGCCCAAGGGGCAGCGCCTGTTCCTGTCCTTCACTTACAACGCCAAGGAAGGCTATGGCCGCAATCTGGGCCGATGGTTCAACACCGTGTTCCTGCCGGGGCTGGGCATGAAGGAACGCGGGCTGGTATTCCATAGCTTGCGACACACGATGGTCACGCGGCTTGCACAGGCAGGTGTGTCCGAGCCACTGTTTCAGGAGATCGTGGGCCACGAGCGCCAAGGCGTGGCGCAACAGGTCTATTTCAAGGAGGGCCACACGCTGGCACAGAAGCGAGAAGCTATTGAGAAGTTTGAGGTTTGACGATGAAGCGTATTCTTGTTGGTCTAGCGGCACTCGCTGTCCTTGTGCTGTTATCGCGTTGGCTGCGGGTTTGTATGTTGAGCGACAAGTCCGGGCTGAGCAAAGTTTCCACGACCTTTTCCCCGAATGGTGGGCATCGCACACAGCCTGCATGACGCCGAGTGAGGAACTGGAATTTATTCAACAGCTTGCACCGGAAATAGCAGCGCGGATCGACAACGCCAACGCAGAGTTTGAAGCACTGGCGGCAAGGGAAGTAGCGGGCACCCTGACGGTTTCCGGACGCGAAGCGTATCTGGATAATCGCCTGCGTGTACCGCACTTGGTGCGAACTGGCTCGGAGTGGCATGACTGGACAGAAGTTGATCCCCGAGAGCCATTTTCTCTACATGAGAGCGAAGGGCCACTGGTGCGGCAATGTCCCGCTGATGACCATTCACATTGTTGGCACATCAAGAGTGACCGTCCGGTGTCGC
>DNSZ01000050.1 GCA_003500165.1 Paracoccaceae bacterium | reverse complement strand
GAGTCACACTCATGGCGCCTTGGTATTAATTGATGGTTGGCATGGGCCCTGGGGATCCAGGACGTGCAGCGTCGGCACCGCGCGCCGGAGGGCTGCGCGCTGCAGCCGCGGCCAGGTCGCGTCCGAAATCGGCGTGACCATATAGCCGTGATCGACATCGCCCAGCATCGCCGAACGGGCCGCGGGGCCCGCGCGCCAACCAAGGCCGATGAGCGCGCAGAGGGCAGCATCAAGCCTGTCCTGATCAGACTTCCGCGGTTGGCCCACGGCCTGCACATGACGGGCCCAATCGGCAAGGCCCTGCACCCCAAGGCGCTCGGCCGACCGCGCGACCACACCCGCCACCGCCTGCCAGTCTTCCAGGCGGAATTTCTTGCGGTTCTGCGGGTTGTATTTCGGCGCACGCAGCCGCCCGGCAAAGCCGTCTTCCAGCGCGGGCAGGGCAAGCGCCGGAAACACCTCGATCACGAAATGACCCGCCGACGCCGTGCGCGCCCGAAGCGGATCCTGCGTCGCATCGACAGCGGACAGGAAGGCCCAGATCGGCGCGTCATCGCAGAACATGCCGGTCTTGCTGCGATTGGCCGGCTGAACGCCACCGCCGACGAAAGACACGAGGGACGCGGCAACCTTGTCCACCGGGCGGCTGCCCGTGGCGTTGGGCACGACCGTGGGCTGATCGAGCGCAACGAGGCTGACGGCAAAGCCCTTGCGCAGCCCATCGATGAAGGCACGCGCCTGCGCGAAGGAGGCAAGCCGCGGCTCGTGGAACCGGACGTCGCCCCGATCCTCAACCGTGATGGCGCAAATGGCGCCGGGTGCCCTGGGCGCGTCGGTCCATGCCGAGTCGAAACCGAAGATGACCGTGCTGCGCTGCGGGGTCACAAGGTCGATCTGGTCCATTGCAAAGCCGCACAATCAAGGCATGCCGGCGCCTAGACGATCCGCTCCACCATGGTCTTCTTGATCTCGGCGATGGCCTTCGCGGGGTTCAGCCCCTTGGGGCAGGCATTGGTGCAATTCATGATCGTGTGGCAGCGATAGAGCTTGAACGGGTCTTCCAGATCGTCCAGCCGATCGCCCGTCGCCTCGTCGCGGCTGTCCACGATCCAGCGATTGGCGTGCAGCAGGGCGGCCGGCCCCAGATAGCGGTCGGCGTTCCACCAATAGGACGGGCATGAGGTCGAACAACACGCGCACAGGATGCACTCGTAAAGCCCGTCGAGTTTCTTGCGGTCTTCCTCCGACTGCTTCCATTCATGCTCGGGCTCGGGCGATTCGGTCTCCAGCCACGGCTTCACGCTGGCATGCTGGGCATAGAAATGGGTCAAATCGGGCACCAGGTCCTTGACCACCGCCATATGCGGCAACGGGTAGACGCGGATCGTGCCCCGGACCTCGTCCAGACCCTTGGTACACGCCAGCGTGTTGATCCCGTCGATATTCATCGCACAGGAGCCGCAGATGCCTTCGCGGCAGGAGCGCCGAAAGGTCAGCGTCGGGTCGACCTCGCCCTTGATCTTGATCAGCGCGTCCAGAACCATCGGGCCGCAATCGGCCGCGTCGATGGTATAGGTGTCGACGCGCGGATTGTCGCCGGTATCGGGGTCCCAGCGATAGACCTTGACCTTGCGGGGCTCCGCCGCGCCGGCCGGCGCCGGCCACNNCCTTGCCCTTCTTGATGCGCGAGTTCTTGGGGAGCGTCAGTTGGACCATCGCAGTTCTCCTATCGGGCCTGGCCGACCGCCGGCGCCAGGTCGTTGAATTCCTCGATTCGAAGCATCCGAACATCCCGCACAGCCGGGCCGAACCAGTTCAGTTTACTGGCAACATCCTGTATCGCCAGAACGCATGTTACGGCATTGACCGTTTCGTCGCCAAAATGGACGCTCCCCTGTCGCCAGTCAAAGCCGTGTGCACGCAAGATATTGCCGATTTCCGTATGGCCATTGCGCCAGCTTGATCCCTGGTAGAGTTGTTCCATGCGGGCCGTATCCATGTCGAAGGTAATGGCGTACATCCCGCCCCTCCTTTCGCGGTTGTGGCCGATGCCAATGTCGCGCACTCAATACACCCTTGCCTTGGGGGCGATCCGGGCCGGGTCGATGCCGCCCGCATTGTGGCCCAGCATCGGGTTGGTATGCACCGGCCGATAGCCCAGGCTCACCCCGCCATTCACCCAGGCCAGCGTATGCACCCGCCAGTTGGCGTCGTCGCGGTCGGGGTAATCCTCATGGGCGTGGGCCCCACGGCTTTCCTTGCGGGCCGCTGCCGAGACGATGGTGGCCAGCGCGTTCGGCATCAGATTGGTCAGTTCCAGCGTCTCCATCAGGTCGGAGTTCCAGATCATCGACCGGTCGGTCACCTTCACGTCGTCGAGCTTTGCGGCCACGTCGGTCATCCGGCGCACGCCCTGGGCAAGCGTTTCCTCGGTCCGGAACACCGCGGCATCCTCTTGCATGGTCTTTTGCATCTCCAGCCGCAATTCGGCCGTGGGCACGCCACCCCTGGCGTGGCGCAACCCGTCGAACCGGTCGAGCGCCTTGTCCACCGAGGCCTGGTTCGGCGCCGCCATGGCCTCGGTCGGGTCAAGGATTTCGCCCGCCCGGATCGCCGCCGCACGGCCGAACACCACGAGGTCGATCAGCGAATTCGACCCCAGCCGGTTCGCCCCATGGACCGAGGCACAGCCGGCCTCGCCCACCGCCATCAGCCCCGGGGCGATGGCGTCGGGGTTGTCCGCGGTCGGGTTCAGCACCTCGCCCCAATAGTTCGTCGGGATGCCGCCCATATTGTAGTGCACCGTCGGCAGCACCGGGATCGGGTCCTTGCGGGCATCGACGCCCGCGAAGATGCGTGCGCTTTCGGTGATGCCCGGCAGCTTTTCCACAAACACCTCGGGCGGCAGGTGGTTGAGATGCAGATGGATATGGTCGCCATTCGGCCCGACGCCGCGGCCTTCGCGAATCTCCAGCGTCATGCAGCGGCTGACCACGTCGCGGCTGGCAAGGTCCTTGTAGGTGGGCGCATAGCGCTCCATGAAGCGTTCGCCATTGGCGTTGGTCAGATAGCCACCCTCGCCGCGCGCACCTTCGGTGATCAGCACGCCGGCGCCGAAAATGCCGGTGGGGTGGAACTGGACGAACTCCATGTCCTGCAGCGGCAGGCCGGCGCGGGCGACCATGCCGCCACCGTCACCGGTGCAGGTATGCGCCGAGGTGGCCGAGAAATAGGCCCGGCCATAGCCGCCGGTCGCCAGCACCGTCATCCGCGCGTTGAAGAGATGCAGCGTGCCGTCCTCCAGCCGCCAGGCCAGAACGCCCTGGCACACCCCGTCTTCGGACATGATCAGGTCGATCGCGAAATATTCGACAAAGAACTTGGCCTTCTGTTTCAGCGACTGGCCATAGAGCGTGTGCAGGATGGCGTGCCCGGTCCGGTCGGCGGCCGCGCAGGTGCGCTGCACGGCCTTGCCCTCACCGAATTCGGTGGTGTGGCCGCCGAACGGACGCTGGTAGATCCTGCCGTCCTCGGTGCGCGAAAACGGCACCCCGTAATGTTCGAGCTCATAGACCGCCTTGGGCGCCTCGCGGGCGAGGTACTCCATCGCGTCGACATCGCCCAGCCAGTCCGACCCCTTGACGGTGTCGTACATGTGCCACTGCCAGTGGTCGGGGCCCATATTGCCAAGGCTTGCGGCGATGCCGCCCTGGGCGGCCACGGTGTGCGACCGGGTCGGAAAGACCTTGGTCACGCAGGCGGTGCGCAGCCCCTGTTCGGCCATGCCGAGCGTGGCGCGCAGCCCCGCCCCGCCGGCGCCCACGACGACCACGTCATAGTCATGCGTCTGGTATGGATAGGCGGTCATCTCGGATCCCTTCAAAGCGCCATGCGGCCAAGCGCCAGCAGCCCCGCCGCGATGGCGGCATAGCTCAGCATCGTGGTGCCGACGATCAGCGCCTTGCGCATCAGCCCGTCGGTATAGTCCTCGATCACCACCCGCACCCCGTCCTTGAAATGCACAAAGCCGACGACGATCGTCAGCCCGGTGACGAGCGCGGGGAATGGCCGCGCGAAATGGGCAAGCACCACGTCATGCGGCGCGCCCAGCACCGGCGCCACGGCGATCAGGAACAGCGGCGTCAGGACCAACAGCGCGACCGACGAGATTGTCATCGACCAGAAATGCTCGGTTCCCGTCTTTGACGACCCAAAGCCCTCGGCGCGTTTTCGATCGGTGATGAAGTGCATCGGTCGGGTCCCCTTCAGGCCAGAAGTGCGGTGATCGCGGTCAGAACCACGGATCCGCCGAGCGCGGCCCAGCCAAGCCGGTTGGCGGTGGCGATATCAAGGCCGCGGCCGGTATCCCAGATCAGATGCCGCAACCCGGCCAGCGCGTGATACCACAGCGCCCAGACCGAGCCGAGCAGCACCAGATCGCCGATCCAGGAGGTGGCGATCCAGTCGACAAAGTTGAAATAGCGTTCGCTGGTGGCGGCGGCGACCAGCCACCAGACGATCAGCAGACCGCCGGCGATCAGCGCGTTGCCGGTGATCCGGTTCAGGATCGAACTGAACATCGACATCTGCCAGCGATAGACCTGCAGATGCGGGGATAGCGGGCGCCCGTTGCGTTCCATATCCGCCATGCATGGCCTCCTCTGCAGCGTCCTGACATTGTTGTAGCGGATTCGTGCGCGGTGTCACGGGGCAAGCCTGCACCGCGAACGGGTCGCGGCCGGGATGGATCACCCCGGCGCAGTGCCCGGCAGCGGCCACACCCCCAGCCACCAATGGATGCCCACGATCGCGGCGTACAGGACCAGCGTGATGACGCCCAGCCGGATATCCTTGGCCACCGGCCCGGGTGCGGGCGGGGTCCAGCCCCGGTCCTGCCGGTTGATCAGGATCACCTCGACCACCGCCCAGGCCAGCAGGCCGCCAAACAGCAGGATCGAGGCCAGATCGCCATTGACGATCAGATGCGCGATCGCCCAGATCTTGATGCCGCCCAGCATCGGATGCCGGAACCGGGCGGAAAGCCGCCCCTTCGCCCCCGAAATGCCCAGAAAATAGATCGCCACCAGCATCAGCAGATTGTTCAGGTGGATCGTCCAGGCGGGCGTGTTGTAGATCGGAATCACCGGCGCGTGGCGATAGCCGATCCACATCAGCACCACACTGACGAGAATGGCCAGGGCGACCAGGCCCTTGCCACGGTCGCCCAGACTTGCCCGGGCCTCGGGCGCGAGCCGCTTGAACAGATGGGCAAGGCTCCACAGCAGCAGGCCGACGATCAGTAACAACATGCAGACACTCCGTGGCGGTCGATGGATTCCCCACAGCCTATGACAGATCGGGGCCGGTCAAGGCAACGGGGCAAGCCGTTGCCGCGCAGAACGGGGGCGCGCGCGGCCGCTTCACACCCGATTCGGCGGTTTGCGCCAGTCTGGGCCGCATCGCCGCGCCCAGGCGCCGCGGCCCCATTGCAAGAAGGATCGCCGACATGCACCCGACACCCGATTCCCGGAAGACGCTTTTCGCCATGTCCTTTGGCCTCGCCGCGCTCATCTGGCTTGGCCAGGCCGCTCAGGCCGGACCCGGCTGCGCCCCACGCCAGATCGTGCTCGACCGGCTGACCGGGCATTTCGGCGAAAGCCGACAATCGGCCGGGCTCGCCGGCCCGCACCACCTGATGGAACTCTTCGCCGCGCCGGCCACCGGCACCTGGACGGTCACCGTCACCACGCCCGATGGGCTGACCTGCGTTCTGGCCGCGGGCGACGCCTGGGAAGCGATGCCGCACACCGCCGCCGCCGACGGCGACCCGGCCTGAGCCTGCCGCGCTCCCCCTGCCCCGGCCCCGGCTTGCGCCCCGGCCCGGCCACGGCTAGGCCTTCTGGAGATCCGAAATCGGGACGGGGAGCAGCATGGCCAGAAACAAGATCGCGCTGATCGGGGCGGGACAGATCGGGGGCACGCTTGCCCATCTCGCGACGCTGAAGGAACTCGGCGATGTCGTGCTGTTCGACATCGCCGAGGGCACGCCACAGGGCAAGGCCCTGGACATCGCCGAAAGCACGCCCGTCGCCGGCACCGATGTGGCGTTGAAGGGCACCCAGGATTACGCCGCCATCGCGGGCGCCGATGTGTGCATCGTCACCGCCGGCGTTGCCCGCAAACCGGGCATGAGCCGCGACGATCTCCTGGGCATCAACCTCAAGGTCATGAAGGCGGTGGGCGAGGGCATTCGCGATCATGCCCCCGACGCCTTTGTCATCTGCATCACCAACCCGCTCGACGCCATGGTCTGGGCGCTGCGCGAATTCTCCGGGCTGCCGCATGCCAAGGTTTGCGGCATGGCGGGCGTGCTCGATTCGGCGCGCTTCCGCCATTTCCTGGCCGAGGCGATGGGCGTGTCGGTGCGCGATGTCACGGCCTTCGTGCTCGGCGGGCATGGCGACACGATGGTGCCGCTTGTCCGATATTCCACGGTCGCCGGCATCCCACTGCCCGACCTGGTGGCGATGGGCTGGCTGAGCCAGGAAAAGCTCGACGCGATCGTCCAGCGGACCCGCGATGGCGGGGCCGAGATCGTCGGCCTGCTGAAGACCGGCTCGGCCTTCTATGCGCCGGCGGCCAGCGGGATCGAGATGGCCGAGGCCTATCTGCATGACCAGAAGCGGGTGCTGCCGGCGGCCGCCTGGGTCGATGGTCCCTTTGCGCTGAAGGGGGTCTATGTCGGCGTGCCCACGGTCATCGGGGCCGGCGGGATCGAGCGGATCGTGCCGATCTCGATGAACCGCGACGAACGCGCGATGTTCGAAGCGTCGGTCGAGGCGGTGCGCGGGCTGGTCGCGGCCTGTCAGGCGATCGACGAAAGCCTGGCCTGATACGCCGGCTGGCGGCCGGGCTTGCGGCGCTGTTGTTCGCGGCTTCATCCGGCGCCGCGCAGACCCTGTCCGATCAGCTTGCCCGCGGCGGTCTGGCCGCGACCGAGGCCGATCTGGCCGCCATCGCGGTGCCCACGGCCTCTGATCGCTTTGCCCTTGGCGGCGTGCGCTTTCTGCGCGGGGTCGAACGGGCGCTGCAGACCCGCTATCGGCACGGATTGTCGGACCAGACCGTCAGCTTCCCGCTGCTGCGCCTGCCGATCCCCGACAACCCCGCGCCCAAGCCGTTTCGCCCCGAACGGATCGCCGAGATCTTCGCGCAGGCCGCCGCCGACATGGCGGCTGCAAGGGCGCCGCTTGCGGGCATTGCCGATGGCGATGCGGTGGCCGTCGTGATCGACCCCGGCGATCCGTGGCTCGACATCGATGGCGACGGGGTCCGCCAGCCCGAAGAAGGGCTCATCGCCTTTCTGGCGACGGTCGCGCCGGCGCCGCGCGGCACGACGTTGCAACCGCGCGGGGCCGTGCGTTTCGACACCGCCGATGCCGCCTCGCCGCTGGCCTATACCCATCTGATCGCGGGGTTCGCCGGATGGGTCGAGGCCTGGGACCCGACCCGGGCGATCGCCGAGGTGACCAAAGCCGACGCCGCCTTTGCCGCGCTTGCCCGGTCAGGCAAGCAGGCCGGCTTCCTGCCAGATCCGGAGTGGCGCCAGTTGGCCGACCTCGTCGCCATCGTCATTCGCGCCGTCGATCAGCCTGCCGACCCGGTGGCCCTGGCCGCCGCCCGGGACGATTTCATCGCCATGATCGATGCCAATCGCCGTTTCTGGCGCCGCGTCCGGGCCGAAACCTACAATGACCGCGAGTGGATTCCGAACGCCGCGCAGACCAGTGTCCTGCCGCTCGATTTTCCCGCCGGGACCGGGGACGCCTGGCTGGCGATCCTCGACGACATCGAGGCGGTGCTGCGGGGCGGCCTGCTGGTGCCGCATTGGCGGCTCAGCCCGCTTGCCGGCATCAACGTCGCCCGGCTGGTCGATGGTGCTCCGGCGCTCAGCCTTGCGGGGGTCATCCAGGGTGTCGATCTTCTCCCCTATGCCGCGCGCGGCCCCGTCGTCGACGAGACCGCCTTGCGGGCCTTGCGCGACCTCGTGGGACGGAACATGCCGCTGCGGTGACGCTCAACTGAAGGCGGGCGCCGCGGCCAGGCCCCGCGCCGCCGCCCGAACACGCATGGATGACGCGCCCCCGACGCAGCCCTTGCCCGACAAGACCCGGCAGGGCCTGGCGGTCCCGGGCCTGCCGGTGCTGGTCGTCACCCAGCCCGAGGCGCATGCGCGCCGCCGCCATGTGGCGGCCATCCTGCAGGCGGCCGGATGGCGTTTCGACTTTGTCGAGGGCATCCGATGCCGACCCTCCTGGCTTGGCTGCGCCCTGTCGCATGAGCGCGCGTTGCGCGCCGCCCCCGCGCCGCCCTTCGTCATTCTGGAAGACGATGTCGAATTCGCCCGACCGATGGGCGAGCTTCCGACCCCCCCTGCCGATGCAGACCTGCTGTATCTGGGGATTTCGCGTGCCGGTTGCGTCCCGCAACTGGGGCCTTTCGGGTTCTTTGGCCTCGCCCTGGCAACCGGCGCCGGCCCGGGCCTGGCCCGGCTGTGGTCGATGACCTCGACCCATGCCATCCTTTATGCCTCGCAGGCGGGGATCGATCTTGCGCTTGGCGCGATCGCCCAGGCCAAGGCTGCGCTGCGGCCGTTTGACGTGTTCCTGTCCTACGGGCTTTCACAGCGGCACTGCTATGCGCTGACAGCACCGCTTTTTCAGCAATCGGAAACGCTTCAGGGGTCGCGGCGGGTCGCCCGCGTGGCTCGTCGCTTTACCCATGGCGCGCTGCCGCTTGCCCATGATGGCGAGCTTCGCGAAGGGCGGTTCCAGAAGACGCTGGCCCGATGCCGGTGCGCCATCGACGCCGACAACCGCGCCGCATGGGTCGTGGAATCGGTCGTCCGGGAAGCCAGGCGCCGCGGCTGATCGCAAAACGCGATGAGTTCATGCCAGCAGGCACGATCCATGACCCGCTGGCGTGAAACGGCGCCCGCGGTCCCGTCCGGCCCCAAGGCCAGGACCGTGCTTCCCGGCCGAACGAAGGGCGCGCCCGCACCCCCCCCCGGTCCCGCGTCAAGAAAAAGGGCGCACCGTGGCGCGCCCTGTTGTGGCCCCCACAGCGGCGGCCGATCTGGATCGCAATCAGCTGCCCTGCTGGGCCTGGCATTCGAGCGCCTTGGCGATCGCGGCCTTGGTGCCGGTCAGGTCGATCCGGAACGGCTCGACACCCTCGGACCACACCACCATGCTGCGCTTGTTCTCGATGTCGGTGAGGAAGTCCGGGTTGTCGAACCAGACATAACCGCCATGGTATCCCTCGACCGCCTGGCCGACCGCCTCGCCATAGAAGTAGTCGTTGTCGAGGTCGAAGAACAGGCGCACTTTCTCGCCAGCGGCGAGGTCGGTGTCGCGCAGGGCGTAGGCAGCGATATAGCCGCGGTCACCCGACGGGTTGTAGCCGATCTGAACCTGGTCGCCATCGGCTTCGGTCTTGGTGATCAGGCAGCCGCCACCCATCTCGTCATTGATCATGATCTTCCAGCCGGCTTCCTGACCCCATTCGGTGAACTGGGCGGAAGCCGCACCGGCGGTCAGCGCGGTCGCAGCGGCGGCGACGAGGGTCGCAAGTCTTTGCATGTTTCTCTCCAATTGACAGCAGGCCGCCTGGTCGCAGCGGCAACGCAACATTATACCGGCCCGCCGAACTTGCCAACCGATGAAGTGGCGAGCGCAGCGTGCCGCTGATCACCCCTATGGCATCCGCCGACGGCGCCGGCAAGGCCGGACTTGGCATCGCGGGCCAGATTGTAGGGCGCCGTGCCGCCATCCCCCCTCGCCAAGCGGGGCGCCACCGTCTAGGCCATGGCGATGACACGCACCGCCTCCCTGCCGCTGGCCCAGGCACGGCAATTGCCGATCTGGCGCGGGCCGATCGCGCTTCTGGTCGTGATGGCCGCGGCGATGCCGTTATCCTTTGCCAGCTGGTCGGCGCTTCTGAACAATTTCGTGATCGAGGCGGCGGGCTTTACCGGGGTCGAGATCGGCTGGCTGCACACGGTGCGCGAGATTCCGGGGTTTCTCGCCGTCGGCGTGATCCTTGTGATCCGGCTGATGCGCGAGCAGGTTCTGGCCCTTGTCTCGCTCGCCGCGCTTGGTCTTGGCACGGCGATCGTCGCGCATTTCCCGTCCTTTGGCGGGTTGCTGCTGACCACGATGATCAGTTCGATCGGGTTTCACTACTACGAAACCGTCAACCAGTCGCTGCAACTGCAATGGATCGACAAGGCGCGGGCGCCGCAGGTGCTGGGCTGGCTGGTCGCGGTCGGCTCCGGCGCGGCCTTCCTCGCCTATGGCGGCATCTACCTTTACGGCACGCTCGCCGAACGCGCAGGCGCCAGCTTTGACTATGCCAGCGTCTATGCGATCGCGGGCGGTGCGACGCTGGCGCTGACGGCCTATTGCGCGCTTGCCTTTCGCCAGTTCGAGGCGCCAACGCCGCAGACCCGGCGGCTGGTGCTGCGCCGGCGCTACTGGCTCTATTGTGTGCTGCAGTTCCTGTCGGGCGCGCGCCGGCAGATCTTCGTCGTCTTCGCCGCCTTCATGATGGTCGAACGCTTCGGCTTTGCGGTGCACGATCTGACGGCACTGTTTCTGATCAACTTCGCCGCCAACATGCTGTTTGCGCCGCTGATGGGGCGCGCCGTGGGTCGCTTCGGCGAACGCGCGGCGCTGATGTTCGAATATGCCGGGCTGATCTTCGTCTTCCTGGCCTATGGCGGGGTCTACTGGCTGGGCTGGGGAATCGCGCTGGCGGCGACGCTTTACGTGATCGACCATCTGTTCTTTGCGCTGGCTTTCGCCCTGAAGACCTATTTCCAGAAGATCGCCGATCCGGCCGACATCGCCCCGACGGCCGCGGTGGCCTTTACCATCAACCACATCGCTGCGGTGTTTCTGCCGGCGGCGCTGGGCTATCTGTGGATCGTGGCGCCGGGCGGTGTCTTTCTGCTGGCCGCGGCGATCGCGGGTCTGTCGCTGATGATGGCCGCGCTGATCCCGCGCCATCCCGAACCGGGCCATGAAACCGTGCTTTCGGCCATGCTTCGGCCCACCGGCACGGCCTGATGGGCCGGCAGCGGCGGGCGGTTGATCCCGGCCGGCCACGCGCGGATAGTGCGGCCACGCCTCGCGCGCCCGACAGGCTGGGACCGATGCAGGGCGGGATCGTGGGCCGGACGGCCGCAACGCGGCGGCGCGCGGTATGGCGCGGGGG
>DNSZ01000088.1 GCA_003500165.1 Paracoccaceae bacterium | reverse complement strand
GAGATCGAGAGCAACCCGCTGCCGATCTGCACCCGGCCGCAGGTGCTGCGCAGCGCAAGGCGGACCTGATGACCGCCTTCGCCACCGCCCTCGACGCGCTCTTCGCCGACGCGCATCTCGCGCGCGACGTCGTCTACACCGCCGAGGGCGGCGCGCCCTTGCTGGTCCGCGCGATCCTTCGGCGGCCCGACGACGTCACCGGCTTCGGAGATGCGCGCATCTGGTCCGAGACCACCCGGTTGGATCTGCGCCTCGCCGAGGTGGCGAACCCGCGCCCGGGCGACCGCATCGAGATCGACGGCGAGGCCTTCCTCATCCAGGGCGAGCCCGTCCGCGACCGCGAGCGGCTGGTCTGGACCGTGGACCTGAGGCCGGCATAGAAAGGTGCGAGCGAGAGTTTTTGTCAATTCAGGAGGAGCAGATGCAGCACGATTGGAGCCGTCTGAATCATCTGCAAATAGGCCGCTACGCCGAGTACTTCACCAAAATGCAGTTCGTGCTGCTGGGCCTCGACGTCTATTCCGCCGAAGTTGATGATCGTGGGATCGATTTCGTGGTACGGCAGGAGCCGGACAGATATTGGGATGTGCAGGTGAAATCCGTTCGGAAACTCAACTACGTGTTTGTTCGCAAAGACGTCTTTCGCCTGCGGCCAAATCTCTTGCTTGCACTCACCCTGTTCGAAGACGGCGGTGAGCCAGACCAATATCTCATTCCGGCATCACGTTGGGCAGAACCTGACGGGCTCTTCGTGGACCGGAACTATGAAGGAAAGGTCAGCAAGCCTGAGTATGGTTTGAACCTGTCGCGCACGCGGCTTGAGCAACTCGAACCCTTTCGTTTTGAACGCGCTGCTGCCAACATTTTCGGTCTGAGTGACCTCGCCTGAATGGCCCTTTCGCGTTTCCATGAAGCTGAAGCTCGACATCACGCCCGATCTCGTCGGTGCCATGGCCGCCGAGGTGAAAGCCGGCGAAAAGGCCGTCACCGCCGCCATGCGCGAGGCCGGCACCGGGCTGAAGACCGCCTGGCGCGGCCAGATCACCGGCGCGGGGCTCGGTCGGCGGCTCGCGAACTCGATCCGGAGCCAGACCTATCCCAAAGCCGGCGAGAGCCTGAACGCCGCGGCTATGGTCTGGTCCAAGGCCCCGGTCATCGTCGGCGCGCATGACACCGGCCCGCTGATCCGCTCGAAGAACGGGTTCTGGCTGGCGATCCCGCTGCCTCCAGCGGGCAAGTCCCTGCGCGGCGGCAGGATCACGCCCGGTGAATGGGAACGGCGACGCGGGTTGCGCCTGCGCTTCGTCTATCGGCGGACCGGGCCGAGCCTGCTGGTGGCGGAGGGGCGACTGAACACGAAAGGTCAGGCGGTGGTGTCGCGGTCGAAGACCGGCCGCAACCAGGTCACCGCACCGATCTTCCTGCTGGTCCCACAGGTCAAGCTACCGAAGCGGCTTGATCTGGACCGCGACGCCGAGCGGGCGCACGACAGCGTGCCCGGCCTGATAGTGGCGAACTGGGTGGAGGGGTTGCGCCGATGAAGCTCAGGTTTGATTGCGTTGGAGGTCAACTGGTTATCTTCGCTGATGCCTCGGCTCGCTTGAACTTCAAGACAACGCCAGCCTCCGCTGAGGCGGTTACAATTCCTATCGTTCCCTCACCCGAAACTGCCAGACTGACTTCGAATTCGTCGAGGCGGAAACCACGCTGATCTCCGGCTTCCAACTTGGCGAGCATGGCATCGATTGCCAGTTGGGTTTTCTCGAAGCTTTCGAGAAGTCTTTCGGTGGAAACCTCCTTAGCCTTCGGTGCAAACCAGCGCCTAAGGCTTTGCAGTTCCGTGCCCCGCCCAGGTATGCTCGCCACATCGCTGGTTTCATCCTGAGCTGGTGCCGCTTCAATAACGTAGAAAGTCGGTTCGCTCATGTCGCATCCTCACTCATAAAGTTCGATGTCTAATAAGTCAGTGGCTTGCCACATTGCTTGGGACATTCCCATCTGAGTGGAGCGCCCAGTCTTGATCCCGGTGTAGATGCCGACCGCTTCTCCGGTGGAATCTAGTCGAACGAGCGCCCCGCTGTCGCCTGCTACGCCGGTTACGTCGAATAGTACTCTTTGGGGATCGTAGGGATCGGAATCCGTCGGATGAATCCAAGTTTTTGTGATCCTCCCCGAACGCTGCGGGCTGAGGGACCCAGTGAAACTGACGCTCAGCCCGACAGCGGGATCAGCGTCCATAGGCAACGCTACTGCGTTGGTCGACCCGCTAGCAGGCTCCACCAACGCAGCATCAACCGAGCTGTCGCAGAAGTCGTCAAGAGTACCGAATCCACCACCAGCCATCGCCACTCTTTGCCCGCGGCCAAGACCCGTCACGGCATGCTTTGCAGTAACAATGTAGCGGATGAACCCGCCATCGCCCTTCTTCGCGGCCCAGCAAGTTGCCGTCGCGCCTGCGGGATGAGGAGCATGGGCAATATCCGCGGCAGCAAGTCGCGCGGCTGGAATACCGCGTGATGCATCATCGATTTGTCCAACGTCACGACTCGGCGGTCCTATGCCATCGCCACCGCCTCTATGATCGAAGAGAACTGCTCCAAAGAAGTAGCCAGTCCCGCGAGACGCCCTGACAACTGCCTCATCATCATGGAATGAAGCATCAAACTCGATGTAGCCGACGGCCTGCTGCAAGAGCGGATCTGGGTAAGCCAACGCCGTAAGTGAATCCGACATCCAACTTCTGGCTTCCCGCAGCTGCTCGGTAAGATGCTTCTGCCAAAAATAGCCCCTACTATAGGGTCCGTCGCCGCCATCGCGTGCCCTATGGAGTTCCGCCTTTCTGCCTTCTGACTCAGTTCTTGGCTCCCAAGGCGGTAGGCCAGGTGGCAGGACTTGAAGCATTACTTCCAATGTAAGAGTCATCGAATGACGTCTCCTCGGATAAGAGGGTTAATGCGTTGATAATACTCTGCCTCAGTCGTGCCGGCCGGTCAAGCATACATCCCGGGCTTGTCAATCAAACTCATTGAACTCCATGCCCACCCCTCGCGAAACCATCCTCGCCGCGCTGCACGCGCGGCTCTCGGCGCTGCCCGCGACCGCGCTCCGCGGCGGCGTGATTCCCGAGCGCGTTCCGGCCGAGGGACTGCTGATCCTGCGCGATGGTGAGCCGGGTGAGCCGGAGGTCACGCTGTCGCCGCTGCGCTACCACTACCAGCATCGGGCCGAGATCGAGGCGGTCGTGCAGGGTGAGGCCCGGTCTGCGCAGCAGATGCAAGGGTCCGGGGGACCCTTGCAAGGGACGAACGACCGTGACGCCACCTTCGACACGCTGACCGCCAGCATCGGCTCGGCGCTCGCTGCCGACCGCACGCTGGGTGGGCTCTGTGACTGGGTCGAGGCGGAAGCGCCACGGCCCGTCGATCTGCCGGTCGAGGGTGCAGCCAGTCTCAAGGCCGCCGTGATCCCGGTGGTCCTGCACTATTCCACGGCTGACCAACTGGCCTGACCCCGACAACCCGAGGAGAACACCATGGCACGAGCCCAGGGGGCGCGGGCGCTGATGGCGCTTGCGTTCGAGACGACCTATGGAACGCCGCCCGCGGGCGGCTTCACCCGCATGCCCTTCGCCAGCACCTCGCTCAGCGCCGAGCAGCCGCTGCTGAACTCGGAGCTTCTCGGCTACGGCCGCGATCCGCTGGCNNATGTCGTCGTGCCGCTCGACGCGGAGGCCTTCGGCTTCTGGCTGAAGGCGGCCTTCGGCACGCCGACGACCACGGGTGCGGAGGCCCCGTACACCCACGAGTTCCAGTCGGGCGCCTGGACGCTGCCGAGCATGTCCATCGAGACCGGCATGCCGGAAGTGCCGCGCTATGCGATGTACTCGGGCTGCGTGCTCGACCAGATCACCTGGCAGATGCAGCGCTCTGGCCTGCTGACGGCAACCGCACGGCTGGTGGCGCAGGGTGAGACGGTCGGCACGACGACCAGCGCTGGAACCCCAGCAGCACTGGAGCTGAAGCGCTTCGGCCATTTCAACGGGGCGATCACGCGCAACGGCACCGCCCTCGGCAACGTGGTCTCGGCCGAGATCACCTATGCCAACAACCTGGACCGGATCGAGACCATCCGCTCGGACGGGCGCATCGACGGCGCGGACCCGTCCATCGCGGCGCTGACCGGCCGGATCGAGGTGCGCTTCGCCGACCAGACGCTTGTGACGCAGGCGATCAACGGCGAGGCCTGCGAGATGGAGTTCGCCTATGTGCTGCCGTCCGGCGAAAGCTTCACCTTCACCGTGCACGCCGTCTACCTGCCGCGCCCGCGCATCGAGATCTCCGGGCCGCAGGGCGTTCAGGCGACGTTCGACTGGCAGGCGGCGCGCGACAGCGTCGTCGGCCGGATGTGCACCGCAACCCTGATCAACGACATCGAGGTGTACTGACGATGCTGACGCTCGACCAGACCAACGCGCCGCGCTGGCACGATCTCGCCTCAGGCGTTCGGGTGCAGCTGCGCCCGCTGACCACCGCGCTGATGGTGGCGACGCGCAGCGATCCTGCTGTCGAGGCCGTGCCGGAGGATGCCAGCGACGAGGAACGCGCGGTCGCCTTCGCCAAGGCGTTGGCCCGCCGCGCGGTGCTCGCCTGGGACGGCGTGGGTGACGCCGACGGCAATCCCATCGACCCGAGCCCCGAGGCCATCGACGCGCTGCTCGATGTCTGGCCGATCTTCGAGACTTTCCAGCTGACCTACGTCTCCAAGGGCCTGCTGCTGGAGCAGGAAAAAAACGGCTCCGCGCTCTCGCCGATTGGTCCTTCGGCGGGGGCGAGCGCTACTGCGACGCCTGCGCGCAAGCCTGCCCGGACTGCCCGGCGCGGTTGAACCGCCCGGAAACACCGGAGGGCTGGCAGATCTGGGATCTGGTCGGCCGCCTTGGTGGCCAGCTGCGCGTACTGCCTGGCGCGGTGATCGGCTGGGACATGTCCGCCGCGCTGGCGCTCGGTGACGCCCTCGGCGTGCCGCCGCTCGCCATGGCCGAACTGCTCCCCGTCATCGAAGCGGTGATGGTCGCCAAACTCAACGAACAGATGGAACGCCCCAATGGCTGAAAAGATGGGGTGGATGCCGC
>DNSZ01000197.1 GCA_003500165.1 Paracoccaceae bacterium | reverse complement strand
TGAAACTTGAGCCTAAGCTGCCACCTGGCTCGACGGGGCCAAGGGCCCGGCAGGGGTTTTCGCCACCCCGCTTTGGCCCGATAGCGCCATGCCCGAATCCATGGCCGTTGCTTACGATCACCTGCGAGCCTTCTGGGATGCCGACCCCGAAACCTGGGGCTTCTGGGCGCGCTGGTATGACGGGATGCTGCGGGGCGCGCCGCTCGATTGGGAGTTGCAGCGCGCCGTCGCCCTGATCGACGATAGCGTCTGGAAAGAAGGCCCCGAAGCGGTGGCCGCAAAGATTTCTGAGATTGAGGACCAACTTCTGGCCGAGCGGGTGCCGCAGGCCGAAGAGATGCTGTTCGACCCGAAGACCGCGCAATTCGAAACCCGTCCCATCACGGTCGAGGCCAGCGAACTGGTTGAGACCACGCTTCGCCAGGTCGGATTTGCACGTGACGTAGCGGCAAAGGGCAATTGCGGGCTGAACGAGTATTCGCTGTCTTATCTCTATATCGAACACACGCTGACGGATTGCCGCGACGACCCTAATGCGATCGAACAGAACCTGTCCATTGCCCGACAGGACATCGTGGCGGGTTTGGCCGACGGCACCTATACCCCGGATGGTCGCCTTGACGCGCTGACCAATGTCCTCGAACGCGGCGCGCTCGACATGCGTGCGAACCATCCCGAGGTGGCCCGGACATGGGCAGCGCGGTCCGAACAGGTTCTGCGTGAACTCGATACGGAACAGCGGGAAGTGATCGCGCAAGGCGCGGTCGAGATTGCCCGAACAGGTATTCTGAAAGCGACCCTGGCGGCCGAAACGGAACTCGACGCCGCTGCGGTCGGCTCGGGCAAGACAGAGGTCGCCGCGCCCGCGCTGAAGCGGCTCGCCTCGCGGGTAAGCCGCATGCGAGTGTTGATGCGCGCGCAGGAAGTGATCGCGCGCATTGATGGCCATCCTGCCTACCAGCTGACGCAAATCGTATTGACGGTCGGCGCCTTGCTATCTGCGATTTTGGCTTTGTTCTGACCGGCGGGTGCCAAGGCGCGCGCCAATCCGCCACGCCCCCCAGCCTGCCCGGCAACGGAGGATTTGCGGCGGTGCGCCGGCTCGGCCATGCTGGTGCCCGGAACGGGCGGCACGCGGCGCCAGACGGGGGCTAGGCGATGGATCAGGCGGGAGCAGTAACGGGTGCAGAGGCCCTGCCACCGGCCGATCTGTGGCCCGCCCAGCAGGCGGCCTGGGCGGCGCAGCGGCGCCATGTGGCAACGGCCTCGGGGTTCTATCGCGATCTGTGGGCGGGGGCGGAGCCGCCCGCAGACCTGCGCGACCTGCCCGCCCTGCCGCTGTCGGACAAGGCGCAATTGCGCGCTGATCAGGCAGCCCACCCGCCCTTTGGCCGCTATATGGCCGCGCCGCCCGAAACGGCCCTGCGGCTGCACCGGACCTCGGGCACCACGGGGCAGGCGATGAACCTCGCTCTCTCGGCGCGCGATGCGGCGATCACGGCAGCCGTCGGCGGGCGCTGTCACCGTGCGGCCGGGCTGGGACCCGGGCACCGCGTGGTGCATTGCCTGAACTACCAGATGTGGATGGGCGGGGTGACCGATCACATGACGCTCGAGGCGACGGGCGCGCTCGTCATCCCCTATGGGGTGGGCGGCACGCGCCATTTGGTCGAGACGATCCGCGATCTGCGGATCACGGCAATCTCCTGCACGCCGTCCTACCCGGCAGTTCTGGAACGGGTGATGGCCGAGGATTTCCCGGGGCTGGCGCCAGCCGATCTGGGGCTGCGGCTGGGGCTCTTCGGGGGCGAGCCGGGGCTTGATGCGCCCGCCTTTCGCGACCGGCTCCGCGCGGTCTGGGGGATGGAGCCGAGGAACGCCAATTATGGCGTGTCGGACGTGTTCTCGAACTTCGCGGCGCAATGCGCGGACGACACGCGGCTGCATTTCATGGCCGCCGATGTGCTGTCGCCGGAACTGATCGACCCCGCGACCGGGACGCCGAAGCGCATCGAGGCGGGGGCGGAGGGCGAACTGGTGCTGACCCATCTGATCCGCGACTGCCAGCCTTTGGTGCGCTTTCGCACCGGCGACATCGTCGCCATCGACGCCACCGAGCCCTGCCGCTGTGGCCGCACCGGGTTCCGGTTCCGGGTGATCGGACGGGCCGACGACATGGTTGTGGTGCGCGGCATCAACGTGTTTCCGTCGATGATCGCGGCGGTGCTGGGCGAGGTGCCGGGCCTGTCGGGCGATTACCGCATCCTGCTCGACGGCCCGCCGCCGCATGACGTGCTGCCGGTCCATGCCGAAACGGTCGCGGCCGCGCCGCCGGCCGGCCTGGCCGGGCAGGTGGCGGCTGCGATCAAGGCGCGCCTCGGCGTCACCGCCCGGGTGACCCTGCGCGCGTCGGGCGCCTTTCCCCTGACCGAGGGCAAGACCCGCCGCGTCATCCGGGGTACGCCATGACCGCCCCGGTGCTGGTGCGCGACCTCGGCGGCGGGGTGCGGCGGATCGCGCTCAACCGTCCCGAACGGCTGAACGCGATGAACCGGGGGCTGATCGATGCGGTGGGCGATGCCTTTGCCGCCGCGCAGGACGATGCGGCGGTGCGCGCCATCCTGTTCACCGGCGAGGGGCGGGCGTTCTGCGCCGGCGACGACCGGCGCGATCATGCCCACCCGGGGACCGAGGCCGCAGCGCGCGACCTTGTCGATGCGATCCAGCGGGTCACGCGCGAGATCTGTCTGCGCCCGAAACCGGTCGTGGGCGCGATCCGCGGCTGGGCGGTGGGCGGCGGTTTCGAATGGGCGATCGATTGCGATTTCGCGCTCTGGGCCGAAGGCGCGCAGGGCTTTTTCCCCGAGGTCTCGCTGGGGGTTTTCGTCACCGGCGGGGTGACGGCGCTGCTGCCGGCCGTGGCGGGGCTCGGGACGGCGCGCGAGATGCTGTTCTTCGGCCGACGCTACACCGCCGGCGAATTGCACGCGGCCGGCGTGGCCTGGCGGGTGGTGCCTGAACCGGCGCTGGAGGCCGAGGCGCTGGCGGTCGCCCGCGACCTGGCCGCGCTTCCGCCCCAGGCGGTGCAGGCGATGAAGGGCGCGCTTAACCGGGTCGGCGCAGCCGGGCTGGAGGCGGCGCTGGCGCTGGAGACCGAGGCGACAGTGGCCGGTTTTCTCGACCCCGAAACGACAGCCCGGATCGCGGCTTTCGGCAAGGGCTAGGTGGCGGGCCCCGAAGACCCTTCGCAACGCGGGTTCCCGACGGCATTGCGGGGCACAGCGGCCTGTCCAGGGCGGCCCTGGGCGCGCGCCCAGGGCCCGCGCCCGCCGCGCGGCGGGCGCGCCGCCCCGTTTCGGCCCTTGTCGCGGGACTTCCGGCCCCCGAAACGACAGCCCGGATGGCGGCTTTTGGCCAGGGGTGGGCGACAGGCCCTGACAACCCTTCGCAAAGCGCGGGTTCCCGACGGTAGTCCGGGGCACAGCGGCCGTCCGAGGCGGCCCTGGGCGGCGCGCCCGCCGCGCGGCGGGCGCGCCGCCCTCTGGTATCGCTCCCTAAGGCACCGACACACGACCGAAAAGGGCGGACTTTTCAGGGTCATTGACCGTTGGTACAGGCCCTGCCGGCTCGCGCCGCGACCCCGGAAACCCGGGTTCGCCATTCCGCGCGATCATCCGACAGCCGGTGCCGGCCGTGATATCGGACAGGCACCGATCCTGCAGCCCACGACCAAGCATGGTACGCCCGCGAGCCATCTGCGACCGGCCGGCATCCGGCGCATCGACCGATCCATGCCAGTGCGGCACGATCGACGGTCGAACGCGGCGCGACCCAGACCGAAGGGCCGGAGCCCCACCCGCCCAGGATATGACGATACCAGCCGGCGAACGACGTGTCGGGGACCGCCAGGACTCGCGCGCCATGCACAACCGGCAATGCGCCCGGAAGCGGGTTCCAGCGCCTGCCGGGCCGGCCCCCCGAAAGCGCCGTGGCCCGTCGCCGCCCGGCGGGCATCCCACCAAGCCCGACGGCTGTCCGGTCCCCGGTTGCCGCAACTTGACCTGTTGCCAGCGGTTGCTGGACCAAGCCCGCCTCAAGGGACCCCGCAGATGACCCTGTTCGCCGATATCCGCGGCGTTGTGCTGGGGGCCGTCGAGACGCTTGCCGCGTCGGGCGCGCCATCCGCCGGGCGCGCCAGGGCCGCTTTGGTGGCGCATGTGCGATGTTTTGCACACACCCGAATTCCGGCCGGGCAGCGATCACCTTGACTGTCGGTGGTTCCCGGGAAACACGGGCCACCGATGGAAATGTTCGGCCTCTGCTGGACGGTCGTGGTGATGGGTTGCTGATCAGCGTAACATCGCCTTTACCGGTCAACCACTAGAACAGGCGCGCACCGAACCGCTGCACCGCCGCACGGAGCTGCCCCATGGCAACGACCACATCCGATGGCGTATATATCGGAAATCTCCCAACACTCGAATCCGGAACCGGTGTTTCGTCAACCGGCGATCCGATTTCGACCGCAAGCGCCAGCCCCCTGCTTGGAACGTATAGCCGTGCAGCCGGCATGCAATTCTTTGACGACCTCGTTTTCGAAACCAACTCTGGAAACGATATTCACATCTATGAAAACAATATTACCGGGCAATCCGCTGCAACACTGACTTATGACCTGGGGGCAGGTCCGGTCGCGTCGGATATCGATACCATCGCCGACGTGAGCACGAATCTGTACGACGGTTCTGGAGTTGAGATTGGCACCGGTATCCGATGGGCCGCGATTCGGCTTGAGAATGGTGACACCTTTCTCGTACCGCGAAACAATACGGCGGTTTTCTTTTCGGTTCCGCGGAATATCGGTTCGATTGAAGTGACATCGTTCAACAATCTGGACCTGTTCCGCGATGTCCTGCCCAATCCAGAGATTCAGGACAATTTCAATCTTGTCTGTTTTGCGAATGGAGTGGAGATTGCAACGCCGTGCGGCCCGCGGCGCATCGAGAACCTGCGCCCCGGCGATTTGGTCAGCACCCGCGATCACGGCGCCCAGGCGATCCGCTGGATCGGATCGCGGCGGCTGACGCGGGCGGTGCTTGCGGCGCATCCGCGCCTGCGACCGATCTGCATTTCGGCCGGTGCACTGGGCCCGGGCGTGCCGGCGACGGATCTGTCAGTCTCGCGGCAGCACCGGGTGTTCGTCCGCTCGAAGATCATGCAACGCATGTTCGGCGCTGCAGAGGCGCTGATCCCAGCGTTCAAGCTTCTTGATTTGCCTGGATGTCGCCTCGCCGAGGCGCTGGAGCCCGTCACCTATTTCCACATTCTGTGCGACCGGCACGAAATCCTTTTCGCCAATGGCTGCCCGGCCGAAAGCCTGCTTCTCGGACCTCAGGCGCGCCAGGCTTTGTCGCCCGAGGCGTATGCCGAGATTGCCGTGCTGTTCCCGGCGTTGGTGCAGCCGGATGCGATCGCCGTGCCGGCGCGTCCTGTCGTGGCGGGCCGGCGCGCCGCGGCGGCCGTGTCGCGCCACACGCGCAATAGAGTGCCGCTGATCGCTTCGCCAGCGTGACTGGCGGGGTTTCGCGGCGGCCGCCTTGACCTGCCCCGGCCCGGCTGCCAGACCGCTGCACGGGGCTGTAGGGAAATCCGCCGCATGGATCTGTTCGCCGATATTCGCGGCCTTGTGCTGGGGGCCATCGACACGCTTGCCGCGTCGGGCGCGCTGCCGGCCGGGCTCGATATGGCTGGCGTGTTGGTCGAACCGCCACGCGATCCGAGCCATGGCGACATGGCCACGAACGCCGCGATGGTGCTGGCCAAACCCGCCGCGATGAAGCCGCGCGACATCGCCGCCCTGCTGGCCGAACGCCTGCTGGCCGATCCGCGGGTGACGGCGGCCGAGGTGGCGGGGCCGGGGTTTCTGAACCTGCGGCTGGCCGCGGGGGCCTGGCAGGCGGCGCTGCGCACCGCCCTGACCGAAGGCGCCGCGTTCGGCCGTGCCGATATCGGGCAGGGCACCCGCGTCAACATCGAATTCGTCTCGGCCAATCCGACCGGGCCGCTGCATGTCGGCCACACAAGGGGCGCCGTGTTCGGCGATGCGCTGGCCAGTCTGATGGCCTTCGCCGGCTATGACGTGACCCGCGAATACTACATCAACGATGCCGGCGCGCAGGTCGATACCCTCGCCCGCTCGGTCTATCTGCGGTATCTCGAGGCGCTGGGCGAGGCGGTCGCCTTTGCCGAGGGCAGCTATCCCGGCGAATACCTCAAGCCGGTCGGCGCGGCCCTGGCCGCCGAGGTCGGCGAGCGCTGGGTCGATCAGCCCGAGGCGGTCTGGCTGCCCGAGATCCGGGCCTTTGCCACCGATGCGATGCTGGCGCTGATCCGCGACGATCTGGCCGCGCTCGGCATCCGGATGGATGTCTATTTCAGCGAGAAATCGCTTTACGGCAGCGGCCGGATCGAGGCCGCGATCGAGCGGCTGGACGAAGCCGGCCTGATCTATCGCGGCGTGCTCGACCCGCCCAAGGGCAAGACGCCCGAGGATTGGGAGCCGCGCGAACAAAGCCTGTTCCGATCCACCGCCCATGGCGACGATGTCGACCGGCCGATCCGGAAATCCGATGGCGGCTGGACCTATTTCGCCCCCGACATTGCCTATCACTGGGACAAGATCGAACGCGGCTACACCCAGCTGATCGATGTTTTCGGCGCCGATCACGGCGGTTACGTCAAGCGGATGAAGGCCGCCGTGTCGGCGCTGTCGGATGGCCAGGTGCCGCTCGACATCAAGCTGACCCAGCTGGCGAAGCTGTGGAAGGACGGGGCAGAGTTCAAGATGTCGAAACGCGCCGGCACCTTCGTGACCCTGCGCGATGTGGTCGACGAGGTCGGGCCCGACGTGACCCGTTTCGTCATGCTGATGCGGCGCAACGACATGCCGCTCGATTTCGACTTCGACAAGGTGACCGAGGCGTCAAAGGACAATCCGGTCTGGTATGTGCAATACGCCCATGCCCGCATCGCCTCGGTGCTGCGCAAGGCGGCCGAGGCCGGGGCGGACACGGCGGATGCCACGCTGGCCCGGGCGGACCTCGCCACGCTCGACGATCCCGCGCAACTGGCGCTGATCCGCCGGCTGGCCGACTGGCCGCGCCAGGTCGCGCTGGCCGCCCGCCACCACGAACCCCATCGGGTGGCGTTCTTCCTTTACGATCTCGCCGCCGAATTCCACGCGCTGTACAAGCGCGGCGACGATCTGCCCGGGTTGCGGTTCCTTGATCCCGGCCGGCCCGACGCACAGGCCGCAAAAATCGCGCTCGCCCGTGCCACAGGCGTTGTTATTGCGAACGGCCTTGCTATACTGGGCGTGACCCCGGTCGAAGAGATGCGCTGACACAAGGCGTGCCGCCGGGGCCAGGCAAGAGCAGTCAGGCGGTTCGGGGCAGATTGCGCCGGGCCCAAAGGGGCAGGCAGAATGATCGGATTCGAGGAGGATGACGCGTGGCGGCATGACCACGCGGGCGCCGCAGATGGGACCGACCCGTCGGGCGGTGGCTGGACGGCGCGCGTGCTGCGCGGCCTGGGCGCGGTGGCCTCGGTCGGCTTTGTGGCGGCGATCGGGGTCTGGGGCTGGCAGATCGCCATACGCGATGTGGGCGAGGTTCCGGTGGTCCGCGCGATGGCCGATCCGATGCGGGTCGCGCCCGAGGATCCGGGCGGCGATGCGGCGGCCTATCAGGGGCTGGCGGTCAACTCGATCCCGGCCGAAGGCGCGGTGCCGGCGCCTCCCGACCAGATCACCCTGGCCGCCGGCCCGACCGGGCTGGAACCCGAAGACCTTCCCGTCGTGCCTTTGCGGATCGCCGGCGACCCGGCGCCCCGGACCGACGTCGAAGCCGACCCGGGCGAACGGCCGCTCAGCATCACCGAGGCGTTGCTGGTCGCCGAAGCCACCGAACGGGGCATGAGCACGGCCGAGGCGCTGGCCACCTCGGCCGATGAAGAGGCCGGACCGCTGCCGCTGATGCCGATCACCCGGCTGCCGCCGCCCTCGCCCGAGGGCGCCCCGGTGATGAGCTTTCCGCCCCGGCCCCGGCCCGAAGCGTCGCGCAGCGGGACCGCCCAGATCTATCGTGCCGCCTACAGCCCGGCCGCCGCGCCATCGCCCGGCGCCGCGCTGGTGCAGCTGGGCGACTATGCGACCGAAAGCGAGGCGCTGATTGCCTGGCAGGGGCTCGCGACCGAGAGCGGCGATCTGCTTGGCGCCCGCGACCCGATGCTGATACCCGCCAGCAGCGGCGGCCGGCAGTTCTGGCGGCTGCGCACCGCGGGCTTTGCCGGCCCCGACGATGCCCGCCGGTTCTGCGCCGCGCTGGATGCCCGCGGGGTGGATTGCGTTCCGGTTGCGGTGCGGTAGGCGTGTGGCCGGTCCGGGCGCCACGATCCTGGGTGTTTCCGGCCCGACGCTGTTGCCGGAGGAGCGGGATTTCCTGCGCGAGGCGGCGCCCTGGGGCTTCATCCTGTTCGCGCGGAATGTCGCGACACCCGACCAGCTGCGGCGCCTGACCGGCGATCTGCGGGCGGCCGTCGGGCGCGAGGCGCCGATCTTCGTCGATCAGGAAGGCGGCCGCGTCGCCCGGCTGGGTCCGCCGCATTGGCGCACCTGGCCCCCCGCCCGCGCCGAAACCGCGCACGCCGGCGCCCGCGCCGCCCGGACGATGTGGCTGCGCTATCGGCTGATCGCGGCGGAACTGCGCGCCGTCGGCATCGACGGCAATTGTGCGCCGGTCGCCGATATCGCCACCGACGACACCCATGCCGTGCTGGCCGACCGGTGCTATGGCGACAGCCTGCCGGCGGTTGCCGCCGCCGCCCGGGCCGTGGCCGAGGGCCTGCTGGCCGGCGGTGTCCTGCCGGTCCTGAAGCACATTCCGGGGCATGGCCGCGGGGTAGCCGACAGCCACCATGATCTGCCGGTCGTCGCCGCCCCGCTGGCCGATCTGCGCGGCCGCGACTTCGCCGCCTTCGCCCAGCTTGCCGATCTGCCGCTGGCGATGACCGCCCATATCGCCTATAGCGCGCTCGACCCCGACAGGCCGGCGACGGTCTCGCCCGATGCGATTGCCGCGATCCGGGGCGAGATGGGGTTTCGGGGGCTGTTGATGACCGACGATATCTCGATGCAGGCGCTGGACGGACCGGTTGGCGACCGGGCGGCGGCGGCGCTGCGGGCCGGCTGCGACGTGGTCCTGCACTGCAATGGCGAGCCGTGCGAAATGCAGGCCGTGGTGGCCGCGGCCGGGTCGCTTGACGGTGCGGCGGCAGACCGGGCCGCGGCCGCGCTGGCCGCGCGCCGGGTGCCCGCGCCGGCCGACCTGGACGCGCTGGCACGCGAATATGACGGGATCGCCGGAAATGGCTGACGCCGACGACCTGTTGCCGCCGCCTGCGCCGCCCGACCCCGAAGACGCCTGGGTCGTCGATATCGACGGCTGGGAGGGTCCGCTCGACCTGCTGCTGGCACTCGCCCGCACCCAGAAGGTCGATCTGCGCCAGATCTCGGTCCTGCAACTGGCCGAACAATATCTGGCGCATATCGAGTCCGCCCGGCGGCTGCGGCTGGAACTCGCCGCGGATTATCTGGTGATGGCGGCGTGGCTTGCGTTTCTGAAGTCGCGCCTGCTGCTGCCGGTCGACGAGACCGCCGAGGGTCCGACCGGCGCCGAACTGGCCGAACGGCTGGCCTTCCAGCTCGAGCGGCTCGAGGCGATGCGCAACGCGGCCGCACAGCTGATGGGGCGTGACCGGCTGGGCCGCGACATGTTCGCCCGCGGCATGCCCGAACCGGTGGCCAGCATCCGCCATGTCCGCCATACGGCGCATCTGATCGATCTTATCCAGGCCTATGCAAGGGTCCGCACCCGCGACGATTTCCGTCCCTGGGCGTTTGACCGCGACAGCGTCTACACCATGGAGGCCGCGCTCGACCGGCTGCGCGGCGGCCTGGCCCGGGGCGTCTGGACCGACCTGACCGACTGGTTGCCGGTCGACTGGGCGACGACGCCGGCCCGGCGGCGCTCGGCCCGGGCATCGCTGTTTGCCGCTGCCCTCGAACTCGTCAAGCAGGGCGGTGCCGAGCTGCGCCAGGCCGAGACCTTTGCGCCGCTAGAACTGCGCGGTCGGGGGGGCGCGGCGGCGTCATGACGGACAGGGATGCCGACAGCCTGTTCGAGGCGCCCCCGCTGGCCGAGCAGGAACGGATGGCCGAGGCGATCCTGTTCGCCTCGGCCGAACCGCTGAGCGAGGCCGACCTCGCCGCCCGCCTGCCGCATGGCGCGGATGTGGCCGCCGCGCTCGCCCATCTGGCCCGGCGCTATGAGGGGCGGGGCATCCGGCTGTGCAGGATCGGCAAGGCCTGGGCGTTTCGCACCGCACCCGATCTCGGCTTTCTGTTGCAGCGCGAAACGGTCAGCGAACGCCCGCTGTCGCGCGCGGCGATCGAAACGCTGGCGATCATCGCCTATCACCAGCCGGTCACCCGGGCCGAGATCGAGGAGATCCGCGGCGTGTCGATGTCGCGCGGCACCGTCGATCAGCTGATGGAACTGGGCTGGGTCCGGCTGGGCCGACGGCGAATGACGCCGGGCCGCCCCGTGACCTTTGTCGTCACGCCGGATTTTCTGGACCATTTCGGCCTGGAAAGCACGCGCGATCTGCCCGGATTGCGCGAATTGCGCGAATCCGGTCTGCTGAATCGCGACCCGCCGCCGGGCCAGGGGGATGATTCGGAGGAAGACCTGCCCTATGTCGAGGGGCAGGGCGATTTCTTCGACAAGGAGTAGGACATGCGGGGACCGATGATGCTGCGGCGCCTGGTGATGCCCCTGGTCGCGGGGCTTATCGCCGCCTGGGGCGCGCGTCAGGCGAAGGGCACCGCCGACCCGGCGGCGCAGCGCCAGATCAGGGAAACCGCCCGGCGTGCCCGACAGGGGCTGCGGATCACCAGGTGGTTCGGCCGGTTCTGATGCGCCCGCCGGTTATGCCGGCGTTCACGATCGGTAACCTTTGGGATCAGGCGCGGCGCGGCAGGATCGCGTCAAGCGCCGCCAGGCTGACCGCCGCGGCTGCGCAAAGCGCCACGGCCGGCAGGCCCCAGATCTCGAAAACCGGCCGAAACCCGGTCGCGCCGGCGAACACCGCCAGATAGGTGACCATGGTGTTGAGCCCCATGATCGCGCCGCGCTGCGCGGGGTCGAGCGCGGTCAGACGCGCCACGATCAGGTTGAGGCCGAAATGCTGGATCACGCCCCAGACAAACGCCCAGGCCAGCAGCACGGCGAAATCGGTGACCGCCCAGACCATGCCGATATAGACCCCGGTGATCCCGGCATAGACCGGCAAGGCCATGCGGCGCGGCCCGACCCGGTCGATCACCGATGCCGCGAGCCCGCCGGCGCCAAAGCCCAGACCATAGGCCAGGGTCACCGCGCCGGCGGCCGCGGTGCTGCGGCCCAGTGCGCCGGTGACGTGCGCGCCGAGAAAGCTGTAAAACCCATAGAAGCCAAGGAAGAAGCCGCCCGCGACCATCAGCCCGCGGCCGGTGCCAGGCACCGCCAGCGCGGCCAGCGGCGAGCGTGCCGCGCGTCCCGATCGGCCCGGGGGCGCGGCCCGCCACAGCGCCAGCGCGACGCCCGCGCCACCCGCCGCCAGCAGGCCGTAGACGGCGCGCCAGCCGATCAGATCGGTCAGCGCGGCCGAGCCGGCGACGCCGAAGACAAGGCTGATGGTCCAGCCGCTCAGAACCCGGCCGATGGTCCGCCCCTCTTGCCCCCGGGGGGCGATCTGGGCGGCGAGCGCATAGGCCGCGGGCAGCGCCAGCCCCGCCGCGATGCCGCAGATCGACTGCGCGGCGGCCAGCCAGAAAAGCCCCGGCGCAAGGGCCGAAAGGCCAAGCCCGGCGGCCATGCCCAGCACGGCACGGATCAACGCCCGGTCGGCGCCGATCCGGTCGACCTGCGGGGCGAGCAGCAGCGCGGATGCCGCGGTGCCAAGGCCGAAGGCCGCCGCCGCCAGCATGACGGCCGCGGCATCGGTGCCGGGCAGGTCGGCGGCCACGGCGGTCGCGATCGGGCTCAGCAGCAGGGAATTGGCGCCAACGATCGCCACCGCCGCCGTCAGAAGCCCGATCGACCCGGGTGCCGCAGGGGCGGCCGTCACGGCCGGCCTAGACCGACAGCCGCGCGGCCTGGGCGCCGCGTTCGCGATAGGGTGTGATGTTGTAATGCGCCCGATAGCATTTGGAAAAATGCGATGGCGAGGTGAAGCCGCAGGCCAGCGCCACGTTGATCACGCTCATATCGGTCTGCATCAGCAGGTTGCGCGCCTTTTGCAGTCGCAGCTCCATATAGTATCGCTTGGGCGAGCGGTTCAGATAGCGGCGAAACAGCCGTTCCAGCTGCCGGGTGGACATCCCCACCCGCTTGGCCAGGATCGCCGGGCTGATCGGTTCCTCGATGTTTTCTTCCATCATGTGGATGACGGCCGACAGCTTGGGGTGGCGGACGCCGATCCGGGTCGGGATCGACAGGCGCTGGGTGTCCTGATCGGTGCGGATCGAGGTATAGATCAGCTGGTCGGCCACCAGATTCGCCAGCTCCTCGCCATGGTCGTTGGCGATGATCTTGAGCATCAGATCGATCGACGAGGTGCCGCCCGCGGTGGAATAGCGCCGGCCATCCATCACGAAGACCGATTTTGTCAGGTCGATCTCGTGGAACTCCTCGGCAAAGCTGTCCTGGTTCTCCCAGTGGATGGTGGCGCGTTTGCCATCCAGCAGCCCGGCCCGCGCCAGAACCCAGGACGCGGTGCACAGCCCGCCGATGGTGACGCCGCGCCGGGCCTCGCGCCGCAGCCAGTTGAGCACCGGCCGGGTTGCGGCGGCCTGGATGTCGATCCCGCCGGCCACCAGGATCGTGTCGTCGCGGCCGACCTCGTCGAGGCCGGCATCGAGCCGCAATTCGGTGCCGTTCGAACAGCGTGCCGTCGTGCCGCCCTCGCCCGCCAGCGTCCAGGCATACAATTCCCGGCCCGACTGGGCGTTGGCGATGCGCAGCGGTTCGATCGCCCCGGCAAAGGACAGCATGGTGAAATTCTTCAGCAGAAGGAAGACGAATCGCCTTGGGGCGGGGCTGTCGATGGCTGCGCGCATGGCCGGATCCGGGCGCGCCGTCCGTTCGGCGCGATGAGCCGTCAGGGAAACAGGTTTGGCCGCGCGGCGCAAGGCCGGGCGCGGGCGGCAATCGTGCTCTGGCACCCCGGGCGGCAAGCGGCTAGACACCGCCGCGACGTAGCTGCGGGGAACGGAGACAGGCAATGGCGGCGAATTGGGACAAGACGGTATGGCGGCGGCACGAACGGGTGCAGATGCCCGATTACCCCGATCCCGAGGCGCTGACCGCGGTCGAGGCCAGGTTGCGGCGGATGCCGCCGCTGGTTTTTGCCGGCGAGGTGCGCCAGCTGCGCGACGAACTGGCCCGCGTCGCGGCGGGCAAGGCGTTCCTGCTGCAGGGCGGCGACTGCGCCGAAAGCTTTGCCGAATTCTCGGCCGACGGCATTCGCGACACGTTCCGGGTGCTGTTGCAGATGGCCGTGGTGCTGACCTATTCGGCGAAATGCCCGGTGGTGAAGGTCGGCCGGATGGCCGGCCAGTTCGCCAAGCCCCGATCCGCCCCGACCGAACAGATCGGCGATCTGGTCCTGCCCAGCTATCGCGGCGACATCGTCAACGATATCGCGCCGACCGAGGCCGCGCGCCGGCCCGACCCCGAGCGGATGCTGCAGGCCTATACCCAGGCTGCCTCGGCGCTCAATCTGTTGCGGGCGTTCAGCCAGGGCGGCTATGCCGATATTCACCGGGTGCATTCCTGGACGCTCGGTTTCACCGATGCCGACGACGCCGCCCGGTATCGCGACCTGGCGAACCGGATTTCCGACGCGCTCGACTTCATGCAGGCCGCCGGGGTGAACGGCGACCGTCTGGACAGTCTCGCCACGGTCGATTTCTACACCAGCCACGAGGCGTTGTTGCTGGAATACGAAGAGGCGCTGGCCAGGGTCGATTCCACCTCGGGCCTGCCGGTGGCGGGATCGGGGCACATGCTGTGGATCGGCGACCGGACGCGCGAGCCCGATGGCGCCCATGTCGCCTTCTGCCGCGGGGTGTCGAACCCGATCGGGATCAAATGCGGCCCGTCGCTCGCCCCCGACGCGCTGAAACGGCTTCTCAGCCTGCTCAATCCCGGCAACGAGGCTGGCCGCATCGTGCTGATCGCGCGGTTCGGCGCGGGCAAGGTGGGCGATCACCTGCCGCGGCTGATCCGTGCGGCGCAGGAAGAGGGCGCGCAGGTGGTGTGGTCCTGCGACCCGATGCATGGTAACACGATCAAGGCGGCGAATGGCTACAAGACGCGCGCCTTCGACGCGATCCTGCGCGAGGTGCAGGAGTTCTTTCAGGTCCACAATGCCGAAGGCAGCTATCCCGGCGGCATCCATGTCGAGATGACGGGCAAGGACGTGACCGAATGCACCGGCGGGGTGCGGGCGGTTTCGGATGACGATCTGTCGGACCGCTATCACACCGCGTGCGACCCGCGCCTGAACGCCAGCCAGGCGCTGGAACTGGCCTTTCTGGTGGCCGAGGAGCTCGCCGGCCGGGTCGCGCCGCGCCGCGCCGCGCTGTGATCAGCTGTCGGTCTTGACCAGCCGCAGATGCGGTGCTCGCGGATGGGCCCTTGCCTCGAACACCGGGACGCGTTCGTGAAAGCCTGGGCGCGCCGGGCGCTGCGCGGCCGCGGGCAAGGGAAACGGCAGGTTGCCCGCCGTGCCGGCCCCGGTCAGAACAAAGCGCCGCGGCGGCGCCCCGGTCAGCCCCTGCGCGCGCAATCCGCCGATGGCCCGGGTCAGCCCGCCCTGATCGTCGGCCAGCGGCAACAGGATCATGCGCGCGGTCAGGCGCGGGCTTTCCCCGGGCGGTGTGCACAGCGCCAGGTCGAGCGCGGCGCCGGCCGCGAACACCCTGGCGATGGCGGCGGCAAAGCGTGGCCGGTCGGGCGTTGCGATCAGCGCGTGGACGGGCATGCCCCGCAATTCCATTCCCATCAGGGCGCAGATATGCCGACCGGCCAGCCGGATGCGCGGCACCGGCTGGGTGCCGTCATCATCCGCCGCGCCCTGTTCGATCAGCAGCGCACAGGCCAGCGCGTCGGCGATGGCGCGCGGATCGATCTCGGACCGGCGGGGCGCCTGGCGGGTGCCGCGCAAATCCTGCCAATAGGCCGCGATCGCGGCCAGCGGGTCCGCGCCCGGGGCGTCGCCGGTTGTGCCATGGGTCCCGATCATTGCCGCCCTCCTGCGCTGACGTCTGCGCCAGTGTCCCTAAACATGGTTGATGACCGGTAAACTAGCGGTTGTCGCGGACCTGAACAGCTGTTTTCTGTGCCGTTGGTTAACGGCCCCGGGGTTGACGGAGCCCGCCCGATGCGGTCCGACCCGGCGCAATGAGCCAAACGCATTGCGCCCCGGGACGAGCCGGGGCAAAGGCCCGCCATGACCGAAACGCGCCGCGGATTGCTGATCATCCTGTCCTCGCCCTCGGGCGCGGGCAAGACGACCATGGCGCGCCGCCTGATGGCCTGGGATCGGTCGATCGCCTTTTCGGTCTCGGCCACTACGCGGCCGCCGCGCCCGGGCGAGGTGGATGGCCGCGAATACCACTTCCTGAGCGAGGCGGATTTCGACGCGCTGGTCGATTCCGGCGGCATGCTGGAACATGCCCGGGTGTTCGGGCACTGCTATGGCTCGCCCCGCGCCCCGGTCGAGGCGGCGGTCGCCGATGGACGCGACGTGATCTTCGACATCGACTGGCAGGGCGGACAGCAGATCAGGGGATCGCCGCTTGGCACCGATGTGGTATCGATCTTTCTGCTGCCTCCCTCGATCGCGGCGCTCGAGGCGCGGCTGCGCGACCGCGCGCAAGACAGCGCCAAGGTGGTCGCCGACCGGATGCAGAAGGCGCGCGCCGAGATCAGCCACTGGGCCGAATACGACTATGTTCTGGTCAATGCGGACATGGAGGAGACCGACAGGATGCTGCAAGCCATCATCACCGCCGAGCGTCTGCGGCGCAGCCGGCAGCCCGGGCTGCCCGCCCGGGTTCGCGCGCTCGACACCGAATACGCGGAACGCTTCGGATGACGCTCCATGCGCTTGACGGGGTGGCGCCCGAACTGCCCGCGGACGGTTCGGCCTGGGTCGCGCCGGGCGCGCATGTGATCGGCCGGGTCCGGCTGGGCGTGCGCGCCTCGATCTGGTTCGGGGCCGTGCTGCGCGGCGACAACGAACCGATCGTGATCGGCGACGGCACCAATGTTCAGGAACATGTGGTGATGCACACCGATATGGGTTTTCCGCTGACAGTCGGGCCGGATTGCACGATCGGCCATCGGGCGATCCTGCATGGCTGCAGCATCGCGGCCGGCAGCCTGATCGGGATGGGCGCGACCGTGCTGAACGGCGCGCAGATCGGCGAGGGATGCCTGATCGGCGCGGGAACCCTGGTGACCGAGGGCAAGCGGATTCCGCCGCGATCCCTGGTCCTGGGTAGCCCCGGCCGCGTCGTGCGCCAGCTCGATGCCGACGCGGTCGACGCCTTGCGTGCCTCGGCCCGGAACTACCAGCAGAACGCGGCGCGCTTCGCCGCCGGGTTGCATCCGGTTGGCGCGCCGTGACGGCCCGCCATCGAGGCCGTGCTCAGAACCGCATGACGATCCGTTGCGCGCCGGTCTCGACAAGCAGCGGTGGCGTCCGGTCGCGCACGATCTGGCGCAGCACGCCGAACTGCACATCCGACGAGGTCAATTCGAGGATCGTGTCCGGGTTGCTCAGCGGACCCCAAAGCCGTGGCTCGATCCGCAGCCTTGCGGCATCGCCTTCGATCCGCCAGCCCGGCCCGTCCCGCCGGACGACCGCTTCGCCGCCATGGGGCATCGCGCTTTCCAGGCATTGCAGACACAGGAAGGCGATCTTGACCGCCTGGCGTGGCTGGTCGCCCTCCGGCATCCAGACAACGCTCAGCCGACCGCCGCGAAAGGTATCGTCGATGACCCGCGCGACCTCCGCCCGGCCAAGCAGGCTGTCCGCCGGCGCGAGGCCATAGGCGATGCGAAAGAACCGGATGCGCGCATTCGCGCTGGCCACGGATTCGGACATCAGGGCGACTTCGGGGCCCTGGACATCGCCGGCCATGCTGAGCAATTCGAGGCCGTTGCCGATGGCCCCGATCGGGCTGATCAGATCGTGGCAGATGCGCGACCCGATCAGCGCGGCCAGCGTCGTGTCGTCCCCTACCATGTCGGCCGACCGATGAGCGGCGCCAGCTTTCTGGAACCCGGCATGTGGGTGCGCCATCCCGCCGCGCCCGATTGGGGCCGGGGCCAGGTACAATCGGTGATCGGCAGCAGGGTCACCGTGAACTTCGAACACGCCGGCAAGGTGGTCATCGACAACTCCCGCGTCGCCCTGGAATGGATCAGCACATGCGAATAACCCCGGGTTATTCCGAAAGATCGTTAGCACAACCTTAGCGGGACACAAGGCCGGCCGCGCGCGTTGCGTTCGCCCGAACCGGGCCCTATCACCGCCAGACAGCGAGCACGGGGCCGACCGGAAACGATGGCTGTTCCGCACCATCTGGAATTGCGTCTGGCGCGGGACGCACAGGATCTGCGCGCCGCGCAGAGGCTGCGCTATGAGGTCTTCGTCGCCGAGCTTGGCGGGGACGGATCCGATGTGGATCACGATGCCCGGCTCGAACGCGACCGGTTCGACGACAGCTACGAGCATCTGATGCTGATCGACCTCAATCGCGATCCCGCCGGGCTCGACCATGTCGTCGGGGTCTACCGGCTGTTGCGCAGCGACCGGGCCGACCATGCCGGCGGGTTCTACACCGCCACGGAATACGACCTGTCGCCGCTGCTGGAATCGGGGCGGCGGCTGCTCGAACTCGGGCGGTCCTGCGTTCATCGCGACTATCGCGGCGGGCCGGCGATGTTCCTGTTGTGGAACGCGCTGGCCGAATACGTCATCGGCAACGGGGTCGAGATCCTGTTCGGGGTGGCCAGCTTTCACGGCACCGATCTGGACGCGTTGGCGCAGCCGCTGTCGTTTCTGCACCACAATCACCTGGCCCCGCCCGATCTGCGGGTCCGCGCCCTGCCCGGGCACCACACCCCGATGGACATGCTGGCCGCCGAAGCGGTCGACCGGCGGGCCGCGCTCGCCGCCATTCCGCCGCTGATCAAGGGCTATCTGCGGCTGGGCGGGTATGTCGGCGCGGGCGCCTTCGTCGATCGCGCCTTCAACACCACCGATGTCTGCCTGCTGATGGACACCGCGCGGATGTCGGCCCGGCGGCGCGAAGGCTATCTGCGCAAGGCGGCCGGGGGTCATATCGCGTGAGCCCGACCTGGCAGTCGGAGGTCGGACCGCCGGTATCGGCGCCGATCGGGCCGATCGGCGCGGTGCGGGCCGCGCTGCGCGGCACCGTTCTGGCCACCGTCACCTATGGCTGCCTCGCCTTGCTGCTGGCGGTCCGGCTTTTCGAATGGCCGTTCGGGCGGCCCGTCTCGCCGTCGATCACCCGCTTCGTCTGCATCTGCGCGGTGCATATCCTGGGCTTTCGCTATCGGGTCCGCGGCCGGCCGATGCGCGGCGGCGGGGTGATCGCGGCCAACCATGTCTCGTGGCTCGACATCTTTGCGCTGAACGCCGCCGGCCGGCTGGTCTTTGTCGCCAAGTCCCAGGTGCGCGGCTGGCCCGGCATCGGCATCCTCGCGCGGGCCACGGGTGTCCTGTTCGTCGACCGCGACCGGGCGCGCGCGGCCGAACAGACCCGGGCGTTCCGCGACCGGCTGGCCGGCGGCGAGACGTTGCTGCTGTTCCCCGAAGGCACCAGCACCGACGGTCTGCGGGTGCTGCCGTTCAAGCCGACGCTGTTCGCGGCGCTCTACGGGCCCGGCGCCCCGGCGGAGGGGCGCGTGCAGCCGGTGACGCTGGTCTATCGCGCGCCGCCGGGCGCGGACCCGCGGCTGCATGGCTGGTGGGGCGATATGAGCTTTGCCGCCAATCTCTTGCAGGTGCTTGCACGGCGCCGTCAGGGCAGCGTGGAAGTGGTGTTTCACCCGCCGCTGAAGGCGGCCGATTTCCCCGACCGCAAGGCGCTGGCCGGCGCGGTCGAGGCGTCGGTGCGCGCCGGGCTCGATGCGGCGGGTCTGGGCAACCCGTCCGGCGCCGGCTAGACTCGCGCCAGCGGAACAGGAGAGCGCCGATGCCGATCATCGCCAAGGGAACCGAATTGCAGACCGTCATCACCACCTTCGAGGTGACGCCGGGCACCTGCCAGGATCTGATCGAGGAACTGTCCGAGGCCTATGCCGAGTTCATCAGCCGCCAGCCCGGCTTTATCGCCGCGGCGCTGCATGTGAACGACGCCCAGACCCGGATCGCGGCCTATTCGCAATGGCACAGGCGCGACGATTTCCAGGCCATGCTGCGCAGCCCCGAAATGCGCCGGCGCAACCGCAAGATCGGCGGGCTGTGCAAGACCTTCGAGCCGGTGATGTACGAGGTCGCCGAAAGCTACAACTGATGCCGGCGGGCGTTGGCAGACAGCTTCGGCCGAACCGCGCCGCGCCAGATCTTAGAATCGTTCCAAACCTTGACAGGCGGGGCCGCCAGCCGCATCTTCCCGCCATGCCAAGGAGGGCGCCATGTTCATCCAGACCGAGACCACGCCAAACCCCGCGACGCTGAAATTCCTGCCGGGCCAGGCGGTGCTGGAGGGCGGGACCGCCGATTTCCCGACCGAAGAGGCCGCCGCCCCGTCGCCGCTGGCGCGGCGGCTGTTCGGGGTCGGCGGGGTGACCGGGGTCTTTCTGGGGCACGATTTCGTGACGGTGACCAAGGGTGAAACGGCCGAATGGCAGCATCTTAAGCCCGCGCTGCTGGCCGCGATCCTGGAGCACTACCAGTCCGGCGCGCCCGCCATCGAAGGCGCGGACGACCATGGCGGCCATGCCGAGTCGGACGGCCCCGACAACGAAATCGTCCGCCAGATCAAGGTTCTGCTGGATACCCGCGTGCGCCCGGCGGTGGCCCAGGATGGCGGTGACATCGTGTTCCACGGCTTCGACCGGGGCGTGGTCTATCTGCACATGCAAGGCGCCTGCGCGGGCTGCCCGTCTTCGACCCTGACCCTGAAGATGGGGATCGAGAACCTGCTGCGGCACTACATTCCGGATGTGACCGAAGTTCGCCCGGTTGTCGTCTGAACCGCGGATTCTGGCCTTCGACACATCGGGGCCGCATTGCGCGGCCGCCCTGCTGATCGGACAGACCATCGCGGCGCAGCGCCACGCGGCGATGGCGCGCGGCCAGGCCGAACAGCTGATGCCGATGCTTGATGCCGTGCTGGGCGAAGTCGGCACCGGCTGGCAAGATCTGGATGCCGTTGCCGTGGGCATCGGGCCGGGCAATTTCACCGGTCTGCGGATCGCCATCGCGGCGGCGCGGGGCCTTGCCATGGCGCTCGACATCCCGGCCATCGGCGTGACCGGTTTCGAGGCGCTGCGTAGCCCCGACCGGTTCGGCGACCCGGCGCCGCAGATCGTCAGCCTGCCGCCCGGGCGGCGCGGGGTTGCGGCGGTTCTCCAGCGCTTTGCGGCCGGCCGTGCCGTGGGCGAGCCGATCGAATTCCATACCCCGGACGTACCGGGCCAGGCATCCGGCATCGCCCGGGGCGAAGGCGTGTTCGGCTATTGCGCCGATGCGATCGATTCCGATCTTTACGGGGACCGTCAGGAGCGGCCGCCGCCCGTCGAATGCGAATTCGGCTGGAACCGTGCCCATGGCCTGGTCGCCAGCATCGCGCGCGTTGCCGCGCTGAAGCTGCACAGCGGGGCAGCCCTGCCGCCGCCCGCGCCGGTCTACATCCGCCCGCCCGACGCGGCCCTGCCCGACACCCCGCCGCCCGCGATCCTGCCGTGACGCCGGACGAAATGGCGGCGCTGCACCGGGCGGCGTTTCCCGACGCCGCCTGGGACGCGGCGGCCTTTGCCGGGCTCGTGGCGATGCCGGGCGCGGTCGCGCTGTCGGCCGATGACGGGTTTCTTCTGGGACGCATCGTGGCCGGCGAGGCCGAGATCCTGACGCTGGCGGTGCATCCCCGGGCGCGCCGCCGGGGCATCGCGACCGGCCTGCTCGCCCGGTTCGAGGCCGCCGCCAGCCGGGCGGGCGGCGCGCGCGTCTTTCTCGAGGTTGCGGCCGACAATGCCGCGGCACGGGCGCTTTACGGCGCACGGGGCTACGGCGCGGTGGGGCATCGGCCCGGATATTATGCCGGGCCGGGCGGGGTGTCGCGGGACGCGCTGGTGCTGGCAAGGGCCCTGCAAC
>DNSZ01000322.1 GCA_003500165.1 Paracoccaceae bacterium | reverse complement strand
AGCGCCGAGCCGTCGGGATCGGCATTGCCGATGGTGATGCCGGGCTTCCGCGCTCGCAGCCCCTCGGCCATGCCAGCCAGCGTGCCGCCGGTGCCGACCGCGCAGATGAAGCCGTCGATCGCGCCCTCGGTCTGATCCCAGATTTCGGGGGCAGTCGTTTCTACATGGGCCTGCCGGTTGGCGGTGTTGTCGAACTGGTTGGCCCAGATCGCGCCATTGGGTTCGGTGCGGGCCAGCGCCTCGGCCAGCCGGCCGGAATACCGGACATAGTTGTTGGGGTCGCGATAGGGGACCGCCGGCACCTCGACCAGCCGCGCGCCGGCAAGGCGCAGCATGTCCTTCTTTTCCTGGCTCTGGGTTTCGGGGATCACGATGACGGTCCGATACCCCATCGCCGCGCCGACCAGCGCCAGCCCGATCCCGGTATTGCCCGCCGTCCCTTCGACGATGGTGCCGCCCGGTCGCAGATCGCCGCGGGCGACCGCGTCGCGGATGATCGACAGCGCCGCGCGATCCTTGACCGACTGGCCGGGATTGAGGAATTCCGCCTTGCCGAGGATTTCGCAGCCGGTTTCCTCGGACGCGCGGCGCAGCCGGATCAGCGGTGTGTTGCCGACCGAAGCGGGCAGGTCGGGGTTGATCTTCATGGCGGCCTCCATCGCGGCGCCCGTGCCCGATCCGGGGGGCCCCGCACACCTGCCTGATAGGGGAGAGTTACGCGGCGGCGCAAGCGCATGGCCGGACGTATTCGCGCGAGCCTGCCGCGGCCATTGATGTAAACGATGCGCAACGATCGGCCCAGGCCGGCCCTGCCCGCCCTGGCGATCCGGCGAGAAAAAGCCGCCGCAGGCACGCGACCCGCGGCGGCAAGGATGGGCGGCCCAGGGCACGGGCCGCGAGGCAGAAACTCAGACGAGGGCGGGCAGATGCAGCGCGACGACGGCCAGCACGATCAGTGCGGCGCATCCCAGCAGGTCGGCAATCAGGTCGGTCGGTGCCCGGCTGACAACGGTTCGGATCGTGCGTCCCATCTTTGGCCCCCTGTCTTTGTCCCCCCTTTGTTCTCATGCTTTCCGGGTGCCGTCAAGAACTTTTTAAGAACATTCGTGAACGATACGCGCACATCGCCTATCCGACGCCGATCAGGCGGATCGCGCGATCCTGCTCCATCAGCCACAGCAACACCCGAACCGCCTGGCCGCGCGGGCCTTCCAGCGCGGGATCGGCGGCCAGCAGCGCCCGGGCATCGGCCTGGGCGGTCGCCATCAGCCCGGCCTGATGTTCCAGATCGGCGACGCGAAACCGCGGCAGGCCCGATTGCGCCGTGCCCAGGACGTCGCCGGCGCCGCGCATCTCCAGATCGGTCTCGGCGATGCGAAAGCCGTCCTCGGTCTCGCGCAGGATTTCCAGGCGGCGGCGCGCGGCCTCGCCCAGCGGCGGCGCGAACATCAGCAGGCAGGTCGATTGCGCCGCCCCGCGCCCGACCCGGCCGCGCAGCTGATGGAGCTGCGACAGGCCGAAATGCTCGGCCCGTTCGATCACCATGATCGAGGCGTTGGGCACATCGACGCCGACCTCGATCACCGTGGTGGCAACCAGCACCGCCGTCTCGCCGGCCGCGAACGCGGCCATCGCGGCATCGCGGTCGGCATGGCCCATCTGGCCGTGCACCAGGCCGACCTGACCCGGCGGCAGCGCCGCCCGCAACGCGGCAAAGCGGGCCTCGGCCGCGGTCAAGTCGACGGTTTCGCTTTCCTCGACCAGCGGGCAGACCCAATAGGCCTGGCGGCCCTCGGCAACCGCGCGGCGCAGATGGTCGACGACCTCGGCCATCCGGCCGGCCGAAACCAGCGCGGTGCGCACCGGCGACCGGCCGGGCGGCTTTTCGTCCAGCACCGAGGCGTCCATGTCGCCATACTGCGCCAGCGCCAGCGAGCGCGGGATCGGCGTGGCCGTCATCACCAGCACGTCGGGTGCCGCACCCTTGGCGCCCAGCTCCATCCGCTGCGCCACCCCGAACCGGTGCTGTTCGTCGATCACCGCCAGGCGCAGATCGTGAAACGCCACATCGGGCTGGAACACCGCATGGGTGCCGACCAGGATCGCGATCTCGCCGGCGGCCAGCCCGTCGAGCACCGCCTGGCGCTCGGCGCCGCGGTCGCGCCCGGTCAGCCCGGCGATCCGCACCGGCGTGTCGCCCAGAAGATCGGTCATGTTCTTCAGGTGCTGGCGCGCCAGGATCTCGGTGGGTGCCATCAGCACGCCCTGCCCGCCAGCCTCGGCCGCGATCAAGAGCGCCATCAGCGCCACCAGCGTCTTGCCCGCCCCGACATCGCCCTGCAGCAGCCGGTTCATCCGCAGCGGCTTTTGCATGTCGGCGGCGATCTCGTCGATGGCGCGGGTCTGGGCGCCGGTCGGCACGAAGGGCAGCGCGTCGAGCACCGCCCGCCGCAACCGCCCGTCGCCCGCGGTGACGAAACCCTTGGCGCGGCGGCGCCGGGCGCGGGCCAGCGCCAGCGTCACCTGATGCGCAAACAACTCGTCATAGGCGAGCCGGCGGCGCGGCGCGGCATCGGGCGACAGATCGGCCGGGCCGGCGGGCGCGTGGGCGGCACCGAGCGCGGCGCGCCAGGCCGGCCAGCCCTCGCGCGCGATCAGCGCCGCATCGCCCCATTCGGGCAGGTCTGGCACGCGGGCCAGTGCGGCGCGCGCGGCCCGCGCCATGATCCGCTGGGTGACCCCCTGGGTCAGCGGATAGACCGGCTCGAAGGGCGGGATCGTGCGCGCCTCTTCGGGCGTGACGATATGGTCGGGATGAACGATCTGGGCGATCCCGTCGAACAGTTCGAGCTTGCCCGACACCACCCGGCGGGCACCGGCGGGCAGCGCCCGGCGCAGCCAGTCGTCATGGGCGTGAAAGAAGACCAGCAGAAACGGCGTGGTGCCGTCGGTGACCTCGACCTTGTGCGGGCGGCCCTTGCGCGCCGGCGGGCGGTGCAGGCCCACCGTGACCTCGACGGTGATCATCGCCGGCGGCGTGACCGCGCGGATACCCTCCCGGCGGGTGCGGTCGATGCCGTTGGCGGGCAGCGTCAGCAGCAGGTCCCTGGGCGTGGCAATGTCGAGCCCGGCCAGCGCGCGCGCGGTCTTCGGCCCGACGCCGTCAAGCGTGTCGAGCCCCGCAAACAGCGGAAACAGGATTTCCGGCCGGCTGGCCACGCCCGCCCTAGCCCGCCCCGATCAGGGCAAGCCAGGCGTCTTCGTCGATGGTTTCGATGCCCAGCTCGGCGGCCTTCTTCGCCTTCGATCCGGCACCGGGGCCGGCAACCACCAGATCGGTCTTGGCCGAGACCGAGCCCGAGACACGCGCGCCCATCGCCTCGGCCC
>DNSZ01000168.1 GCA_003500165.1 Paracoccaceae bacterium | reverse complement strand
GCGCCGCGATGCTGGCCGCGCCAGGCAGAAGATGCGCGCCGGCAGGGTCGGCGCCATCTGCGGCGCGGCCAGCATCGCGGCGCAGGCCCGATCCTCGTAGCCGGTCAGCAGGCTGACATCCAACCAGCGGGCAAAGGCGGCGGGCGTGTCGGGCCCGGCCTGTTCCAACAGCGCCTCGGCCCGGTCGAGCGCACCGAAAGCCAGGAGCTTGTCGATGCGGGCCAGAAAGACCCGGTCCTCGGGGCTGGTGTCGGCCGGCGGATCAAGCTCGGCCAGCAGCAGATTGTAAAGCCGCGCCCGCGCCGCGGGCAGCTGATTGTCGGGCTGGGCGGCGATCGCCGCGGCAATGGCGCGGCTGCTTGACCCCTGCCAAAGATCGGTCGGCAGACCGTGCGCAGCGGGGGCTATCAGCCCTGCCGCGTCGCGTGGCGGCGCGCCGATCGGCCGCGCATCGACCGGCTCGATCGGCGCCGGTGTTTCGGCTTGCCGGGCCACCGGGTCGGCCACCGCCTCGGACAGCCAGTCGATGGCCGATAACGGTGCCTCCTGGGCGGTTGCCACCGGCGCGACCGCCAGCAAAACGGCGCCCATGACGGCCGCGGCCCGGCAGCTATTCGAGTTCAATGGTGATCTCCCCGGTGACCGGTTCGGTTTGGGGCGCGATGTCGCCCAGATAGGCGAACCCGACCAGCCCGACGAAAGCGACGAACACCAGCACCAACAAGAGCTTCAACAGCCGGATCATGCCTGCCCCCGGTCACCGCCCGCCATTCTGCGCCGGCTGGACGGCGTCTGCCCCGAACGGCTTGATTATACCCGACGGCCCGTGGAACACCATGGGGTTCCGCGCGCCGCGGCACCGGCCATGCGAAATGCCGCCGCTTGCGGCCGTCGATGGGCAGCAGGAAGAAGCCGATGTCGCCAGCCAGGCAATCCCCGATCGCGCGCCGCGCCGAATGGCAGCTTTGCCGCAGCGCTGTCCTGATCGGCATGCCCGGCGCCGGCAAGACCGCCGTGGGGCGGGTGATGGCCCGGGCCCTGGGCGTGGCGTTTCGCGATTCGGATGCCGAGATCGAAGCCGCCGCCAACATGTCGATCCCTGAGATTTTCGCGCGCGACGGCGAGCCGTTCTTTCGCGCCCGCGAGACCGAGGTGCTGGCCCGCCTGCTGGCCGGCCCGCCCGGCATCGTCTCGACCGGGGGCGGCGCCTGGATGCGGGCGGAAAACCGCCAGCTGATCGCGGCGCATGGCACCGCCATCTGGCTCGATGTTGACCTCGACACGCTGTGGCACCGGGTGCGCGGGCGCGACAACCGGCCGCTGCTGCGCGGACCCGACGCGCGGGCCCGGCTGGCGGCGCTTTACGCCGAGCGTCGGCCGGTCTACGCCTTGGCACCGGTGCGGCTTGCCAATGATGGCGGCGGATCGGTGGCCGCGACGGCGCGGGCGGCGCTGATCGCGCTGGCCCGCGGATCCGGGGCGGCGCTTTGCCGGAGGGAGGCGACATGATCGAGACGGTGCGGGTGAATGTGGCCGGCGCGCCCCATGAGGTGCGAATCGGCCCGGGGCTGATCGGGCAGGCCGGCGATGCGCTGGTGCCGCTGCTCGCACGGCACCGTGTTGCCGTGCTGACCGACGAGCACGTGGCCGAATTGTGGCTGCCCGCCTTCGAAGCGGCGCTGGGCGCGGCGGGGATCGAGGTCGATGCACTGGCGCTGCCGCCGGGCGAAGCGACGAAAAGCTGGCCCTGGGTCGAACGGACCTGTTCCTGGCTGCTCGACACCGGGGTCGAACGGGGCGATCTGGTGGTCACGCTGGGCGGCGGCGTGATCGGCGATCTGGGCGGTTTCTGCGCCGCGATCCTGCGCCGTGGCGTGCGCTATGTGCAGGTCCCGACGACCCTGCTGGCCCAGGTCGACAGCGCGGTCGGCGGCAAGACCGGCATTGACACGACCCAGGGCAAGAACCTGATCGGCGCGTTCCACCAGCCGGCACTGGTGCTTGCCGATACGGCGACGCTGGCGACCCTGCCGGTCAGGGAGTTGCGCGCCGGCTATGCCGAGGTCGTCAAGATGGCGGCGCTGGGCGATGCCGGTTTCTTCGACTGGCTCGAGGAGGATGGCGACGATTTGCTCGATCTCGGCCCGGCCTCGGTCGCCCATGCGGTGCGCGCCGCGGTCCGGATGAAGGCCGATATCGTCGGGCGCGACGAACGCGAGGGGGGCGAGCGCGCGCTGCTCAATCTCGGCCATACCTTCGCCCATGCGCTGGAGACCGGCGCGGGTTATTCGGGCGATCTGCTGCATGGCGAGGCGGTCGCAATCGGGCTGGGCCTGGCGGCCGATCTGTCGGTCCGGCTGGGCCATTGCGATGCCGCGGTACCGGCGCGGCTGCGCGCCCATCTGCGGGCATCCGGCCTGCCCGCGGCGCTGTCCGACATGCAGGCGCATCTGCCCGATACCGACGGGCTGATCGATCTGATGCGGCAGGACAAGAAGGCCGTGGCGGGCCGGCTGCGCTTTGTGCTGCTGCGCGGGATCGGCGCCGCCTTTGTCAGCGCCGACGTGCCGGAGGACGCCCTGCGCGCGGTGCTGGAGGCCGCCGGCGATCGCGGGTGAACCGCACCGCCGCGCGGCGGGCCATGCGGGTCAGCCCTGTGGCCAATCCACCAGTCCCCGATCTTTGCAGTCGGCATCGCGCAGCGCCGGCACCCTGTCGCAGAATACCACGACATTGTGTGTCGCAAACCGCGCGGAGGGCACAATCAGGCCATGGCAATCCAGGAAATGCGCGACCTCGGCGATGTCCTGCGACCGCGGGCATTCGGCCGCCTTGTCCGCCCAGGACAGACGGCCGAACAGATCGGTCCGCAGACCGACCGCGGCAAGCGCGTCGAGATCGGCAGAATGCAACGCCCGCTCCAGGACGATCTCCAGCTCGAACAGCCGATACCGCACCTGGCTTGGCATCACCGGCTGGCCGCGCATCAGGTGAAAGTGCAATTCCGCGACTGCCCCCTGCGGCGACTGCGACGTATATAGGACATCAAAGCGCCCATCGTCCCAGCGGCCGCCCGAAGCGCTGCACCTCAGCGGGTCGCGGCCGTCGCGGACCACGCGCCAGACGGTCCCGCGAAACGCGACGGGCGCCATCGCCTCCAGCGCATCGATCAGGTCGGGATCGCGACGCGGCCGGGCCATGCACACTCAGACGAATACGTCGTCGTCGAGGCGGTCGATCACGGCGAGCACCTGAACGCTGCGGTCACTGTGGATCAGGTCCATTGCGCGTTCGCCGCCAAGCTGCGGATGACGGGCATAAAGCCAGGTGCGGATTTCGTCTGGTGCGTAGAATTCGCTGAGTCGGCCGACGATGTAGTAAAGGTCCGACAGAATCAGTTCGTTTTTCGGATGGGGCCTGATATCGCCCGACTTCCAGCGCGAGACGGTTGCCTTCGACACGTCCGTGATATTGGCGATATCGGTGCCCTTGAGCCCGCCGGTTTCCGCAAGCTCACCGATATAGCGTGATACGACACTGTGCATGGCTTACCCCTCGCCACCCGCCGGCCCTTGCAGTTTCACTTGCGGAAAGCGCGTATCTCCGGCGACATGTTCATACCAACGGCCATACGCATCGCGCTTTGGTATTCAGAGCCACCGTGTTTCTGCACGCAAAATGCTGAGCACGCGGATGATGGCGGCTGCGTTGACCGGCCTCGAACACGGCTGGCGGTCGCGCTAAACCGCCAGATGCGAACATGTCGCCGAACTGGACGTGAGAAGCGCCGACACGGAAAAGCTGCGCCAGCGGCGTTCGCAACTGCTGCGACTTCGGAAAAGGAACGATTCTGCTCACGGCACGCCTCATTCCAGTTTCAAGCGACATGGTGACTGAAACCGATATGGAATGTCAAGCCTGTCGGGCAACCTGCAAGGTCGGCTCACGGCAAGCGAGGCGATCCAAGGCTATGCCGAAAGCATTTTTCCCCGCCCCAAGAACAGTCCAGCGCGGGCGCGGCGCTACAGGATCTTCTGCCCGGTCTTCTGCCAATCGGCCAGGAACGATGCCAGACCCTTGTCGGTCAGCGCGTGCTGGGCCAGCGCCTTCAGCACCCCGGGCGGCACGGTGGCCACATCGGCGCCGATCCGCGCTGCTTCGATGACGTGATTGACCGTGCGGATCGAGGCGGCGAGGATCTCCGTCTCGAAGCCGTAATTGTCATAGATCAACCGGATGTCGCGGATCACCGCCATCCCGTCGAGGCCAAGATCGTCGAGCCGCCCGACGAAGGGCGAGATGAAGCTCGCGCCCGCCTTCGCGGCCAGCAGCGCCTGCGCGGCCGAGAAGCACAGGGTGACGTTGACCATGTGGCCCTCGCCGGTCAGCCGCTTGCAGGCCTTCAGCCCGTCCCATGTCAGCGGCACCTTGACGGCGACATTCGGGGCGATCCCGGCCAGCTTGTGGCCCTCGGCGATCATCGCCTCGGCCTCGGTGGCGACCACCTCGGCGCTGACCGGCCCCTCGACGAGGCCGCAGATTTCGGCGATCACCTCATCCATGGGTCGGCCCGATTTCAGGATCAGGGACGGGTTCGTGGTGACCCCGTCCAGAAGCCCGAGCGCGTTGAGCTCGGCGATCGCGGCGGTGTCGGCGGTGTCGACGAAAAACTTCATGGGCTTGCTCCAGGGCGCGGTTGTCGGTTCGACTGTTAGCGCAGGCGCGGGGCGGGGGAAACCGCTTGGCTGAGGACGAGTTCTTTGCGCCGGGCGACCGTGTGGCGGTGCGGACCGGCCAGCTGGACGGTGCGCTCGACTATCGCGCGCCACCGGCAGGTTGCACGACCGGGTCGCTGGTCGAGGTGCCGCTTGGCCCGCGGCTGGTCACCGGGGTGATCTGGGGGCCGGGCGCGGGCGGCTTCGACCCGGCCAAGCTGCGCGCGGTGGCGCGGGTGCTCGACGTACCGCCGCTGTCGGCGGAACTGCGCGGCTTTCTCGACCGGGCGGGCGCCTATACCCTGACCGCGCCGCATGTGATGCTGCGGCTGGCGCTGCGCGCGCCGGGGCTGGCGCAGCGCCCTGCGGATCGCAAGATCCTGCGTCCCGGTGGCCCGCCGCCGGCCCGCATGACCGAGGCGCGGCTGCGTGTCCTCGATGCGCTCGCCGCCCGGCCCGAGGGGCTGGCGCCGGGCGAACTGGCCGCCGAGGCCGGGGTCGGCAGCGCGGTGATCCGCGGCCTGGTGCAGGCCGGCAGCGTGATCGAGGTGCGGGCGCCGCGCGACGCGCCGTTCCCGCCGCTCGACCTTGGGCGGCCGGGCCTCAAGCTCAATGCGGGACAGCGGCAGGCGGCCCAGGCGCTGTGCGCGGCCGTCGCCGCGGCGGCCTATTCGACCACGCTGCTGAAGGGGGTGACCGGCTCGGGCAAGACCGAGGTCTATCTGGAAGCGGTGGCGGAATGCGTCCGGCACGGTCGCCAGGCGCTGGTTCTGTTGCCCGAGATCGCGCTGACCGCGGGGTTCATGGCGCGGGTCGAGGCGCGGTTCGGCGCCCGGCCGGCGGAATGGCATTCGGGCATGACCCAGGCCGAACGGCGCCGGGTGTGGCTGATGGCGGCGGGTGGCGACGCGCCGCTGGTGGTCGGCGCCCGGTCGGCGCTGTTCCTGCCGTTTCGCGATCTGGGCCTCGTCGTCGTCGACGAAGAACACGACACCAGCTACAAGCAGGAGGATGGCGTGCAGTATCACGCCCGCGACATGGCGGTCCTGCGCGGGGCCGAGGCCGGCGCGGCGGTGATCCTCGCCTCGGCCACGCCGGCGCTGGAAAGCTGGGCGAATGCCCGGGCCGGCAAGTACCAGCGCTGCGACCTGCCCGAACGGGCGGGGGCGGCGACGCTGCCCGACCTTGCGGCGATCGACATGCGCGAACAGGGTCTGCCCACCGGACGCTGGGTGTCGCCGGCCCTGGCAGCTGCCGTGCGCGCGGCGCTCGACCGGGGCGACCAGGCGTTGCTGTTTCTCAACCGCCGGGGCTA
>DNSZ01000248.1 GCA_003500165.1 Paracoccaceae bacterium | reverse complement strand
GCCGCGCGGGTTCCTGCGCGGCGGCGGCGGGGTGCCGGGGCGGATGCTGGCGGTGCAGGTCAGCGGGGTGGCCGAACCCGGCAAGGCGGTGCCGGTGACCGCGGCGCCGGTCCACAAGGGGCGCCATATCGTGCTGACCCCGGGCCGGCCGGGCGTGAACGTGTCCCGCGCGATCCGCGGCCACGCGGAACGGGCGCGGCTGCAACAGGCGGGCGAAGCGGCCCTGGGCGGGCGCGTGGCGGGGCTGATCCTGCGCTCTGCCGCCGAAGGTCTGCCGGCCGAGGCGCTGGCCGGCGAAATCGCCGCCCTTGCCGCCGAGGCAGAGGCCGTCGCCGCGGGCCTTGCCGGGGCGGTTCCGGGCACGGTGCTGCTGGCCGCAGCGGACGCCCATGCGCGGGCGGCGCGCGACTGGCCGGCGGTGGACACCGACGCGGCACCCGGCGCCTTTGCCCGGCACGGGGTGGACGCGGCGCTGGGTGCCGCGCGCGACCCGGTCTGGAAGCTGCCCGGCGGGGCCTGGATGGCGGTGGAGCCGACCCGCGCGCTGGTCGCGGTCGACGTCAATACCGGCGGCGATTTCACCCCGGCGGCGGGGTTGAAGGCGCTGCTGGCGGCGATGAGCGACCTGCCGCGCGCCCTGCGCATCAAGGGCCTGGGCGGCCAGATCGTGATCGACCCCGCGCGGCTGGCCAAGGCGGATCGCCGGCGCGCCGAGGTGGCGGCAAAACGCGCCTTCCGCGACGATCCGGTGCAGACAGCGGTGGTCGGCTGGACGCCGCTGGGCCATCTCGAACTCAACCGCCAGCGCGATCGCTGGCCGCTGGCGACACAGGGCGGCTGACACCGGGCCGGGGGCCACCGGGGATGCCCACCGGGCGCGAGCAATCCGCTCTGGACAGACCCGGACCGCTGCCGTAATGAGCGCAGGCTTGGTCCCCAGCCCAGTGTGCCCGGGTAGCTCAGGGGTAGAGCAGTGGACTGAAAATCCTCGTGTCGGTGGTTCAAATCCGCCCCCGGGCACCATGTTTCCAGGCAGTGTCCTGGCCCGTCGTTTAGGAGGCTGCGCGCGGAGCCCCCGGCGGTACCGGTGCCAGCCCTCTTCAGCCGGTCTTCGGTTTCTTGTTCGGTCTGGCTTCGCCGACCGGCCGTCTGTCGAGCAGACGCTGCTTGGTGTTCTCCCAGAGCTTGGCCATGCCAAGCGGTTCGTAGATCAGGAACAGGATGATCAACGCGCCGAACACGACCTGTTCGATGGCGGAGATGATCGTGGCGTCGATCGTGCCGTGGAACCATGCATTGCCGGCGGTGTTCAGCACGACCGGGAAGAGCAGGATGAATGCCGCGCCGACAAACGCCCCGTTGATGGTGCCGAGCCCGCCGAGGATCACCATGAAAAGGATGCTGAAGGACAGCTTGATGTCGAAGGCCACCGGCTCAAGCGACTTCAGGTAGGTGAAGGCGAAGAGCGCGCCGGCAACGCCGCAGTAGAAGGCCGACAGCGCGAAGGCCTGCAGCTTGGCGCGCAGCAGCGAGATGCCCATGCTCTCGGCCGCGATGTCCATGTCGCGCACCGCCATCCAGTTCCGCCCCACCGAGCCGCGCGTCATGTTCACGGCCAGGATCGTCAGGATCGTCACCACGACCGCAACCACCAGGTACATCTGCATCGGCGACGTGAACGGCACGCCGAAGATCATGATGTCCTGCGCGGTGATGATGCCGGAGGTGTCGTAGTTCTTGAACCAGCCGAACTTGTCGATCATCCAGATGATGAAGAACTGCGAGGCGAGCGTGGCCACCATCAGGTAGATGCCCCGCACCCGCAGGCTCGGCAGGCCGAAGAGCACCCCGAAGGCCGCCGCGATGATGCCCGAGAACAGCAGCGACAGCGGGAACGGCATCCACGGGATGCGCAGCTCGATGTTGTAGCAGGCGAAGGCGCCCGCTGCCATGAAGCCGGCCGCGCCAAGCGCGAGCTGCCCGGCATAGCCCATCACGAACTGCTGCCCGATGGCGGCGAGCGCTAGGCAGAGCCACGGGATCAGGATCGACGAATACCAGTAGTCGGTCTCGATCGTGAAGGGGACCACGGCGAAAGCCAGGATCATCAGCACGGCGAAATTCGTCACGTCGCTGCGTGAATAGGTCATGAAGACGGGCTTGTCGGTCATGTCGGTTCTCTCCCGTGCTCAGACGCGCCGGATGATCTTCTCGCCAAACAGCCCCTCGGGCCGCCACAGCAGGAAGAGGATGGCCAGGACATAGGGCGCCCAGCCCTCGATCCCGCCGCCGAAATAGGGGCCCACATAGACCTCGAGCGTCTTCTCGACGACGCCGATGATCAGACCGCCGACGATCGCGCCCGGGATCGACGAGAAGCCGCCGATGATCAGCACCGGCAGCGCCTTGAGCGCCAGGTCGACGAGGGCGAACTGCACGCCCGCGCGCGCCCCCCACATCATGCCTGTCACCAGCGCCACGATGCCGGCCGTCGACCAGACGAGGAGCATGATGTTCTTCAGCGGGATGCCGATCGAGGCGGCCGCGCCGGGGTCGTCGGCCACCGCGCGCAGCCCGAGCCCCATCTTGGTGAAGCGGAACAGCAGCGAGAGCACGATGATCAGAACGCCGGCAACGACGCCCGCTGTCACGTCGAGCGCGCTTACGAAAATGCCGAGATTGTCCGCCAGCCACGGGATCGGGAAGTCGGGGATGCCAAGATCGAGCCGGCGCACCTCGACGCCCCAGACCGCCTGCGCAAGCCCCTGCAGCACGAAGGCGAGGCCGATCGTGGCCATCAGCATCGTGTCCTCGCTCTGGCCCGTCAGCGGCTCGATCACGAGGCGTTCGGTGGCGTAGCCCACAGCGATCATCAGCAGGATCGTCACGAGGAAGGCCAGCACGAAGGGCAGGCCAAGCTCCATGAAGCCCACGAAGGACAGCACGGCGAAGAACACCATGGCGCCCTGGGCGAAGTTGAACGTCGCCGAGGCCTTGTAGATCAGCACGAAGCCCAGCGCGACGAGCGAGTACATCGTGCCGGCCAGCAGTCCGGCCAGCACGACCTCGAAGAAGAAAAGTATCTCAGTCATGGGCCACCCCCAGATAGGCATCGATGACGTCCTGGTTCGTCCGGACCTCTTCGGGAGGTCCGTCGGCGATGATCTTGCCGTAGTCGAGGACGACCACGTTGTCGGAGATGTCCATCACCACCCCCATGTCGTGTTCGATCAGCACCATCGTGGTGCCGAGCTCGTCGTTGACCTTCAGGATGAAGCGGCACATCTCGCGCTTCTCCTCGACGTTCATGCCCGCCATGGGCTCGTCGAGCAGCAGGATGTCGGCCTCGGTGGCCAGCGCCCGTCCGAGTTCGACCTTCTTCTGCAGCCCGTAGGGCAGCTTGCCCACGGGCGTGTCGCGGATGTCGGTGATCTCGAGGAACTCCACGAGTTCCTCGCAGCGCTCGCGGTTCTCCTCTTCCTCCTGCCGGGCCCTCGGCGTCTGGAACGCCACCTGCAGGAAGTTGCAATCCATGTGCAGCTTGCGCCCGACGAGGATGTTGTCGATCACGGACATGCGCTTGAACAGCGCGAGGTTCTGGAAGGTGCGCGAAATGCCTTTCTGGGCGATAATGTTCGGGCTGATCTTGTCGAGCACCTCGCCCTTGAAGACGATCTTGCCCTCCTGCGGCTTGTAGATGCCGTTGATGCAGTTGAGCAGCGAACTCTTTCCGGCACCGTTGGGGCCGATGATCGCCCGGATCTCGTGTTCCAGCACGTTGAAGGAGGTGTCGGTGATCGCCTTCACGCCCCCGAAGCGCAGCGAGATGTGCTGCACCTCGAGCAGGGGGCCGCCGATCGGGAAGTTGCGAACCTGGGTCATTTTTCGGTTTCTCTCTCGCGCCGTCGGTCAGTGGTGGTGGAGATCGGCGTGGGTCTCGCTCTCCTTCCGGAGAACGTCGCGGAAGTTCTTGCGGCCCTCCTTGGAGATGCCGAGGTAGAACTCCTTGATCTTGTCGTCCTCGAGCAGGTCCCGCGCGTTGCCCTCCATCACGGCATGGCCGCTCTCGATGATGTAGCCGTAATCCGCGTTGCGGAGCGCGACGTTGGTGTTCTGCTCGGCGAGCAGGATGCTCACGCCCTCTTGCTGGTTGAGCTCCTGCACGATGTTGAAGATCTCGGCCACGAGTTGCGGCGCGAGGCCCATCGAAGGCTCGTCGAGCAGCAGCATCTTGGGCTTGGCCATCATCGCGCGGGCCACGGCCGTCATCTGCTGCTCGCCGCCCGACGTGTAGCCGGCCTGGCTCTTTCGGCGGTCTTTGAGGCGCTTGAAGTAGCCGTAGATGCGATCGAGCTCGGCATGCATGTCGCCCTTGGAGAGCTTGCGCGAGAAGGCGCCCGCGATGATGTTCTCCTCGACCGTGAGATGCCCGAAGCAGCGCCGCCCTTCGAGCACCTGCACCATGCCCAGGCCGACCATGTCCGAAGGCGTCTGGTCGCGGACGGCAGTCCCGTCATAGGTGATGGTGCCCTGCGTGACCTTTCCGCGCTCGGACCCGAGCATGGTCGATACGGATTTCAGTGTCGTGCTCTTGCCGGCGCCATTGCCGCCGAGCAGGGCCACGATCTTGCCGCGCGGCACGACGAGGGAGACGTCGTGCAGGGCCGCGATGACGTTGTCGTAGACAACCTCGATGGCATCGATCGTCAGGATGTTGTCGGCTGTCGCATTCATCGGGTCCTCGCCATGTCGTTGTCTCCTGCGCCTTTCGCCGAACGCATTTCGGACGCGCGGTGTCGGCGCCCAGGGCGCCGACACCGGGGTTGTGCTCGCCCTGCAGGGGCGATGCGCCTACGGACAATCGCGCGGGGTGATGCCGTTTTCAGCGGCGAACTTGGCCGCCGACTCCTCGATGCGGGCCCGGATCGCGTCCGGGTCGAGCGGCGGCAGCCAGTCCGTGACCTGCACGAACTTTTCGCCGTCCCACTGCATCATGGCAAAGGCCCGCGCCCCGTTATGCTTGGCGCAGGACAACTCGAAGGGCGCGACCATGCCGCCGATGCCCAGCTCCTCGAGCCGCTCAGGGGTCATGTTCAAAGCCTCGTAGCCGGCGCGGAACTCCTCGCCCGTCACGGCCTGACCGACCTTGTCGTGCATCTCCTGCGCGATCCTGAGCGCCTCGATCCACATCACCGCCGCGCCGAGGCCGCGGTTCCAGTAGACCGAGCCGATGCGGCTCTCGTCGGCGAGATTGCCCTCGCCAGCGCCATAGACCTGCTCCTCGATCGCCTGCACCAGCGGGTACTGCTTGCCCGGCAAGGCATTGGCCATGGCGTAGGTGCCGGTGGCGCTGTCGCCGGCGGGATACATGTCCTCCTCTGCGGCGCCGAAGGTGACATAGATGAGCCGCTCGCGCGGGAAGCCGATGCGGGCGGCATTGGTCATTCCGGTGGAGTTCATCCCCGAGCCCGCGCCCCAGAACGTCACCCAGTCGGGCCGCTCGCGGCGGACCTGCAGCCACTGCGACTGCTGCTCCAGACCCGGCGGCGCGATCGCGATCTCGACCAGTTCGAAGCCCCACTCCTCGGCGAGCGCCCGCATGGTCGGCAGCGGCTCGCGGCCATAGGCGCTGTCGATGTGCATGTGCACGATCTTCTTGCCGCGCATGTTCTCGACGCCGCCTTCCTGCTCGGCCATGAACCTGAGCTTGACCGCGATCTGGTCCCAGTAGTGGCCGGCCGCGTTGAACACCCAGGGCCAGACGGTGCCGTCGGCGGCGTCGGTGCGGCCGTAGCCGTACTGCGCCAGCACGACCTCGTCCTCGGCCATCCGGTTGATCACGGCATAGGCCCCGGGCGTGCCGAGCGTGTCGAACACGACCATCTTCTGGCCGTCATACTCGAACAGGCGCTGGTAGCACTCGACGGTCTTCACCGCGTTGTACTCGGTCTCGCACTCCTGCCATGTCAGCATGACGCCATTCACGCCGCCGTTCATGTTGACATAGTTCAGGTAGTCGATCTGCGCGCCGTAATATCCCGTTCCCATGGCAGAGTAGGGACCAACCCGGCTGCTGGCGATGGGGAAATATTGGGTCTCCTGTGCGGTCGCCATTTCAGGCAGGGCCAGCCCTGCCAGGGCAGCGGACGCCAGGATCGTCCGCCATGATGCGAGCATGGTCTTCATGTATTTCATCTCCTCCCTAAGTTCTGCGCTACTTTGCTTTTTTTGCTTTAGTCGCCTCGGCTGCCCGGCAACTTCGGCCCCCCGCAGGGGTCAGATGCTGGCGCTTCATCCTTGCGATCCGTCGTTCCATACAACTCTGCCCATGCCACTCTGCGAAGGCGTGTCGGCCGCTCATGCATCGATCAGGCACCCCATCACGCGGTCGTCACGTTGCCGGACCCGGGATCTGCGTTCGGAAGGCCGACCGGTTCGCCGCTGCGGGCAGGCCATGGACCGATGCGCATTCCCCCTTCGCCACAGGGCATTCTTTCCCGCTTGGTGACACCTGGAGCGACCCGATCCGAATTCGGCCCTCCTCCAGCCGTTCCGCGCAGGCGGCGCCTGCCGCCCCAAAAGAGTTTTCGACCGCAACGATGATAGAACAGGCACGCTCGTCAACCGTCAACAGTTTTTTCGCCATGCCAAGCGATCGGCGGACTCGTCACCACGCCCGCTGGATCGCCTGTGGCGCGCACGGCGCTTCTCTCCAGCCTCACCGCCCTCGCGATCCTTCTGGTCCTGCTGGCCTTGCGCCGCTCCGGCGAGCGCGCAGGCCGGCTGGTCGAGCAGCTCGAGACCGCGGCGTGAAGCCGTGATGCACAACGACGGATGCTCGCGGCTGCGGCGCATCGCGCGGGTCGCCCAACCACTTGAACATCAGAGTGGCGTTCATCGCGTAGCGCTGCGCCACCCGCGCAACCGCCACACCCGGCGCCGTCGTCTGGAAACAGATCGAACGCTTCTCCTCGTCCGTCCAAAGCCGCTTCGTCCGACGCGCCACGCCATCACCATAGTGTCCACTATCGATGGCGGACACTATCCGCCTCTCTCAGCCCGCGGCAGGGCGGTCAGGCCGGACGCTTACCCTTGTGCAGCTGCTTCAGGCTTTGGAGCGGACACTACTCGATGCGCTCGAAAATGCCGAGGATGTTGGTTTCACGGTCGGCTACGACCGTAGCGACAGTGACGTACCCTCCGTCGCCCATCACGAACAAAACAGATACCGCAGTGGCTTCTACCCCATCGTTCGGGTGATAGCCGACATATGGGAGCGGCTCGCCCAGGTGGCGCCGGAGCGCGCAATCGGACTATCCCGACCATGGGGCCAAGCACCCTTCGTCCTGCTTCAGCGTCTGGCGATCTTCGCCGCTACAAACCCTGTCCACCCTGCCGCCGATCTCGCCAAGGCGATCATGGGGCTCGACGACCATGGCTTCTGGGTGAGCGCCGCTCAGGTCGAGCTGATGCGAGGCTTGGTCGCTCGTTGGGACGAGTTCACGCCGGGGACGCGGGCAGATATCGAGGCACGCATCAGCGCAGGCATTCCTCGGGACCTGTTCGACGAGGATGCGTTCGATGCGCAGCGCTGGGAGTCGGTTTGCGACAATGCCATTTACCGGCGGCTGAGCCGACTGGAGACGGCTGGCAAACGCCTCAGTGCCGACAGCATCACCTTGTTGACGCAGATTGCTGAACGCCACCCGCAATGGCGTCCAAGCCCGGGAGATCGGGACGACTTCCACAGCTGGAGCGAGACCCGAACCGGCCCCGAGGGCGACGTTGGCCTACTGAAGGATGTGCCTGACGAAACGCTGGTTGGAGAGGCTCTGCGGATCGAGAGCGAGCGCCAGTTCGATCAGGGCGAGCTTTGGCGGTTGTTCTGTTCATCCGATCCCGACCGGGCATTTCGCGGGCTGTCGGCCGATGCTGCGGCGGGGAACTGGAACCCGTACCCATGGAGATCACTGTTCTGGGCCACCGGCGAGTCGTTCGACGGCATTCTCAAAGTGGAAATCGCCGACGCCGTACTTGAAATGCCGGATGCCACGCTCATCGAGCTTGCCGGCACCATCGCGGACTGGATCAGAATTCATAGAGCCTTCCTGGACGGTGAACCTCGCGAAGGGGTCAGCCGACTATGGCTGTTGTGGGACCGCCTTGCGCAACTGGTGTATGCCGAGAATGAAGCCGCTGATCCACGGGCTGAGGACTTGGTCGATCGGGCATTGAACGCGCCCGGTGGCGTGCTCGCTTGGACGCTCATTAGCCATTTCGAGGCGTCGAAGCCCGGGCCCGGAGCTGGTTTGGGCGACCTGGAGACGCGCTTCAACGTGATCGCCCGTGCTGATAGTGAATCTGGGCTTCTGGGGCGCGTACATTTCGCCCGCGCGCTAAACTACCTCCATAGGACTGCTCCAGACTGGACGAATGCCGAGATACTGCCGCGCTTTCGCGAGGAGCATCCCGAGGCACTGGCCATGTGGAAAGCGAATGGCGGTTTCAGGTTTCAAGT
>DNSZ01000034.1:10144-31510 GCA_003500165.1 Paracoccaceae bacterium | reverse complement strand
ATGGCCTCGCCGTGGCCGTCACCGTGCTGCTGGCCTATGACGCCAAGCTTGGGCGGCCGCTGCGGATGCGCGGCTATATCGGTGCGGCGCTGTCGGTGATCGTGCCGCTGTTTCTGGTCAGTCTGCTTGTCCAGATCCTGATCGGCCTTGGTATTCTTGCGCTGGTCGTTCCCGGTCTGTGGCTTATCGCCGTCTTCTCGGTCGTTGTGCCTGCCGTGGTGATCGAACGGGCCGGGTCCGGGGCGCTAGCGCGCAGCGCGGAACTGACCCGGGGCTATCGCTGGCCGATCCTCGGTCTGTTCCTGATCATGTGGCTGATCGCCCTCGGCCTCGCCGCTGCGCTCGGCGCGATCGTCCTGGGGGGCTCGCTTGCCGTCTTCGACGTGGGCGAGCCGGGCCCGGTCGAAGGATTGATCCTGACCGCCCTCGTCGCGGCGATTTCAGCGATCGCCTATGGCTTTACCAATGTCATGGTCTCGCTGCTCTACGCGCGGCTGCGCGCGATCAAGGATGGGGTCGGGGTCGACACGCTCGCCGATGTCTTCCGCTAGTGCGACGGGGCGCCGCGCCGGCAGGGTACGCACACGGAACCGGAACAATTCGACACGAATGACCGGGCGGCATTAACCCCGGGGCGAGGTTTTCGCGCAAGGGTGCGAGGCAGTTGTCTCCCGCCCGGCGAAAGGAAACGCCTTGGCAAACCAACCGCCCCCGGCGCCCGCCGACCGCCTGACGCGCCTGTTGCACAGCCCGGTGGTGGGGGTGGTGCCACTGATGGTGGCGGTCGCCTGGTGGATCGGGCAGGACGCCGTGCTGTTTGTCGTCTCGGTGCTGTTTCCGCTGCTGGTCGCGGTTCAGGCGCTGATGCCGGCGCCGGGCGCGGGGGCGGCCGACAAGGCGACCGCCGCCGCCCCCGATCGGGCCGACGCGGCGGCCGACCCGCTGACCGGCTTGCCGCCGCGCGACGCGGCATTGGCGCGGCTGGCCGCGTTCCTGACCTCGGTCCGGACCACGGGCAAGATGTGCGCCATCCTGGTCATCGACATCGACCGCTTTCGCCATGTCAACGAACGCTTCGGCATCGATGCGGGCGATGCGATCCTGAAGGTCGCGGCCGCCCGGATTTCCGAGGCGATCCGGGCCGAGGATGTGGCGACGCGGATCGCCGGCGACCGTTTCGCGGTCGTCCTGTCGCCACTCGCCCGCGCCGAATTCGAGAACGTGATGGCCACGGCCGGGCGGCTGCGCGACGCGCTTGCCGCGCCGATCCCGCTTGACCAGACCGAGCTGCATCTGACGGTGTCGATCGGCCTGTGCCTGGCCGGGCGGGCGCCCGAAAACACCGCCCCCGCGATGCTGCAGGCGGCCGAGGAGGCAATGGTCGAGGCGCGCCGCAACGGCCGCGGGGCGATCGCCAACTACTCGCCCCGGATGCGGCGCGAAAGCCGCAAGCACCGGGCGCTGTCCGCCGACCTCGACGCGGCGCTCGTCCGGGGCGAGTTCAAGGCCTGGTTCCAGCCCCAGATCGACGCGCAGACCGGCGCGCTGGCGGGGTTCGAGGCGCTGGCCCGCTGGGAGCACCCCGATGAGGGCATCCTGACGCCCGACCGCTTTCTGCGCGCACTGGCCGCGGCCGAAGCCGAGCCGCGGCTGGGCGAGGCGATGCTGGCGCAATCCCTGACGGCGCTGAAGGCCTGGGACAAGGCCGAGCTTGGCGTGCCGGGCGTTGCCATCAACCTGTCGACCAACGAGTTGCGCGATACCGGGTTCTGCGACCGCCTGAAATGGGAGACCGACCGCCACGAGGTCGATCCGTGCCGGGTGGCGATCGAGATCAAGGAATCCCTGCTGGGCCCGGTATGGGACACCGCCGGCGATGCCGACGCCGATGCCGACGGGGTGGCGCGCAATCTGCACGGGCTGAAGGATTTCGGCTTTCGCCTCGACCTTGACGATTTCGGGACCGGGCGGGCGAGCATCGCGACGATCTGCCGCTTTCGCACCGATCGGATCAAGATCGACCGCAGCTTTGTCGCCGGGATGGAAACCGATGCCGGCCAGCGCGCGGCCGTCGCCGGCATCATCCGGCTGGCCACCACGCTGGGGATCGAGGCGATCGCCGAAGGCGTCGAATCGCCCGCCGAGACGGCGCTGTTGGCCGAGATGGGCTGCGCCTGCGTGCAGGGCTTTGCCGTCGCCCGACCGATGCCCGCCGCCAAGGTACCCGGCTGGATCGAAAGCTATGGCCGCAGCCTGAAGAACCGCCCGCCGCGCAGCGGAACCGGAACCGGCTAGGCGGCGCGGGCGATGTCGGCCTTCGGCCGGGAAACCGCTTGACCTTCGACGGCCGTATCTGTTGAACCCCCGGGATTGCGCCGTCAGGGGACTCCAACGAAAATGGACGATCAGAACCGGCGATTGCTGCTGGCCACCGTGCTGAGCATGGGTGTGCTGCTGATCTGGTACACGCTGTTTCCGCCCGCGCCGCCGCCCGAGGCACCGGCGCCGACCGAACTTGCCCAGGGCGAACCGGCCACACCGGGCGGGGCAACGACGCCGCCGGGCACCGGCGGTGGCACGCCGCCCGATGTGGCGGTGTCGGCCGAACGGAGCCGGGCCGAGGCGCTGGCCGCCGCCCCGCGCATCGCCATCGACACGCCCCGGCTGATCGGGTCGCTGTCGCTGGTGGGCGGGCGCATCGACGATCTGTCGCTCAAGGACTACCGCGAGACGGTCGATCCCGACTCGCCGCTGGTGAAACTGTTTTCGCCCCAGGGCGCCCCGAACGCCTATTACGCGATGTTCGGCTGGACGGGCGGGCCGGTCGACCCGGCGCTTCTGCCGGGCACGGCCACCGATTGGGCCGTCGAGACCGGCGACACGCTGTCGGTCGGCGCGCCGGTGACACTTGTCTGGGACAACGGTGCCGGGCTGATCTTTCGCCGCACGATCTCGATTGACGAGGACTACATGTTCACCGTCGATCAGTCGGTGGAGAATGTCGGCGACATGGCGGTCTCGATGCGGCCCTATGGCCTGTTGCGCCGACATGGCGAGCCGGCCGATATGAAGAATTTCTTCATCCTCCATGAAGGGATGGTGCGCGCCTCCGACGGCGAACTCGAAGAGGCGAGCTATGACGACATGACCGATTACACGGTCGATGTCCGCGAGTCGGCGCCGGCCGAGCGCATCGAGGTGCAGGAGAATGGCTGGATCGGTTTCACCGATCACTACTGGATGACGACCCTGGTGCCGATGCCGGGCACCCCGTTCCGCTCCACGGCGAAGTATTTCGAACGCTCCGACCTTTACGAGGCCAATGTCGTCCTGCCCGAGCTGCAAGTCGCCCCCGGCGAGACCGCCGCGATCGAGACACGGCTTTTCGCGGGCGCCAAGGAATGGGAGGCGCTGCGTTACTATCAGAACGATCCGGGCAGCCTGTCGCGGCTGCTGGGCGCCGGGCCCGACCCCGATCGGCCGCAGATCGACCGCTTTGTCGACGCCATCGACTGGGGCTGGTTCTGGTTCCTGACCAAGCCGATCTTTCTGGCGCTGCACTGGCTGCACGGATTCATCGGCAATATGGGCTGGTCGATCATCGGGCTGACGCTGTTCCTCAAGGTGCTGCTGTTCCCGCTCGCGTACAAATCCTACGCCTCGATGGCGAAGATGAAGGAACTCCAGCCCGAGATGGAGAAGCTGAAGGAGCGCGCCGGCGACGACCGCCAGAAGCTTCAGGTCGGGATGATGGAACTTTACAAGAAGGAGAAGGTGAACCCGGCCGCCGGCTGTTTGCCGATCCTTCTGCAGATCCCGATCTTCTTCTCGCTCTACAAGGTGATCTTCGTCACCATCGAATTGCGCCACGCGGCCTGGTTCGGTCCGTTCCGCGACCTGTCGGCGCCCGACCCGACCTCGATCGCCAACCTGTTCGGGCTGTTGCCCTGGGGCGCGCCGGTGCCAGGCTCGTTCCTGGCGCTGATCCTCATCGGCATCCTGCCGCTGATGCTGGGGATCACCATGTGGCTGCAGATGAAGCTCAACCCGGCGCCGACCGACCCGACGCAGGCGATGATCTTCAACTGGATGCCGTGGGTGTTCATGTTCATGCTGGGCGGGTTCGCCAGCGGCTTGGTGCTGTACTGGATATCGAACAACGTCATCACCTTCGTGCAGCAATACGCGATCATGCGCAGCCATGGCTACAGGCCCGACGTGTTCGGCAACATCAAGGCGAGCGTGAAGAAGCCCAAACCCAAGGCCGAGCCGGACAATCCGGCACCGGCCAAGGCCGCGCCGGCGGCAGAGGAACCCGCGGCACCGAACGCCGACGCCGCCGATGCCGAAGCCCAGCCCGCGACACGGGCAGACGACCCGGCCAAGCCCGCGCCACCGGCCGCCGCGCCGCGGCCGCACCCCCGCACGCAGCAACGGCGCAAGAAGTCCCGCGCGCGCCGCCGAAAGGGATGACCGCGCGTCTGGCCGCGATCTGGCGCCACCCGGTGAAGGGGATCGGCGCCGAGGCGCTGGACGCGGCGGAACTGTCCCCCGACGGCGCGCTGATCGGCGACCGGGCCTGGGCGCTGTTGCACGCCGCCGCGCCCGACAGCGACGCCTGGCAGCCGCGCCGCAACTTTCTGGTGGTCGCTTCGGGCCCCGGCCTGGCCGCGGTGTCGGCGCGGACCGAAGCGGATGGTCGCATCGCGCTTCGCCATCCCGAACGGCCGCCGCTGAGCTTCGCCCCCGAAACCGAGGCGGACGCCCTGATGGCCTGGGTGACGCCGATCTGGCCCGCCGACCGGCCCGCGCCGGCCCGGCTGATCCGCGCGCCCGGCCACGGCATGACCGACATGCCCGACCCCTTTGTTTCGATCGGCTCGCTGTCCTCGCTGCGCGCGCTGTCGCAGCGCGCCGGGATGGCGCTCGACCCGCGGCGGTTCCGCATCAATCTGTGGGTCGAGGGGCTGCCCCCCTGGGAGGAGGCCGACGCCATCGGCGCGCGCTGGACGGTGGGCGGCGTGCCGCTCGACATTGCCGAGCCGATCGGCCGTTGCCGCGCGCCCGAGGCAAACCCCGAAACCGGTCGCCGCGATGCCGCCACCAACCGCCTGCTGGAAGACGCCCAGGGCACGACCGATTTCGGCGTCTATGCCCGCGTCGCCGCCCCCGGCACGGTGCGCGTCGGCGACGCGGTGAAGACAGGCTGATGGCGCCCGATCCGAACCGGCCGCACCCGATGCCGCGGGCGCCGCAGGTCAGCTTCCTGCGACCGCTGGCCAGGGGCCTGTCAAACGTCCAGGTCGGGCGCTATGCCTATTACGACGATGCCGACGGCACGGGCGATTTCTTTTCGCGCAACGTGCTGCACCATTTCGACTTCGTCGGCGACCGGCTGTTGACCGTCGCCTGGTGGGACTGGCCGATCGAGCGGATCGACCGCAATCTCGACGCGATTTGGGGCGCAGACATCGCGGCGCAGGAAGCCGCGCGATGAAGCCCGCCTTTCCCCTCGCCCCCGAAGCCGAGCCGGACGCCGCCGAGGCCGGGCGCAAATTGCTGACCGGCGACCCGCAATTCCTGAAAGGCGTCGTCGCGATGGACGGGTTGCCGCCGCCCGACCGGGTGGAGGTCTGCGTCGCCGGCCGGTCCAATGTCGGCAAGTCGAGCCTGATCAATGCGCTGACCGCCCGGCGCGCGCTGGCGCGGACATCCTCGACCCCCGGGCGGACACAGGAAATCAACCTCTTCACCCTGGGCGACACCCATTACCTCGTCGATCTGCCCGGCTATGGCTATGCCCGGGCGCCGCGCGACATGGTCGAACGCTGGCAGGCGCTGTTGCGGGCCTATCTGGCCGGCCGCCCGAATCTGCGCCGCGCCTTCCTGCTGATCGATGCCCGGCACGGCCCCAAGCCGGTCGATGCGGCCTACATGGCCCTGTTCGACCGCGCGGCGGTGCCGTTCCAGGCGGTGCTGACCAAGGTCGACAAGGTCCGCGGCCGGGCCTTCGACACCGCACTCGACAGCCTGCGCGCGCAGCTTGCGCGCCACCCCACGGCCTTTCCCGAGGTGATCGCGACCTCGGCCGAAACGGGCCAGGGCGTGGCAACCCTGCGCGCGGCAATCGCCGGGCTGACGGCCGGCTGAACGGGCGCGGCCATTCCCCCTTGATGCGCCCCGATGCTTCGGTAGCGTGATGGGCACAAGCAGGGGCGGGGCAGATGCGGCACGACACCCAGACGGCAGGGATCGCCATCATCGGCGCGGGCGAACGCGGCGCCTATTTCATCGGCAGCCGGCTGGCCGAAACGGCAGGCGAAACCGGGCTGCGGGTGATCGGCGTGCAGGACCGGCTGCCCGACCGGGCCGCCGCCGCGGCGGCCCACCTCGATGCGCTATATGCCCGGGCGGGGCTCGACCATCGCGTGCTGGTCTTCGACGGCCTCGACGCGGCGGTGACCCATCCGCTGGTCCGGCTGGTGCTGGTCACCACCCATACCGACGCGCATCGCCTGCCGGTGGAACGCGCCGCGGCGGCGGGGCGGCTCGTCTACCTCGACAAGCCGATCGCGGTGTCGCTGGCCGATGCCGAGGCGATCCGCGCCGCCGAGGCGCGTGCCGGCCATCCGATCATGATGGGCTTCACCCGCCGCTACGAGCAATCCTGGATCGAGGCGGTGAAGCTGGCCCGGTCGGGGCGGATCGGCAGCCCGCGCATGGTGCTGCTGCGCTCGGTCATCCCCTATTCGCGCTATCTGCAGCTGTGGCACCGCAACCAGGCGCGCTCGGGCGGGGCGCTGAACGACAAGGGCTGCCATCATTTCGACGTCTTGAACTGGGTCGCCGGAGAGGCCCGTGCCGTGCGGGTCACCGCCATGGGCGGCCGGTCGGGCATTTTCGCGCCCGACCCAAGCGCGCCCGAACGCTGCCGCGATTGCGACCGCGCCTGCCCCTATCGCCGGCACGAAACGCTGGTCGACCGGTTCGAGGGCGTGGGAAGGGTGCCGAATGCCAGCTGGATCACGGCCACGGCCGCCGAGGATCGCAACGACACCTGCGTCTATCGACCCGGCGCGGATATCGACGACCATGCGGTGGTAACCGTGCAATACGATGGCGGGCTGGTGGCCACACTCTTCTTTGCCATTTTCGGGCCGTGGTCGGAGGATCAGGAAACGCTCGAGATCGTGGGCGACAGCGGGCGCCTGCGGATGGAACGCCATTCCGGCGATATCGATCTGGTGGAGGCGTATGGCCATGCCCGGTCGACCATCCGGTTCCCCAACCCCGAGCGCGGCTCGTCCCATTTCGGCGCCGATCTGGCGCTGGTCCGCCGCTTGCGCGCCTTTGTCGACGGGCATCCGCCGCCCGTCGGCGTGGCCGAGGGCATCGCCTCGCTCCGGCTGGTCCATGCCGCGCAGATCAGCCTGCGGCAGGGCGGGCGGCCGGTCGATCCCGCCGAACTGCCCACGGACGCGCCGTGATCCTGAACGCCCCCCTGCCCGAAAGGCTGCGGCCGCTTGCCGCCGCGCTGGGGCTGCGCCCGTTCCATGGCGACATCCACAACCATTCCGATCTGTCCTATGGCCATGGCTCGTTCCCCGATGCGCTGACCAAGGCCGCGCTGCAGCTCGATTTCGCCTCGGTCACCGGGCATGCGCATTGGCCCGACATGCCCGTGGACGACCCCAGCGTCGCCCATATCGTCGATTTCCACGTCAAGGGGTTTGCCAAGCTCCGCGCCGCCTGGCCCGGCCATTACGCGGCGCTGCGGGCGGCCGACGATCCCGGCCGATTCACCGTCTTTCCGGGCTATGAGATCCACTCCTTCGCGCATGGCGATTACACGATTCTTTATGCGGACCTTGATGGCGCGGCGCTGTGTCTCGCGGACAGCCCGGCCGAATTGCACGCCGCCCTGCGCGCCGCGATGCCCGGCCGCGCCTTCGCGTTTCCGCACCATATCGGCTATCGTCAGGGCGCGCGCGGGATCAACTGGGAGAGCTTCAATCCCGCCCTGTCGCCCTTTGTCGAGATGATCTCGATGCATGGCTGCGCCGAAGGCTCCGAAAGCGACCGCGGCTATCTGCATTCCATGGGGCCGGTCGACGGGCATTCGACCATGGCGCATGGGCTGGCGCGGGGCCATCTGTTCGGCATCGTCGGGAATACCGATCACCATTCGGGCTTTCCCGGCTCCTACGGCCATGGGCGCATGGCGCTTTACGCAGCCCGCCACGACCGCGCCGCCTTCTGGGCGGCGATGCAGGCGCGGCGGACCAATGCGCTGACCGGCGACCGGGTGCATCTGCTGGCCGCGATCGGCGGCACCCTTCAGGGCGGGATCGTCCCGCCCCAGACCGATGCCGCCCTGCAGATCGAGGCGGTGGCCGGCGGCGCCATCGACTGCATCGACGTGATCCGCAACGGCCGGCTGGCGGCCCGGATCAGCCCCGCCCTGACGCCCGCGCCGATCGGCCCCGCGGACGAGACGCTGATCCATCTGGAGATGGGCTGGGGCGCGCGGCGGCGCAGCCACCACTGGCAGGGCCGGATCGGCGTCGACGGCGGCGAGGTGCTGGCCGTCGAGCCGCGCTTTCGCGGCGCCGAGATCGTCTCGCCGCTGGAAGGCCAGGATGCCGGCCACCCGATCCCTGAGGTCGGCTGGGATGGGGCGGCCGCGACCTTTGCCGTCACGGCGGAGGCAAACCCCAACAACGTCACCCCGGCGATGCAGGGTCTGATGCTGCGCGCCCGGCTGGGGCCCGACGCCCGCATCGTGGCCGATCTTGGCGGCCAGCGCATCGATATTCCCGCGACACGGCTTTACGAAGGCGCGAAAACCGGTAACCTCGGCCCCATCGACAGCCCGGCCTGGCGGCTGCACCAACTGCCGCGGGCGCGGGACTGGCAATGGCAGGGCAGCGTGTCCTTGGGCACGCTCCACGCGGGGGAGACGATTTATCTGCGTCTGCGGCAACTCAGCGGCCAGATGGCCTGGACGTCGCCGATCTTCTGCCGGGCCGCCGAAGCGGGCTGAGACATCCACAGGGAGGACACCATGACATCACTTTTCCGACTGACCACGGCGCTGGCCGGTCTGGCCGCCATGGCCACGGGCGCCATCGCCGAAGACCTGACCATCGTGCACGGCTCGGTAGGCCGCGACCAGGAGGTCCTGCGCAAGCAGCTCGACGCGTTCGAGGCCGAGACCGGGCATACGGTGACCATCGTCTCGATGCCCGAAAGCACCACCGACCAGTTCGGCCAGTACCGGCTGTGGCTGGCCGCCCAATCGGCCGATATCGATGTCTATCGGCTCGATGTGATCTGGGCGCCGCAGCTGGCGAGCCATTTCATCGACCTTGGGCCGCATGTCGCCGATATCGTGGACGATTTCGTCCCCGCCGCGATCGAGAGCCAGACCGTCGATGGCAAGCTGGTGGCGCTGCCGATGTTCCTGGGCGCGCCGGCGCTTTACTACCGTTCGGACCTGCTGGACCAATATGGCGAGGCCGTGCCGACCACCTGGCAGGAACTGACCGACACCGCCGGGCGCATCATGGCGGCCGAACGCGCGGCCGGGAATGACGGCATGTTCGGCTTTGTCTTTCAGGGCGCGGCCTATGAGGGGCTGACCTGCAACGCCCAGGAATGGATCCATTCCTCGGGCGGGGGCCGAATCGTGGAGATCGACGGCGCGATCGAGATCAACAACCAAGCCGCCGCGGACGCGCTTTCGCTGGCGGCCAGCTGGGTCGGCACCATCGCGCCCGAAGGCGTGCTGAACTACAAGGAAGAGGATGCGCGCGGCGTGTTCCAGTCCGGCAATGCGGTCTTCATGCGCAACTGGAACTATGCCTATGCGCTGGCGGCGGGCGAAGACAGCCCGGTGCGCGGCAAGTTCGGCGTGTCGATCCTGCCCGCCGGCCCCGGCGGCCAGAGCACCGCAACGCTGGGCGGCTGGCATCTGGGCGTGTCGCGCTATTCCGAGCATCCCGAAGAGGCGATCGAGCTTGTCCGGTTCCTCAACAACTACGAGAACCAGAAGGAACGCGCCATCGTCACCTCGCGCCCGCCGACGCTGAACGCGGTCTATGCCGACCCGGATGTGGCAGCCGAGCAGGAGTTCATCCCGCTGTGGAAGCCCGTTGTCGACAATGCGCTGCCGCGCCCCTCGGCCGCGACCCTGCGCAAGTATAACGAGGTCTCGGCGGCGTTCTGGACGGCGGCCCATGATACGATGTCGGGCAACGGCACGGCCGAGGAGAACCTCGCCCGGCTCGAGGGCGAATTGCGGCGCCTGCGCGGCTCGGGCTGGTAACGGGCCGGCACCGGGCGGGCCGGGTGCCCGCCCGGCCCGCCAAGCACGGGGGGAGCGATGAGCGCGCCCGAAGGCACATCGCGGCTGTCGCGGCAGCGCATCCGGTCGGCCTGGCTGTTTCTGGCGCCGATGCTGATCGTGCTGTTCATCGTGGCGGCCTGGCCGCTGGGCCGCACCATCTGGTTCAGCTTCACCGATGCCTCGCTCGACCTGATGTCGGAGGCCGAGTTCATCGGCTTTCGCAACTACCTCGAATGGGTCGATTTCGGCGATGGCGAGGGGGCCTGGTACGGCCTGCTGGCCGATCAGCGCTGGTGGCGGTCGGTGTGGAACACGGTGGTGTTCGCCACCGTCTCGGTCACGTTCGAGACGATCTTCGGGCTGATCATCGCGCTGGTGCTGCATCAGCAATTCGCCGGCCGGGGCCTGGTGCGTGCCGCGGTGCTGATCCCCTGGGCGATCCCCACCATCGTGTCGGCCAAGATGTGGGCCTGGATGATGCATGACCAGTTCGGCATCCTCAACGACATGTTCATGGCGTTGGGGCTGATCGCGGAGCCCGTCGCCTGGACCGCCTCGCCCGATACCGCGATGATCGCGGTGCTGATCGTCGACATCTGGAAGACGACGCCCTTCATGGCGCTGCTGATCCTCGCTGGCCTGCAGATGGTGCCCGAGGATATCTATGAGGCCGCGCGGCTCGACGGGGTGCCGCCCTGGCGGGTGTTCCGGAAGCTGACCCTGCCCTTGATCATGCCCGCGGTGCTGGTCGCGGTGGTGTTCCGGGCGCTCGACGCGCTGCGGGTGTTCGACATCGTCTATGTGCTGACGCCCAATACCGACGCGACCCGCACCATGTCGGTCTATGCGCGGGAGAACCTGTTCGACTTCGACCAGTTCGCCTATGGCTCGGCAGCCTCGACCGTGCTGTTTCTGGTGATCGCGCTGATCACCATCACCTTCATCATGGCGACCCGGATGGATCTGGAGGGCAAGCGGCAATGAGGTTCGCGACGCTCAGGACGCTCGGCTTCTACGCGCTGGTGCTCGTGATCGTCGTGCAGGCGGTGTTCCCGTTCTACTATGCGATCCTTACCTCGCTCGAGGACGGCCAGGCGCTGTTCGAGGTCAACTATTTCCCGGCCACGCTGAACCTGGCGAATTACCGGGCGATGCTGACCGAGGGCGTTTTCGGCCGCCAGATCCTCAATTCGGTGTTCGTTGCCTCGGTGGTGGTGGTGATTTCGCTGGCGCTGGCGGTCAGCGCCGCCTTTGCCCTGTCGCGCATCCGGTTTCGCGGGCGCGGGCTGTTGCTGCTGACCATCCTGTCGGTGTCGATGTTCCCGCAGATCGCGGTGCTGTCGGGCCTGTTCGAGGTGATCCGCGCCATGGGCCTGTTCAACTCGCTCTGGAGCCTCGTGTTTTCCTACATGATCTTCACCCTGCCCTTCACCGTCTGGGTGCTGACCACCTTCATGCGCAACCTCCCCGTCGAGATCGAGGAGGCCGCGATCATGGATGGCGCCTCGCCGGTGACGATCATCCGCCGGGTGTTCCTGCCGCTGATGTGGCCTGCCATGGTGACCACGGGCCTTCTGGCCTTCATCCATGCCTGGAACGAGTTCCTGTTCGCGCTGACCTTCCTGTCGACCGACAGCCAGCGCACGGTGCCGGTGGCGATCGCGCTCATTTCGGGGCGCAGCGAGTTCGAAATCCCCTGGGGCAACATCATGGCCGCGTCGGTGATCGTCACCCTGCCCCTGGTTGCCCTGGTGCTGATCTTTCAGCGCAAGATCGTCTCGGGGCTGACCGCGGGCGCAGTGAAAGGATAGCCATGGCGACCGTCGAGCTTCACAAGGTCTGCAAGCGGTTCGGGTCGGTCGAGGTGCTGCACGACATCGATCTGGCGCTCGACCGGGGCGAGTTCATCGTCTTTGTCGGCCCGTCGGGTTGCGGCAAGTCCACCCTGCTGCGGCTGATCGCGGGGCTCGAGGACATCACCAGCGGCGAATTGCGGATCGACGGGCAGCCGATGAACGATGTGCTGCCCGCGAAGCGCGGTATCGCGATGGTGTTCCAGTCCTATGCGCTTTACCCGCATATGAGCGTCTATGAAAACATGTCCTTCGGGCTCGAACAGGCAAAGCTCTCGAAGGCCGAGATCGACCGACGGGTCCGGGCCGCCGCCACCATGCTGCAGATCGAGGAATTGCTCGATCGCAAGCCCAAGCAGCTGTCGGGCGGGCAGCGCCAGCGCGTTGCCATCGGCCGCGCGATCACCCGCGACCCGCGGGTGTTCCTGTTCGACGAACCCCTGTCGAACCTCGACGCGGCGCTGCGGGTGGACACGCGGCTCGAAATCGCCGCGCTCAGCAAGCGGCTGCCCGACACGACGATGATCTACGTCACCCATGATCAGGTGGAGGCGATGACGCTGGCCGACCGGATCGTGGTGCTGAACGCCGGCCATGTCGAACAGGTCGGCACCCCGATGGAGCTTTACGAACGGCCGGCCAGCCTGTTCGTTGCGGGCTTCATCGGCTCGCCGCGCATGAACTTCCTGACCGGCCAGCTGGCCGCGGCCGAAGGCGCCGCGACCTATGGCATCCGGCCCGAACATATCGCGCTGTCCGAAACCGCCGGCGACTGGCCGGGCCAGGTGACCCTGACCGAGAAGCTGGGCAGCGACACCTTTGTCCATGTCGCCGCCGATGGCATCGGCGCGATCAATGTCCGGGTCGAGGGGCGCTGCGACATCGCGCCCGGCACCCGGGTGTTCCTGACCCCCGATGCGGCCGCGGCGCATCGCTTCGATGCGGCCGGCCGGCCGATCGTCCGGGCCGCACCATGAGCCCAGGGATCGAGGCGATGCGCCGCGAGATGGCGCGCCAGCACGCCGATGCCCGGGCGACGCTGGCCGATGCGGCCGACATGGCCGGGCGCGTGGCGGCCGCGATCCGGGCGCGCGGGCGGCTGGTGCTGATCGGCATGGGCGGCTCGCACTGGATCAACCGCGCCGCCGCCCCGTTCTATGCGGCGGCGGGCGTCGACGCCACGGCGCATGTCGCGTCGGAATACATCCGCGCGCCGCTGCCCGGCGATCCGGTCATGCTGCTGACATCGCAATCGGGCGGGTCGGGGGAAATCCTGCGCCTGCTCGATCTGAGGCTGGCGCCGGCCGCAAGCTTTGGCCTGACGGTGGACCCCGACAGCCCGCTGGCCGCGCGGCTGCCGGTTCTGCTGGGGGCGGGCGGGCCGGAACAGGCCTATGCCGCGACCCGGTCGCAGTTGGTCACCCTGGCGCTGCACGCCGCCATCCTGGCCGCGCTGGGCGCCGACATCGCGCCGGTCGGCGCCGCGCTGGACGCGCCCGTCATCCCCGACCCGGCGGCGCGCGACGCCGCCGTGGCACGGCTCGCCGCGGTGCGGTCCGTCGTCATGGTGGCGCGGGGCCGCGATCAGGGGATCATGGATGCCGCCGCGCTGTGCCTGATGGAAACCGCGCGCCTGCCGGTTCTGGGGCTGGAGGCCGGACAATACCGCCATGGCCCGTTCGAGATGGTCGGCCCCGACACCGCGGTCGTCATGCTGCGCGGGGCCGGTCCCGCGGCCGACGATCTGGCCGGGCTGGCCGCCGAGGGCCTGCGATACGGCATCGCGCCGGTGATGCTGGATGCGTCGGGGCGCACGCCCGTCGAGGGCGCCCTGACCCTGCGCCTGCCGCCGCTATCGGGGCTGGCGCTGGGCTTTGTTGCCCTGCCCGTGCTGCAGGATATCGTTGTCGCGGCGGCCGCGCGGCTGCAGCCCGATGCCGGCATTCCCCAACGTTCGACCAAGGTGACAAGCGGCGAGGCGGCCTGATACCACCGGTCGTTGACGAGCACCGTCATCCGCCTGCCCGCGGCCCGACCGGCGCCAGGGTCAGGCCGGGGCGCGCGATCGCTGCGCCGCACCGGACGGGCAAAGCGCCCGGCGCGCCTGCCCGGTGGTCAGGCAGGGCAAGCGGGTCGTGTCCGCCAGACCATGCCGGACGACGAGCGCCGCGACCGTGGCGCGGTCGGCGGGGCTGAGGCTGGCCAACGACCGCCCGGTCGGCAGCAGGCTTTCGGCGGGCGCACCATCGGCCCGCAGCGCTGCATGGCGTGGCAGCAACAGGTGGTGATACGCGATGCCGTCTTCCGGGCGCAGCACTGCCACCCCCGGCAGGCCAAGCAGCCCGCGGGCCGGCACGAACACTGCCCGATGGCGAAGGCGATGGGCGACCCGTTCGCCCGTCAGCAGGATGCGGTGCTGCGGCGAGACGGTCAGCGGGCGGGCGGGAACCCCGGGCGCCAGCGCCCCCGGTTCGATGCGGATCGGTGCCCATTTCGGGTTGGCGCGCAGCACGCCGCCCGACAGCCGCCGCCCGCCGACCCACAGCACCGGCAGCACCGCGCCGCCCGATGTCAGCACCCGGTCGCCCGGCCGCAGCTGTTCCACCATCCGGTCGCCCTCCGGGGTCGCGATCCGCGTGCCGGCGGCAAAACAGATCGGCGATTCGCCCCCGAACGAGCCTTGATACATCGAGCCCTGGATGCCCGCGGTCCGTTGGATCTTGATGTCGCGGTTGATCTGAATAACATCCGGCGTGCGACCGGTGAGATCGAGTTCGGGATTTCCGGAAGGCAATTCCGCGATCAGCACGAATTGATTGCCGTCGGCATCGCTGACCAGATGTGCGGCCGAGCCATGGGACAGGCCCTCGGGGCCGCCATCGAAGACGAGCGAAACCGCGTTCCAGACCCGCAGCGACGACCCCAGCTGATTGACTGTCAGCAGGGAGGTCCCGTCGGGCGCCAGAATCTGGGAACCACGCAGGACCGTTCCGGGATCGTCTTCCCAAGTGTCGGCATAGCCTTCGCCAACCACCGCATAGCTGCCGGCCACGACATTGCCGCTCCCGCTACCGCCAACGTAAGAATCCGCATCGATCAGAAAATATCGTATGCCCATTGCGTCGTCCCGGCCCAGGACGGCACGATCGCCGTCTCTCCCCCCGGGACGGGTTAGGTCGAAGTTTACGAAATTTCAACACTTTCAGGTCGACAGCGTTAACCGAAGCGGCAGGTTCCGCCAACGGTCATTGAGAATGACCGTTCGCCGCCTCCCGCCCCGCTACCAGAACCGGCTGCCCGGTCCACCCTTGTACGGCCCCGCCACATGGGAGGTGATCCAGCCACCATAAAAGCCGCCGGGCTGGGGCGTCACGGGTTCGCCATCGACCAGGCAGGTCTCGAACGCGCCGGGATAGAAGGCCGGGAACCCCGCAAGGCTCGCAAACGGCCGGCTCGGCCGCGGATAGTGCCATGCGGCGCGCGCCAGCGTTTCCCCCGCCGCAGTCACGTCGAAATAGCTCGCCGCCCCCTTCCATTCGCAGAAGGATCGCCCGCCCGCGGCCGGGCGCAGCAGGGCGCTGTCCACATCTTCGGGCGGAAAGTAGTAGGTCGGCGGGTGGCTGGTCTCCAGCGTGCGCACCCCGCGCACCGTGTCGGCGACCACCACGCCGCGATGGATCACCTGCAGACGGAACGGGGTCGGCTGGGCAATCGCGGGCCGGGGATAGTCCCAGACGCTCTCCTGCCCGGGACCGACCGGGTCGGGCAGAACGCCAGGTGGCATCGACCTCCGTCGGCCCATCATCCGGCCACCCCGTCCAGTCTTCCAGCGGCTTGCTGCATCCTCCACCCCTTTTGCCTGACACCACGAAACTAGCGCCGCGCCGGCGGCGAACAATCCGGCATCCTGGGCGCGATGAGCTTCTGGGGTCGATGCCGGACCGCCGGGGCGAAAGAACAGTGACAGCCTTGGCCAAGACCTGCGATACTGATTTGCGAAGGGGCCGGGCCCGGCCCCACCACACAGGGAGAATGCCATGCCGATCCATCTGTCTCGACGCCAGTTCATCGCCAGCACGGCGGGTCTGATCGCGATGCACCCCTTCGCGGTGCGCGCCCAGTCGAATCAGGCGCATCTGCGGCTGATGGAGACGACCGACATCCATGTCCACGTCTTTCCCTATGACTATTATGGCGACCGCCCCGTCGATACCGTCGGCCTGGCCCGAACCGCCGCCCTGATCGAGGCGGTGCGCGCCGAAGCGGCCAATGCGATGCTGCTCGACAATGGCGACTTTCTGCAGGGCAACCCGATGGGCGATTACATCGCCTATGAGCGCGGCATGCGCGACGGCGACATGCACCCGGTGATCGCGGCGATGAACACGCTCGGCTTCGATGCCTCGACGCTGGGCAATCACGAATTCAACTATGGCCTGTCGTTTCTGGAAAAGTCGCTGGCCGGCGCGGCCTTTCCGGTGGTCAGCGCCAATGTCGCCCGCCGCATCGGCGCCTCGCCCACCGACGACGCGACCTGGGTTCGACCCTATGTCATCATCGACCGGATGATCGCCGATGGTGCGGGCGAAAGCCACCCGATCCGGGTCGGGATGATCGGCTTCGTGCCGCCGCAGATCATGAACTGGGACCGCAAGCATCTGGAGGGCAACGTCCAGGCGCGCGACATCGTCGAAACCGCCCGGGCCTGGGTGCCGCAGATGCGCGAGGCGGGCGCCGATATCGTGGTGGCGCTGTGCCATTCGGGGATCGGCGCGGCCGCTCACGAGGACGGGATGGAAAACGCCGCGATCCCGCTGGCGGGTGTGGCCGGGATCGACGTGATCCTGACCGGGCATTCGCATCTGGTGTTTCCCGGCCCCGACTATGCCGATACCCCCGGCGTCGACGCCGAGGCCGGGACGATCATGGGCAAGCCGGGCGTGATGGCCGGCTTCTGGGGCAGCCATATGGGCCTTGTCGATCTGCTGCTGGAACGCGACGGGTCGGGCTGGCGGGTCCTGTCGCACACATCCGAGGCGCGGCCGATCTACCGGCGTGAGGCGGATCGCTCGATCACCAAGCTGGTCGAAAGCGTGGCACCCGTGCTGGCCTCGGTCCAGCAACAGCATGACGAAACGCTGGCCTATGTCCGCCAGGCGGTCGGCAAGACCGATGCGCCGCTGCATTCCTATTTCGCGCTGGTGGCCGACGATCCTTCGGTGCAGATCGTGTCGAACGCGCAGACCTGGTATATCGCGCAGATGATGGTCGGGACCCCGCATGAGGGGCTGCCGATCCTGTCGGCGGCGGCGCCGTTCAAGGCCGGCGGCCGCGGCGGGCCCGACTACTACACCGATGTGCCGGCCGGCGATGTGGCGATCAAGAACGTGGCCGATCTGTATCTCTATCCCAACACGGTGCGCGCGGTGCGCATCACCGGCGCCCAGGTCAAGGACTGGTTGGAACGCTCGGCGGGCATGTTCAACCAGGTCACCCCGGGGGCGCAGGATGCGCCGCTGCTGAACCCCGACTTCCCCAGCTACAATTTCGACGTGATGGATGGGGTGACCTATCGGATCGACCTGTCGCAGCCGTCGAAATTCGATCGCGACGGGGCGGTCATCAACCCGGACGCGAACCGCATCGTGGACCTGCAATTCGATGGCGCACCAATCGACCCGGATCAGGAATTCATCGTCGCGACCAACAATTACCGGGCCTCGGGCGGCGGCAGCTTTCCCGGCGCGATGGGCGATACGGTGGTGTTCGATGGGCCCGACACCAACCGCGACGTGATCGTGCGCTATATCGTCGAGCAGGGCACCGTCAGCCCGCGGGCCGATGGCAACTGGTCCTTCGCGCCGATGCCGGGGACCAGCGTGCTGTTCGAGACGGGTCCGGCCGGCGCGCGCTATGCCGATGCGGTGCCGGGCGTGGCGATCGAACCGGCGGGCCAGTCCGACAGCGGCTTTGCGCTGTTCCGGATCACCCTGTGATGCCGGACACCGGCGGTCCCCATTCGGGGACCGTCGCCATCACGCCCCCGCCGCTGCCTTGCCCGACAGCTCCTGCAGCAGCCATTGCGCGCGCGCGATATGCTCGCGGGCGACCCGCAGCTTGCGCTCCAGGCTTGCCCGCTCCTTCGGATCGTCCGCTGCATCCAGGCGCTCGACCAGCTCCTGTTCCTTTTTAAGGAGCTTTTCCAGCACCTTGCGGACGTGCCTGATCTCGATCTTCGGTGCCTTTCCGGCATCGAGCCGATCCTGATACCCGGACAGCTTCGCGGCAAGCTTCTTCAGTCCCATTTCCGTGTCCCCGACCGGCCCGCGACGCGAAGCCTAGCCGGCGCTTGTGACACTGGTGTAACAGCCGCGGCGCCATCCGACCCTTCAGCGCCAATCGCCTCGGAAAGTTCTTCGTCGTCGAGCGCGAGAAGCTGTTCGACCTCGCTTTCCGCGTCATCCACCGGGGCGTCATAGGCCAGCGCGGCGGTGACCAACTCGCGCATCGCCGAATCGGCATAGCTCGCATCGTTCAGAAACGATGTCGCTGCCCCGGCCGATACCGCGCCGCTGCGGACCAGATCGCCCACCCTGGCAGTGCGCGCGCGCGCCTTCGCCTCGATCTCGGCGGCCTCCTGGTCGAGCCAGAGCGCGCTGCGGTCGGCGGAAGGTTCAAGCCCCAGGTCGCGGATTGCGATCACGATCCGCGCGACATCGGCGCGCAACGCATCGTAAAGGTCGGTTTCCGCGCCCAGGTCCCGCGTCGCATAGCGCGCCACATTCTTGCGGATATGCTTGACCGACTTCACCGAGCGCACCAGTGCGCCGGCAATGTCGCGCAGCGCGTCGATCCGCGCGGCGATCTTCGGCGAAATGTCGCGCCCCCGCGCCCGCGTCGCGAAGTCGAGGATCGCGGCATAAAGCGTCTTGACCCGGCGTTCGTAGCCGTCGCCGATGTCAAGGTCGATGGGCGTTCGGCTGGCGCGGACCACGGCATCGATGTCGCTGGCGCCCAGCACATCCGACCGGTGCAGGTTCAGGCCATGCAGGATCAGCTTCGTCGCATTGTCGTAAAGGTGCAGAACCTCGTTGCGCAGCGCCGTCTCGGCGGTTTCGGGAAACGCATCGGCCGAGGCCGTCAGATAGCGCGGGCGCGAGATGTCGGGCACCGGCTCGGGGATGCGACGTTCCAGCAGCCGCACCAGTCGATTCAGCAGCGGCAGCATCAGGGCCACGCCAAGCACATTGAAGACGGTGTGAAAGACCGCGAGCTTGAGCGCGTAGTCCTCGGCCCCGATGCCAAACCAGCCGGCGAGCACATCGACGATCTCGCGCAGCTGCGCCACGAAGATCAGCGCGACCGCCGCCGTGGCAAGGTTGAAGATCAGATGCGCCAGCGCCAGTCGCCGGCCCTGAAAATTGGCGCCGATCGCGCCGATGATGGCGGTCACCGTGGTGCCGACATTCGCCCCGATCGCCAGGGCGATCGCGTTGTCATAGGTGATCTGCCCGGCCGCCAGCGCGGTCAGGATCAGCACCATGGTGGCATGGCTCGACTGCATGATCACGGTCGCCAGGGTGCCGATCGCGGTATAGACGACCAGCCCCAGAAGCCCGGGCAGCGCAAACGCCTCGAGGTCGATATGACCTCGGAACGCCTCGAACCCGATCTTCATGTAGTGGATGCCAAGGAACAGAAAGCCGATGCCGGCAAGGACATAGCCGATGCCGCGCGGCACCGGTGCCTTCTGGAACACCATTAGCACGCTGACCGCGATCATCGGCATGGCATAGGCCGCGATGTTCACCTTCAGCCCGAGGCCGGCAACGATCCAGGCGCCCGTCGTGGTGCCGATATTGGCGCCAAAGACGATGCCGATCCCGCCAAGGAGCGAGATCAGCCCGGCGCTGAGAAACGAAATCGTGACGACCGAGACGAGCGAGCTGGACTGCAACAGCGTCGTCGACACCACGCCGAACAGCAGCGCCCGCGGCGTCGAGCGGGTCGCCGCGCCCAGCAAGCGTTCGAGGTGACCGCCACCGAGCTGGCGAAACCCCTCTTCCAGCATCAGCATACCGAACAGGAATATCGCCACTCCGGCGGCGATCTCGATCACGGTCGGGCTGGCCCAGAAGGCCGCCAGCAGCGCGGCGACGGCGATGCCGAGCGCATAGGTCTTCATCTGTCGGATTTCCCCATCGGCCGAACTTACACGGTCCTGACCGACGATAAAGTCCCCAAAATCGCCCCCATCCATGCAAGGCGGCACCCGTGTCCGTGGCGCCGGCAGCTCCGATTGCATTCGCCCGGGCCACATCCTATCTCGGGGCGGCGTTGCAACGGGGCGCCGATGAACTGGATTTCCAACTACGTCCGCCCGCGGATCAATTCGCTGTTCTCCCGGCGCGAATTGCCCGAGAACCTGTGGACCAAATGCGATGGCTGCGGCACGATGCTGTTCCATCGCGAGCTTGCCGAGAACCTGAACGTCTGCTCGTCCTGTGGCCACCATATGGCGATCGCGCCGCGGGCGCGCTTCGCCGGGTTGTTCGATGGCGGCGTCTATGCCGAGGTTGCGGTGCCCGCCGCGCCCGCCGATCCGCTGCAGTTCCGCGACCAGAAACGCTATCCCGACCGGCTGCGTGCCGCCCAGCGGGCGACCGGCGAGGTCGAGGCGATGCTGGTCGCCGAAGGCGAGATGGGTCGGACCCGGGTGGTCGCCGCGGCGCAGGATTTCAGCTTCATGGGCGGATCGATGGGGATTTTCGTCGGCAATGCGATCGTCGCCGCCGCCGACCGCGCGCTCAGCCTGAAATGCCCGCTGATCCTGTTCGCGGCGGCGGGCGGTGCGCGCATGCAGGAAGGCATCCTGAGCCTGATGCAGATGCCGCGCACCACGGTCGCGGTGAACCGGCTGCGCGATGCGCGCCTGCCCTATGTCGTTGTGCTGACCGATCCGACCACCGGCGGGGTGACCGCATCCTATGCCATGCTGGGCGATGTCCAGATCGCCGAGCCGGGCGCGCTGATCTGCTTTGCCGGGCCGCGGGTGATCGAGCAGACCATCCGCGAGACCCTGCCCGACGGGTTCCAGCGCGCCGAATATCTGCTGGAGCACGGCATGCTCGACCGGGTGACCGACCGGCGCCGGCTGCGCGAGGA
>DNSZ01000034.1:0-10114 GCA_003500165.1 Paracoccaceae bacterium | reverse complement strand
GCCGCCGGCCGACCCGCCCGGCGCGACCGAAGGCCGAAGCCCGTGAGGCCGCGCCACAGCGACGTCATCCTGACCCGGATGATGTCCCTGCACCCCAAGCTGATCGACCTGACGCTCGACCGGGTGTGGCGTCTGCTGGCCGCGCTTGACCATCCCGAAAGGGCGCTGCCGCCGGTGATCCATGTGGCGGGGACCAATGGCAAGGGCTCCACCGTGGCGATGCTGCGCGCCGGGCTCGAGGCCGCGGGCGGCACCGTGCATGCCTATACCTCGCCGCATCTGGTGCGCTTTCACGAACGCATCCGGCTGTCCGGGCAGTTGATCTCCGAAGCCCGCCTGACCGAGGTTCTGGACGAATGCGAGCGCGCCAATGCCGGCACGCCGATCACCTATTTCGAGATCACCACCGTCGCGGCGCTCTTGGCCTTCGCCCGAAACCCGGCCGACTGGTGCCTGCTGGAGGTCGGGCTGGGCGGGCGGCTTGACGCGACCAATGTGGTCGACCGGCCGGCGCTGACGGTGATCACGCCGATCTCGTTCGACCATCAGCAATTCCTGGGCGAGACCCTGGCCGAGATCGCCGGCGAAAAGGCCGGCATCCTGAAACCCGGCGTGCCCTGTGTGGTGGCCCCGCAGCCGGCCGAGGCGATGGCGGTGATCGCGGCCCGCGCCCGGGCGGTGGGGGCGCCGCTGATCCGGGCGGACCGCGACTGGACGATCGCACCGGCGCCGGGTGGCGGTCTGACGTTCGGCGATTCGGGCGGCACGCTTGCCCTGCCCCGGCCGCGCCTGCCCGGCGCGCATCAGATCGACAATGCCGGCACCGCCATCGCCGCCCTGCGCAAATTGGGGCTGCCCGACACCGCCTGCGCCGCCGCCCTCAGCGGGGCCGAATGGCCCGCCCGGATGCAGCTTCTGACGCAGGGACCGCTTGTCGACGCCGCGCCGGGGATCGAATTGTGGCTCGATGGCGGCCATAACGCGGCCGCCGGCCAGGCGCTCGCTGCCCATCTGGCCACGCTGCCCGAACGGCCGAGCTGGATGATCCTGGGGATGCTGGCAACAAAGGATGCCGCGGCCTTTCTGGCACCCTTTCCGGGCCGGGTGGACGGGGTGCGCGCGGTGACGATCCCGGACGAGGACGCCGCCGCGCCCGCCGCCGACCTGGCCGCGACCGCCCGCACCGCCGGCCTGCCCGCCGAACCGGCCGCCAGCCCGGCCGCCGCACTGGCCGAGATCGCGGCGCAGGAGCCGGGCGCGCGCGTCCTGATCTGCGGCTCGCTCTATCTCGCCGGTCGCATCCTGCGCGAGAACGGCTGATGTCCCGGCCCCGGTTGTGCGGCCCCTTGCCGCGGCTATGCTGCCGGGCATGACGCCCTGCCCTGCCTTCGCGACCGCCACCCTGGGCGATGAGGCTCGGATGCGGGCCTTTGCCCGGGCGCTGGCACCGCAGCTTGCGGCGGGCGACGCGGTGTTGCTGACGGGCCCCGTGGGCGCGGGCAAGACGGCGCTGGCGCGGGCGCTGATCGGGGCGCTTCTGGCCCGCGCGGGCGCGCCCGCCGAAGAGGTGCCGTCGCCCAGCTACACGCTGGTGCAGACCTATCGCGCGGGCGAAACCGAGATCTGGCATGCCGACCTCTATCGGCTGGGCGATGCCGGCGAGTTGACCGAATTGGGCCTCGAAGATGCCTATGCCGACGCCATCGCCGTGATCGAATGGGCCGACCGGCTGGGCCCCCTGGCACCACCCGACGCGTTGTGGGTCGATCTGGCGCCGGTGCCGGGCCGGGACACGGCGCGCGCGGTGCGCCTCGCCGGACCACGCCGATGGCACTGGGCGGCCGATGCCCTGACCGCGCCGGGGCCGGCGTGACGCCGCGCGCTGCCCGCATCGAGCGGTTCCTCGCCCGCGCCGGATGGGCGGCGGCGCAGCGCGCGCCGCTGGCCGGCGACGCCTCGGCCCGGGTCTATCAGCGGCTCGATGCCGATGGCGCGCGCGCGGTGCTGATGGATGCCGATCCCGCCCGAGGCGAGGATGTCCGGCCGTTCGAGCTTCTGTCGGGGCATCTGCGCGGGCTCGGCCTGTCGGCGCCGGGGGTGCTGGCCGCGGATGTCGAGGCCGGGCTGCTGCTGATCGAGGATTTCGGCGACACCCGCTATGACCATGCCATCGCGGCGGGCGCCGACGAGGCGGAACTCTACGAGGCCGCCGTCGACGCGCTGGCCCGCCTGCAGGAAGGGCCGGTGCCCGATGGCCTGCCGGCCTGGGACGCGGCCGCCATGGCCCCCCTCGCGGCGATGCCGTTCGACTGGTACCGGCCCGGCCTGGCGCTCGACCCCGCGCCGGCCGCCCGCGCCGCGCTGCGCGACGAAATGACAGCCCTGCTGGCCACGCTCGACGGGCCGCCGGTTCTGGTGCTGCGCGACTATCACGCCCAGAACCTGATCTGGCTGGCGGACCGGATCGGCGCCGCGCGGGCCGGGCTGCTCGACTTTCAGGATGGCGGGCCGGGGCATCCGGCCTATGACCTCGTCTCGCTGGTCGAGGATGCGCGCCGCGACCTGGCGCCGGGGCTGGCAGCAAAGCTGCGGGCGCGCTTTGCCGCGTGCACCGGCGGCGCGGCGGCGACGCTCGAGAGGGCCTGTGCGATCCTCGGTGCGCAGCGCAACCTGCGCATCCTGGGCCAGTTCGTGCGGCTTGCCCATCGCGACGGCAAGCCGGCCTATCTCGACCTGATGCCGCGGGTCTGGTGCCATCTGCAGGGCGATCTGGCCCATCCCGACCTGGCCCGGCTGGCCGATCTGGTGGCGCGCCACATCCCCGAGCCGACCGAGGCGCGCCGCGACAGGCTGCGCGCCCGCCCGGGATGACCCGGCCGCTGATGGTCTTTGCCGCGGGGTTCGGCACCCGCATGGGGGCGCTGACCCGGGATCGGCCCAAACCGCTGATCGCCGTCGCGGGACGGCCGCTGATCGACCATGCGCTGGACCATGGCCGGGCCGCCGGCGCGGGGCCGATCGCGGTCAACGCCCATTACCTGGCCGACCGGATCGCGGCCCATCTGGCCGGCGCGCCCGATGTGGCCCTGTCGCGCGAGGTGCCCGAGATCCTCGATACCGGGGGCGGGCTGCGCGCCGCCCTGCCGCTGTTGCGCCCGGGGCCGGTCTTCACGCTCAACGCTGACGCCGTCTTTGCCGGGCCCGAACCGCTGCCGATCCTCGACGCGGCCTGGGATGCCACGCGCATGGATGCGCTCCTGCTGCTGGTGCCGCTGGCGCGCGCGGTCGGGCATGGCGGGTCGGGCGATTTCCGCGCCGATGCGCAGGGCCGGCTGCGGCGCGCGGCTGCCGGTGGCCCGGGCGCGCCGCTGGTCTACAGCGGGGCGCAAATCCTTGACCCCGCGGACCTCGGCGCCATTCCCGACCGGGCATTCTCGCTCAACCGGGTCTGGGACAAGGCCGCCGCCGCCGGCCGGCTTCATGGTGTCGTCTATCCCGGCCATTGGGCCGATGTCGGCACCCCGGCGGGCATCGACGCGGCAGAGGCCCTGCTGGCCGCGGCGCGCGATGTTTGACCCCGACCCGCAGCCGCGGCTGTTCGCCCTGCCGCCGGGCGTGGACTTTGCCCGGGAGCTGGTGGACGGGCTGCGCGCCCGACTTGCCGGCGCCCCGCCCGAGGCGATGGCGCGGGTCCGGCTGATCGTCAACACAAGGCGGATGGCGCGCCGCCTGTTCGAGGTGTTCCAGGACGGGCCGCCAAGCCTGTTGCCGAAGATCGCCCTGGTGTCCGATCCCGGCGGCCTGCCCGCCGACCCCGAGGCGCCGCCGCTGGCGCGCGAGCTGGAGCTTGCCGGCGCGGTCGGCCAGTTGATCGCGGCACAGCCCGATCTGGCGCCGCCAGCGGCACGGTTCGCCCTGGGCCGCGGGCTGGCCGCGCTGATGGACGAGATGGCGGCCGAGGGCGTGGAGCCGGCGGCGCTCGACAGCCTCGATGTCGGCGCCCATGCGGCGCATTGGGCGCGCACGCGGCTGTTTCTGTCGGTGATCGCCCGGGCCTGGGGCGGCCCGCCGGGGCGCGCTGCCGCCGAACGCGCGCGCGTCGCGGCGCTGCTGGCGCAGTGGCGCGCCGCGCCGCCCTGCGATCCGGTGATCGTTGCCGGTTCGACCGGTTCGCGTGGGGCGACCGCGATGCTGATGCAGGCGGTGGCGGGGCTGCCGCAGGGGGCGCTGGTCCTGCCGGGTTTCGACTTCGACATGCCGGCCGAAGCCTGGGCGGCGCTGGCCACCGACCGGGCCGAGGACCACCCGCAGCACCGCTTTCACGCCTTGCTGGCGGGGTTGGGCACAGGACCCGAGGCGGTGCGCCGCTGGACCGACCGGTCGCCGCCATCGCCGGCCCGCAACCGCATCCTGTCGCTGGCCCTGCGGCCCGCGCCGGTGACCGATGCCTGGCGCGCCCAGGCCCCCGACGCCGCAACCGCGGCCGCCGCAGTGGCCGAGCTGACCCTGGTCGAGGCGCCCGATCCAAGGGCCGAGGCGCTGGCCATCGCGCTGATCCTGCGCCAGGCGGCCGAGGGCGGCGAACGGGCGGCGCTGATCACGCCCGACCGGGTGCTGGCCCGCCGGGTCACCGCGGCGCTCGACCGATGGCGCCTGCGTCCCGACGACAGCGCCGGCATGCCGCTGGGGCAATCGGCGCCGGGGCGGTTCCTGCGGCTTGTGGCGCAGATCATGGCCACCCGCCTCGACGCCGAGACGCTGCTGGCTGCGCTCAAGCATCCCTTGACCCATTCCGGCGCCACACCCGACCGGCACGGGCTGTTCGTTGCCCGGCTCGAATTGCGGTTGCGCCGCCATGGCCCGGCCTTTCCCGACGCGGCGGCGCTGCGGCCGGGCAACCGGCAGGATGCGGCCGAGGCGCAGTGGCGCGACTGGCTGGTTGATTGGGTGGCGGCCGCCACGGCCGGGTCGGGCGCCACAGCCCCGCTGCCGCAAACCGTGGCGCGCCATCGCGCCCTGGCCGAGGCGCTGGCGGCCGGGCCGGGTGGCAGCGGGGCCGGGGCACTGTGGGAAGAGACCGCCGGCGAGGTCGCGCGCGCCGCCATGGACCGGCTGGCCGAGGCGGCGCCGGCGGGCGGCAGGGTGACGCCGGCCGATTATGCCACGCTGCTCGACACCGTGCTGGCCGGCGACGAGGTGCGCAGCCCGGTCGAGGGGCATCCGCGCCTCCTGATCCAGGGCACGCTCGAGGCACGGGCGGGCGGGCTCGATCTGGCGATCCTCGGCGGCCTCAACGAAGGCGGCTGGCCGTCCCTGCCGGCGGCCGATCCATGGCTCAACCGGGCGATGCGGCGCGCGCTTGGCCTGCCGCTGCCCGAGCGGCGGATCGGCCTTGCGGCGCATGACTTTCAGCAGGCCGCCGCGCTGCCCCGGGTGGTGCTGAGCCGGGCCGCCCGCGACGACGAGGCCGAGACGCTGCCGGCGCGCTGGCTGACCCGGCTGACCGGGTTGCTGGCCGGATCGGGGCCGGGCGGGCAGGCCGCGCTGGCTGCCATGCGCGGGCGCGGCGCCGCCTGGCTGGCGCTGGGTGCCGCGCTTGAGACCCCTGCGGCGGGAACGGGCGGGCAACGCGCCGGCCGGCCCGCACCACGCCCGCCCCTGGCCGCGCGGCCACGCGCGTTGTCGGTCACGCGGGTCGGCCTGCTGGTGCGCGATCCCTACGCCGTCTATGCCCGCCATGTGCTCGGACTGGCGCCGCTCGACCCGCTGCGGCCCGAACCCGACCCGCCGCTGCGCGGGATCGTCCTGCACCATGTGCTTGCCCGCTTCATCGAAGAGACCAGATCGGGCCTGCCCGCGGCCGCCGCGGCGCGGGCCCGGCTGCTGGCGATCGCCGATGCGGTGCTGACGGCCGAGGTGCCGTGGCCGGCGACACGGCGGCAATGGCGCGCCGAACTTGCCGCGGTGGCCGACGGCTTCCTGCGCGACGAGGGCCGCCGGCGCTGCGAGGCCACGCCCGCGCTGATCGAGGGGCGCGGGGAGTTGCCGCTCGATGCGGGCCGGTTCCGCCTGACCGCGATTGCCGACCGTATCGACCGGCGCCCCGATGGCGCGCTTGTCGTCTATGACTACAAGACCGGCAAACCGCCAAGCCAGCGGGAGGTGCGCAATGGCGACCGGCAACTGCCGCTTGAAGGGGCGATCGCCCGGGCGGGCGGCCTCGACGGCCTCGCCCCGGGCCCGATCGCGGGGTTGCGCTATGTCGGGCTTGGCACCGCCCCGGGGGAGGTCGAGCGGCTCGAGGATGGGCTGATCGAGGAAAGCATCGCCGGGCTCGAACGCCTGCTGGCAGCCTATCGGCAGCACGACACCGGATACACCGCGCGGGCCCGGCTGGGGCGGAAGGACCGGGATGGCGACTACGACCACCTCGCCCGGCGCGGCGAATGGGACGAAGGCGACGCGCCCCGCCCCGAGGATGTGGGATGACGGGTTGCGCCGCCGATCCCCCCGGCGCCGCGGCCGGCGCGGCGCAGAACCGGGCGTCGGACCCGGCGGTTTCGGTCTGGGTGTCCGCCAATGCCGGATCGGGCAAGACGCGGGTGCTGATCGACCGGGTGACGCGGCTGTTGATCCGGGGCGCCGACCCGCGCCACATCCTGTGCCTGACCTATACCCGCGCCGCCGCCGCCGAGATGCAGAAGCGTCTGTTCGCGCGGCTCGGCGAATGGGCGATGCTGCCCGATGACGCGTTGCGCGCGGAACTCGCCGCGCTCGACGAACCCGTCACCGACCTGGCGCCCGCCCGGCGCCTGTTCGCCCAGGCGCTGGAGGTGCCGGGCGGGCTGAAGATCGAGACCATTCATGCGTTTTGCGCCGCGGTGCTGCGGCGCTTCCCGCTCGAGGCCGGGGTGCCGCCCGGGTTCCGCGAGATCGAGGCGCGCGAGGCCGCCAGGCTGCGCGCCGATGCGATGGAGGCGCTGGCCACCGACAGCCCCGAGCTGTGCGACGCGCTGTTCGCGGTCGATCCGCGGGCCCCGACCGACACCCTGACCGTCGAGATCCTGCGCAACCGGGACCGGTTTGCCGAACCGGCCGACGCCGCGACGATCTGGCGCGGCTTCGACCTGATCCCGGGCGACGGCCTTGCGCGGTTGTGGGAAGATGTCGTTGCGCCGGGCGATGCCGACCTTCTGGCCCGGGTGGCCCGGGCGCTGCGGGGCGGCGGCACGACCGATGCCCGTGCGGCGGCCCGGCTGGCCGCGGCCGGGTTCGACACCGCTTCGGGCGCGGAACCGCCAAGCGATCCGGCCGAGATCGACCGGCGCCTGACCACGCTCGAAGGCGTCCTGCTCTATGGCGCGGGGGCCAAGGCAGGGCCGTTCAGCCCCAAGATCGGCGCGTTTCCCACCAAGGCCGGCCGCGAAGTGCTGGGCCACGATCTTGCGCCGCTGGAGGCGCTGATGCCGCGCGTCGCGGCGGGCCGGCCGCGCCGCCTGGCGCTGGCGGCGGCCGGCGCGGCGCTGGCGCTCGACCGTTTTGCCGGGGCCTTTCTGGCCGCCTATGACGCGCGCAAGGCGGCGTATGGCGCGCTCGATTTCGACGATCTGATCGCCGGGGTGCGTGCCCTGCTCGACCACAGCCCGGCCGCCCAATGGGTGCTGTGGAAGCTCGATGGCGGGCTCGATCACATTCTGATCGACGAGGCGCAGGATACCAGCCCGGCGCAATGGGCGGTGGTCCGGCGCCTGGCCGAAGAGTTCATGGCCGGCGCGGGGGCGGCGCGGCGCGGGCCCCGAACGCTGTTCGCCGTCGGCGACGAGAAGCAGTCGATCTATTCCTTCCAGGGCGCCGACCCGGCCGGCTTCGGGGCCACAAGGGCGCATTTCCGCCAGCGCCTCGACGGGCATGGCGGGACGCGCCTGATCGAGGGCCGGTTGCGTTTCTCGTTCCGGTCGGCGCCGGCGATCCTGCGCGCGGTCGATGCGGTGTTCGGCGCGGCGACCCCGGGGGTGCCGCAGGCGGGCCCGCATCTGGCCTTTCACCGCGACCGCCCGGGCCGCGTCGACTGGTGGCCGCTGGTGGCGACCGAGGCCGAGGCCGAGGCGCCCGACTGGTCGGTGCCAGTGGCGCTGCGCCCGGGCGCGGCGGCGCAGACCCGGCTTGCCCGCGGGATCGCCGACACGATCGCGGGATGGCTCGCGGCGGGCGCCCGGATCGACACCGGCCGGCCGGGCGATCCGCGCCCGATCGGGCCGGGCGACATCATGATCCTGGTGCAGCGCCGGGGCGAGATTTTCCGGGCGCTGATCGCGGCGCTGAAGGCGCGTGGCCTGCCGCTGGCCGGGGCCGACCGGCTGCGGCTCGACGCCGAACTGGCGGTGCGCGACCTGACCGCGCTGCTGACGTTTCTGGCCACGCCCGAGGACGATCTGGCGCTGGCGGCTTGCCTGCGGTCGCCGCTTTTCGGGCTGTCCGAGGCGGCGCTGTTCCGCCTTGCCCATGGCCGGGCGGGCACAATGTGGGAGGCGTTGCGGGCCATGCCCGACCATGCCGATACCGTCGCCATGCTGCGCGATCTGCGCGCCCATGCAGGGTTTCTGCGGCCCTATGAGCTGCTGGAGCGGATCCTGATCCGGCATGACGGTCGGGCCCGGCTTGTGGGCCGGCTCGGGGCGGAATCGGTCGACGGGATCGACGCGCTGCTCGGCCAGGCGCTGATCTGGGAGCGCAGCGGGCTGGGCGATCTGACCGGGTTTCTGGGCTGGCTTGCCGCCGGCGATGTCGAGATCAAGCGCGAGATGGAGGGCGCGGGCGGCCGCATCCGGGTGATGACCGTGCATGGTGCCAAGGGGCTGCAGGCCCCGGTGGTGATCCTGCCCGACAGCGTGCGCAAGCCGCCGGCGCCGCGCGACCGGGTGCTGGCCCTGCCGGGCGGCGGCGCGGCGCTGCGCACCGCCGGCAGCGCCGAGGCCGCAAGGCTGGTCGAAGCCGTCGAGGACCGCCGCGCCCGCGACAGCGCCGAGCGGGCGCGGTTGCTTTACGTGGCGATGACCCGGGCCGAGGCATGGCTGATCGTCGCCGGGGCGGGCCAGGCGGCGCTGGCCGCCAATGACTGGCATGGCAAGGTTGCCGACGGCTTGCGCGGGTTGGCCGATGCCGGCGGCAACGGCACGGCGATCGCGCTCGACACGCCGGTCGGGCCGGGCCTGCGGCTGGAGGGCGGAGATTGGCCGGAAGCCGATGTGCCGGCGGCGGCCGCCCTTCCCGCGACATCGCCCACAGCGATGCGGCCGCTGCCCGATTGGGCCACCGCCCCGGCTCCGCCGGAAGCGCGCCCTGCCCAGCCGATCAGCCCGTCCGATCTGGGCGGCGCCAAGGCGCTGCCGGGGGAAGACGGGGCAGAGGCCGCGGCGGCACAGGCGCGCGGGATCGCGCTGCACCGGTTGCTCGAACATCTGCCGACCGCCGGTGCGGATGCGACCGGTCTGGCGGCGCGGGTGCTTGCGCCCTGGCCAGCCGCGCAGCGCGCCACCCTTCTGGGCGAGGCCCAGGCGGTGCTGGCCGATCCGGCGCTGGCCCCGCTCTTTGCCCCCGGCACGCTTGCCGAAGTCGNNGCCGGGTTCTGGCGGTGGATTTCAAGAGCCATCGCACGGTGCCCGCGACAGCGGAGCGGACGCCCGCGGGCATCCTGCAGCAGATGGCGGCCTATCGCCACGCGCTGCGGCGGGTCTATCCGGACCACGCGGTCGAGATGGCGATCCTGTGGACCCGGCTGCCGCGGCTGGTGATGCTGGGCGACGGGCTGCTCGACCGGGCGGTTCCACCGGGCCTGCCTTGACCGGCGTCCGCGGCGCGCCTAGGACTAAGGCGCAATATAGTGACTCATTGCGCCTTAGTCCTAGGCGCGCCGCGGACGCCGGTCAAGGCAGGCCCGGTGGAACCGCCCGGTCGAGCAGCCCGTCGCCCAGCATCACCAGCCGCGGCAGCCGGGTCCACAGGATCGCCATCTCGACCGCGTGGTCCGGATAGACCCGCCGCAGCGCGTGGCGATAGGCCGCCATCTGCTGCAGGATGCCCGCGGGCGTCCGCTCCGCTGTCTCGGGCCCCGTGC
>DNSZ01000103.1 GCA_003500165.1 Paracoccaceae bacterium | reverse complement strand
GCCGGGGGCTCGATGCCCCCGCTTGCGGCCCCCGTTGCAATCCGCAAGGCCGGCGACGGGCCCCAGCCATTTGCCGCTATTGCACGATGAAATCGGCGTGCAGCGCGCCGGCGGCCTTGATGGTGGTCAGGATGTCGATCATGTCGCGCGGGTTGACCCCCAGCGCATTGAGCCCTGCGACGACATCCGACAGGGTCGTCCCGCCGCCGACCGGGGCAAGCCCGGTGCCAGGGTCTTCCTCGATCCCGGCACTGGTGCGCGGCACGACCACCGTTTCGCCCTCGGCGAACGGGTTCGGCTGCACGGCAATCGGTGTCTCCTCCACCCGCAGGGTCAGATTGCCCTGGGCCACCGCGACCGGGGCGATGCGCACATCGGCGCCCATCACGATCGTGCCCGAACGCTGGTCGACCACGACCCGGGCGCTGCGCTCGGGGGCGATCGGCAATGTCTCGATCAGCGCCACCAGATGGGCCGGCGACTGGCCGCCCAGATCGACCTCGACCGTGCCCGAATCGAGCATCCGCGCGGCCGGCTGACCGAGAAATCCGTTGACCGCGGTCTCGATCCGCGCCGCGGTGGTGAAATCGGGATCGCGCAGCGCCAGCCGCAGGGTGCGCAGGCCGGAAAAGTCGAAAGCCACCTCGCGTTCCACCCGGGCGCCCGNNCCCGACGGGATCACCCCGGCGGTCGGCACGCCCTGGGTGACCTGTGCCGCATTGCCCTCGACGCTGATGCCACCGGCGATCACCGATCCCTGGGCGACGGCATAGATCTGACCGTCGGCGGCGTTGAGCGGCGTCATGATCAGCGTCCCGCCCAGCAGGCTGCTGGCGTCGCCGATGGCCGAGACGGCGACATCGATTTGCCCGCCGGCCCGCGCAAAGGGCGGCAAGGTTGCGGTCACGAACACTGCCGCCACATTGCGCGGCCGGAACTGTTCTCCCGCCACATTGACGCCGAGCCGTTCGAGGATGTTGGCGAGGATCTCCTCGGTGAAGGGGGCGTTGCGCAGCCCGTCGCCGGTGCCGTTGAGCCCGACCACCAGCCCATAGCCGACGAGATCGTTGCCGCGCACCCCGTCGATATCGACCAGATCCTTCAGCCGCACCTGTTGCGCCAGCCCCGGGGCGGCCAGCATGGCGGCCAGCAGGGTCATCCCCAGGAACGCCACCAGGCGCCGGATCGGAACGGCCATGCGCGTCATCTGAGGAAATTCACCAGGCTGAGCTGCGACAGCCGCCCGGTGATGGTGTAGAGGATTTCAAGCTGTGCCGTCGCCGCCTCAAGCTCGATCGCCGCCTGATAGGGGTCGGCATCGGTGATGCCCGACCGGGCGATCTCGAGCGCGCCGCGCTCGGCGGCCAGGGCCGATTGCTGGCTGTCGATGGTCGCCTGGCGCGCGCCGGTGTCGCCGCGCAGCGCGGTCAGTCTGCCACCCGCGTTCAGAAGATCGGCCCGCACCAGATCGACCAGCGCGGTGCGTTCGTCGATCGACAGGGCAGGGGTTTGCGCATCGGCCAGCGCCAGGGTGGCGAGCGGCGCGAGGACCGCGCGGATCGCGGGGTCGAGCGCGGTCGGCCCTGCCGCCAGGACGACATCCTCGCCGATCGCCAGCGGCGCCCGCACCGTTGCGCTGCCAAGATAGCCCTCGGTCTCATAGCCCCCGCCGGGGTCGTCGAACCAGGCATCGACGGCGGCATGAAGGCCGGCCGCGCCGGTTTCGCCGGCCACCGCGGTGGCGAGCGTGTCCAGCATCGCCGCGGCGTCGGTCAGCGCCGGGCTGTCGGTGGCGATGCCGGCAAACAGGCTTTGGCCCACGGCGCGGCCGTTGAGCGCCGAGACGATATCGCCGAACGCCGCGCTGGCCTGCCGCTCGGCGGCGGCCAGCATGTGCTCGGTCGGGGTGTCGCCGGCGGTGATGACGACCGACAGCGTGGTGTCGAGCGCCGCGTGCACCCGGTCGAGCGTGGTCTCCTCGGCATCGGCGCGCAGCGCCGCCTCGGCCGCCACGGTGACATGGCGATTGACCAGCGTCAGATCGCGGTCGATCTGCGCCAGCGGCCGGAAGTTGCCCCGCACGCTGCCCGCAAGATCGGACAGACGGCCGCTGGCCACCTCGTTGGACAGCCGGTCGACATTGCCCGAGACCCGGGCATTGTGCCCGCGCAGCGTCAGATGCGCCGCCAGATCGCCGATGGTCTGAAATTGCAACGCCGCCTCCTGCGTCAGATGGCCAGGACAGTTTTCAGCATTTCGTCGATGGTCCGCAAAACCTGCGCATTCGCCGCATAGGCGGTTTCGACCACCATCAGGTTCTGCAGCTCGACATCGGTATCGACGCCGATTTCCAGAACCCGCGTGTCATAGGTCGTGGCCATGAAGCTGGCAAAGGTCTCATCCGCCTCGGCGGTCTGGCGCGCCGTGCCGTTGAGTGACAACATTTCTGCGGCAAGCCCGGTCGCCGACAGCGCGCCGCCGGAGAAATCGCCCGAAGCCGGCTCGCGCGGTGCGGCCAGCGCACTGCCAAGGGCATTGATCCGGGTGGCGTCGCCAACCGGCCCCGGTACGGCGCCGGTGCCAAGCCCGTCGCGCAGCCGCAACAGCGCGCCGCCCTGCGCCGGGTCGACCAGCGACGACAGGGCGATGCGGCCGGCCAGGCCCAGCTCTTCGGCCGCGTCGAAGGCGCCGCCATCATCGATGAACAGGCCCGGCTCGTCAGCGGCCAGCGTGGGATCGACCGCGGGATCTGCGAAGCGCTCATACAGGTCGCGGGCAAGCGCATCGATCTGGCTCTGGGCCTGCGGCGCGAGCGTGTCGCGCACCTCGAACAGCGCACCCAGCGCGCCGCCGCCCAGCGGCTGGCGCGTGCCCGAGGTGGCGATTTCGATCCCGTCGAGCGTCAGGCCCGAAAGCTGCCCGCCCGCCTGCGACATCTGCGGGGTGATGACATTGGCGGGCGTGAACCCGATTTCGGCCGCCTTGCTGCCCTCGATCAGGCCCGCGCCCGCGGTCGAATAAAGCGCGATCTCGCCATTGCCGCGCGGTATTTCGCGGATCGGGATGTTCTGCGAAACCTGGTCGATCAATCGCTGGCGTTCGTCGAGCAGGGCCGAGATATCGCGCCCCGATCCCTGGTGCAGGCGGATCTCGCCATTCAGCCCGGCAATCCGCGACAAGGTGTCGTTGACCTCGGTGACCTTGTCGGCGATTTCGCGATCGGCGGTCACGCGGATCGTGCTGATCTCGGTCGAGATCAGGTTCATCGATCCCGCCAGCCGGTCCGCCGCATCGACGACGGCCTGCAGCCGGGCGCTGTCCTCGGGGCGGCTGGCGGCCTCGGCCAGCGCGCCTTCGAGCGTGTCGATCCGCCCGGTCAGCGCGCCGGCCTCGCCGGGCATCCCGATCGTGCCCTCCATCCGGGCGTGGAAACCGGCCGTGACCTCGGCCGCGCCCAGGCTGGCGCGGGCCAGCCGGCGTTCGGCGATGGCGGTCTGATCGGTCACCCGGGCGATATCGGCGACCCGGACACCGGCGCCCGTGCTGCCCAGCACCTGGTTGGCCAGCACGACCTCGCGCCTGGCATAGCTGTCGGTCATCGCATTGGCGATGTTGGAGGAGATCACCTCGGCAGAGCGCGCCGAGGCGGTCAGGCCGGAAAGCGCATTGGCCACCGCGCCGGTTATGCTCATCTGCGGCCTCCGTCACGGATCCGGCCGCCGCGTGACCGGATCACCGTTTGAGGTTCGTCGTTTCCTGCAACATTTCGTCCACGGTCTGGATGACTGTCGCGTTCGAGGAATAGGCCCGCTGGGTCTGGATCAGCTGGGTCAGCTCGCCAGCCACATCGACGGTCGATTCCTCCCGTGCATAACCGACCATCTGGCCCGTCGGGCCGTTGCCGGCATCCCACAGATAGAACGCGCCGCTTTCGGCGGTCGGCGTGTAGGTCTGGTTCGACAGCGACCGGAGCCCGTTCGGGTTCGGCACGTCGAGCAGCGGAACCTGATAGATCCGCCGGCTGAAGCCCGAATCGTAGATGGCATTGAGATACCCGTCGGCGTCGAATTCGACCGATGTCAGATTGCCGACCTGCGAGCCGTCCTTGGTAATGGAGACCGGCGCAAAGCCATCCGAAAGCTGGGTCAGCCCGTCGCCCTCCCCCGGAAGGCCGAGAAACAGGTCGATGTCCCCGCCAGCCGTGGTCACCGTGACCGCGCCGGTGTCGCTGTCATAGGCGCCGCCAGACACCGCGGTAACCGTATCGATGGTGCCACCGGTGGCCTGGCTATCGTCGAACAGGATGGTGTATTCGCCGATCGTACCGCCAGTGGCGGAATCGGATACGACAAGCGTCCATTCGTTCGACAACCCGTTTGCCGGCACGGTCGGCGTAAAGGCCAGCGTCAGGGTTTTCGAGGTCGAGAGGTTGTCGAAATATTCCACCGTCAGGCGGCGCGCATCGCCTGGCGCACCGGCTTCGGTGTCGGAGGCGGGCAGATTGACGCGCAGACTGACCTGCGTTGTCGGATTGCTGACATACTGGTTGAGGTTGATCCGGATCGGCTCCAGCCCGGCGGCGGATTCGCGGGGGAAGTCGGGCACCGTGCCGTCCGTTCCGGCCGGCCAGCCCATCAGCGCAAGACCGGTCTGCGAGATCAGATAGCCCTCGTCATTGGGGCGGAACGAGCCGGTGGTGGTCAGTTTCAGGGGCGGCGCGGCGTTGTCGATCGCAGCCTGATCGGTGACCGGAAGGAAACCGCCCCCGTCGATCGCGATGTCGGTGGCATTGGCCGAGGAGATCAGCGTACCGCCCTCGTCGATCATGCGGAAACTGCTCGCCCGGACGCCGCCGGCCTGATAGGAACTGTCGCTACCGCCGATCACCATCGCCTGGAATTCGGCGCCGGCGCGCTTGTAGCCATAGGTCGACGAATTGGCGATGTTGTCCGATATGGTGGCGAGCCGGGTGGCATTCACGTTGAGACCCGATACGCCGGCGTTGAGCGAGGAGGAGAGCGTCATGCTGTGCAAGCCCTTTGGCGACCCTGTTCGGCGCCATCGTGGCGCGGGCGAGTTAATACGCGCCTAACAGATAAAATCCGCCACGCTTCGCGCGCGGCGGGCCAATGGCCCCGGGATTGGCCGGACCGGTCAGCGCCCGTTTCGCAGCAATGTCAGCTCCAATCGGTTGTTGCGCGGCGCCATCGGGTCGGGATCGGCCGGCGCGCGGTCGGCATGGCCGGCGATCCGTGACAGCCGGGCGGGTGCGAAGCCGGCGCCCTTCATCAGCAGGCGCATCGCATCGGCGCGCTCGGCCGACAGCTGCCAGACCGGGTTGTCGGCGACGACGATGGGACGTGCGGCCGTGTGCCCGGCAATCGCCAGATTGTTGGAGACGATGGCAAACACGTCCGACAGCATGGCGGCAAGGTCTTCCAGGATCGGTTCGGGCGTGGCGCTGCCCGGGGCGAAAAGCGCGCTGTCGGGCAGGTCGAAGATCTCCACGATCAGTCCCTCATCGGTCACCCGGGTGCGGATATGGCGCAGCAGCCGGTCGGCGGCCGCGCTTTCCCCGCCGGTCGCCTTCAGCAGGGTTTCGACCTCTTCCAGCGCGTCGGCGCCGCTGGCCTGCTGCCAGAACGGCGAGGCGCCGCTGCCGGCCTGGCGCAGCGCCGCCTCGGGGTCGCGTTCGGGGTCGGGTTCGCCGCGCTGGCCCGATTCGGCCTTGTCCTCCTGCGCGATGATGCTTTCGCCGCGGGTCGCGCCGTCGCCCCCGCCCGAAACCCGAAAGATCGGAATCGTCGGGTTGAAATAGTCGGCGATGCCCTTGCGCTGATCCTCGGTCGTGGCGTTGAGCAGCCACATCAGCATGAAGAAGGCCATCATCGCGGTGACGAAATCGGCATAGGCAACCTTCCAGGCGCCGCCATGATGGCCCGCCTCGTTGATCACCTTCTTGCGCTTGATGATCGGTCGATTGTGGCCCGCCGAAGCCATGGCCCCGCACCCCTGTTCATCCCATTCCCCGCCTCCGGCCTAGCAGGCACCCGCCTAAGGAGCGGTTAATGCCAACACTCACCGAGAATGACCGTTGGCACGAGGTGCAGGCTGTTCCCAATGCAATTGGTCCCGACCCTACACCTTGTCGCGCTTCCAGTTGCGCCACAGGCCAAAGCCGCCGACCCCCACGCCGATCAGATAGAGGATCAGCTCGGCGTCGCTTGCGCTGCGTCCGAAGACCAGCAACGCCAACACGCCGCAGGCCAGCGCCGCGCCATAGGCGCCAAGGATCAGGGGCCCCGCCGGTTCCTCGGGCCGTTTCATGTCCTTCATGTCGTCCCCCATGCCGTTGGGGCCATGCCCCTTTCGCGGTAAGCCTAGGCAAGGTGGGCGCCGCCCGCAATCGGGATCGCACCTCGCGGTCTGCCAGAGCGGCGCAAGGATCAGCCCTCGGCCAGCGCCCGGATCAGCATCCGCCGGACGTCCGCCGGCCCGCCAAACAGCACCGCCACAAGGCGCGGGCGGTCCTGCCCCGGCTCGGCCAGCAACCAGTACACCGCCCGGTCGATTTCGATACGGCGGGCGCCCGGCCAGATATCGTCGCGGCGGGTGGCGCGGTCGGATGCCTGGGCCATCGCCTGGGCCGCGGTCAGGATGGCGCGGACCCGCTCGGACGCATGGGCGGCGGCCGTCGGCCCGGCCTCGCCAAGCGCGCGGTAGCCCTCGCAAAGGTGGTCGAAGACGGCCGCCAGATCGCCCGCAACGGGCGCTGCGACATCAGGAGGCCGGGCCAAAGGCGCGACGCCTTTCGTCGATCATCGCCCCGATCCGGGCCTCGAAGGCGGCGGCGTCCATCACCGTCTCGCGGGCCCGGCTGGCCAGCAGGGCGCGCAGCGCCGCGGTTTCCAGCTCCTCGGCCTCGGCCTGGTTGCGCAGCAATTCGAGCCCCTGCTGCAGGACCGCGCTGACACTGGCATAGCGGCCTTGCGCCACCATCTCGAGCGCGAAGGTGTATTGCGCGTCGGTCAGCGAGACAGAGGGCTTCACGGTCATGCTGGTAGGGTAGCACCCGGTCGCACCGTCGGTCAAGCCGCCTTGCGGGTTCGGCACGCCGATGGTGCCCGGGGGGCTGAGGCGGCGTTGGCGCCACCCGTTGCGCTTTGGCATAAGACGGGTCTTCATCCGCCCGGAGGGACGCAGATGGCCAAGCCTCTCAGCCTGACGCCGATCGGCCAGGTGCACAGCGCCCGAACTGCGCCGATCGACGACGATTGGGGCGGGATCGTGGCGCGGATCGTTCTCGATTCCGACCGGTTCGGCCCCGAGGCCCTGGCGGGGCTCGACGGCTTCTCCCACGTCCATGTGATCTTTCTGTTCCACCTGGTGCGGGCCGAGAAGATCGAGACCGGCGCCCGCCACCCCCGCGGCAACCGCGCCTGGCCGCGCGTCGGGATTTTCGCGCAGCGCGGCAGGAACCGGCCGAACCGGCTGGGTCTGACGACCTGCCGGATCGTCGCCGTTTTGGGCACCGAACTGGCGGTTGCGGGCCTCGATGCGATCGACGGCACCCCGGTCCTGGACCTGAAACCGGCGATGTCGGGCTTTGACCGGCCAGACCCACTGGCAGAGCCGGACTGGGCGCGCGAGATCATGGCCGATTACTGGCGCGAAGGGGGGTGATACCAACGGTCGCCGGGAACGGCCGTCCGCCTCCCGCCGGCTCAGCGATGCGCCACCGCATGACCCTCGGCATCGAAGAAATGCAGATGCTGTTCGGCGAAGTGCAGGCCGACCGTCTCGCCGGGCCGGGGCACCGCCTGACCATCGGTGCGAATGGTGATCCGGCCAAGGCCGCCCGCATCGACGATCACGAAGGTGTCGGCGCCCAGATACTCGACCAGATCGACGACGCCGTCGCACTGGCCGCTGCCGCCCGGGCCGATCGCGATATGTTCGGGCCGGACGCCCAGATGCGCCGGTGTGCGGGCCCCCGGATAGGCGCCGCCGCGCCCGCCGGGCAGACGATACGTCGCGCCCGAGGCTTCGCAGGGCAGCACGTTCATCTTGGGCGAGCCGATGAACTGCGCCACGAACAGATTGGCCGGCCGTTCGTACAGCGCGCGCGGGTGCCCGACCTGGGCGATGGTGCCGAATTCCAGCACCACGATCCGGTCGGCCAGCGTCATCGCCTCGACCTGGTCATGGGTGACATAGATCATCGTCGCATCCAGGTTCTGGTGCAGCTTGGCGATTTCATAGCGCATCTCGACCCTGAGCGCGGCGTCGAGATTGGACAGCGGTTCGTCGAACAGAAACGCCGTCGGGTCGCGCACGATCGACCGGCCGATCGCCACCCGCTGGCGCTGGCCGCCCGACAGCGCCTTGGGCCGCCGGTCGAGATAGGCGCCCAGCTTCAGGATATCGGCCGCGCGATCGACCTTGGCATCGACCTCGGCCTTGGGCGCGCCCGCCATCTTCAGCGAGAAGCCCATGTTTTCGCGCACCGACATATGCGGGTAGAGCGCATAGGACTGGAACACCATGGTCAACCCGCGCCTGGCCGGCGGTTCGGCGGTCACGTCGCGCCCGTCGATCAGGATCGCCCCGCGCGAGGTCTCTTCGAGCCCGCCGATCATCCGCAGCAGCGTCGATTTCCCGCAGCCCGACGGGCCGACAAAGACCACGAACTCGCCCTGGGCGATGTCCAGGTCGACGCCCCTGATCACCTGCGTATCTCCGAACCACTTTTCCACCGATTGCAAGGTGATCGCACCCATGTCTCAGCCCCCCTGTGAACTGGGTGAGGCCCAGGCGAGCCAGACCGCGGCGGTCCAGGAGAACGCCCCGCCCCCGGCCGGCGCGCCCGTCACCGGGTCGAAATACTCGGCAAAGCCGTTCTCGCCGATCAGCCGGGCGGTGCCCTGGCGCAGCGCTTCGGCCTCGGCCCGCAGCCCCATATCGGCCATGCCGATGCCAGCCATCAGGTTCATCACCGCCCAGACCGGGCCGCGCCAGTAGCGCTTGGCCTCGAACCGGGGATCGGCCGGGTCGAGGCTGGGCAGGCCATGGGGCAGGGCGGCCGTCACCCGGGCCAGATGGGCGCGCATCCCGGGCCGGTCGATGCCGCCATACCAGCACAGGAACGACCCGTTGGTCAGCGCGCCGGCGCGCGCGCCGCTATTCAGATCAAAGGCATCGAAGGCACCCAGATCGGGGTTCCACAGCGCCTCGGCGCCCGCCTCCAGCGTCGCGATCCAGCCGCAGATCTCGGCGCTGTCCTGGCCAAGCGCGGCCGCCAGCGCACCCAGATCGCGGGTTGCCCGCAGCAGGATGAAATGCATGCCCGGATCGGCGACGCGAAACGGGCAGTCGCGGGCGATCTGTGCGGCATTCCAGTCGATGTCGCGGCCGAACTGCACCAGCCACAGATAGCGGTCGTAATCGGCCTTGGTCGGCCGCATCGCGGCATCCACATGGTCGGTGTCGCGGCGGCGATAGGGCGCGACGCCGACCGGGTCGATCGCGGCCATCGCCCCATCCCAGTCGGGGGCGTTGTCGCGGCCCGATTCCCAGGGATGGGTGACAAAGATCCGGCCGCCCGCGCAGCGATAGGTCATGAACCAGCGGTGCCAGGCCAGAAGCCCCGGGAAAAGCGCGGCGGCCCGGTCGCGCCCGGCCGGGTCGCGCGCCAGCAGCCAGCGGATGGCGGTGGCGGCGACCGGCGGCTGGGTGATGCCGGAGCTGGCAATCGGGCCGCGCCCGGCCCAGATGTCGGGCCCCGGGAAATAGCCCGGATCGGGGCGGTGGAACAGGATATGCGGCACCATCCCGTGATCCCACTGGCCCGACAGCAGCGTCTCGAGCTCGGTCCAGGCGCGGGCCGGGTCGAAGGTGGCGATGCCAAGCGCGGAAAACGCGCTGTCCCAGTTCCATTGATAGGGGTAAAGGCCCGCCGTCGGGATGGTGTAGCCGCCCCGGTCGTTGCCCTTCAGGATCGCACGGGCCTCGCTGTCCAGCCGGTCGGTGTCCATCGCGCCTATCCCTTCACCGCGCCCGCGGTCAGCCCGCGGGTCATGAATTTCTCGAGCCCCAGGAACAGCGCCATCACCGGCAGCGTCGCGATCACCGCGCCGGCCATCAGGTGTTGGCGCGGGATCTCGGAGGAGTTCAGCATCGCCACCCCGCGGGTCAGGGTGAATTTCGACGGGTCGTCGAGCAGCATGAAGGCGAGCAGAAACTCGTTCCAGGCGATCATGAAGACATACAGCGACACGCTGGCCATGGCGGGCAGGGCGAGCGGCAGGGTGATCCGCAGGATCACCTGCAACCGGCTGAGCCCATCCATCAGCCCGGCTTCCTCGACCTCGGCGGGCAGGCCGCGGAAATAGCCCTGCAGCATGTAAAGCGCGACCGGGATCGTGGTGACCGGATAGATCAGCACCAGACCCAGGATNNGTGTTCCTGAGCCCGGTCACCGAAAACGCCATGTAGATCGGCAGCGCCAGCACGATCATCGGCACCATGTAGATCAGCAGGATCGAGCGCGAGAACGCCGCCCGGCCGGCAAAGCGCAGCCGTGCCACGGCATAGGCGCCGGGCACGCTGAAGAGCAGCGTGAAGAGCACCGTCAGGACCGAAACGTAAAACGACGTCCACATGTACTGGCCGAAGTTGAAGTCGCGAAAAAGCTCCACATAGCTGCGGAAAAGCGCCGTCCCCGACCCGAGGTCGATCGAGAAATCGAGTGGATTTGCCATCAGTTGCGCCTGATTCTTCAGGCTGGTCATCACCATCACATAGAACGGGATCAAGACGATCGCGGCAAAGAACAGATAGCCGAAGGCCATCAGAAAGCGGATTACCGCCTCCTCGAATTCGTGCCGGGTCAGGCGGCCACGGGGCAGCCCGCGCAGCATCGCGCCAAGCGGCAGCGCTGTCGCCAGCCCCAGCGCGATGCCGGCAATGGCGCGGTGCAGCGTCCCGACATCGGCAGCCACCAAGACCGGTCCGGAGCCCAGAAACACCAGGCCAAGCGCGGCGAGGGCGGCGAGCGCCACCGCCGCCGGGCGGCGGGGCAGGGCCAGCGCGACCAGGCCCGCAGCGGCGCCGAAACCCACGGCCCAAAGGCCCGAAGGCCGAAACCCCGACCCGGTGAAGAAGCTCATCGCGACGGCGACGCTCACCGCTGCCACCACGGCCCACAGCGCGCCCAGCAGCGCCGCCG
>DNSZ01000134.1 GCA_003500165.1 Paracoccaceae bacterium | reverse complement strand
GGCCAGGGTGGGGGCGCTGGGGCGCCGGTCGAAATATCTGCTCGCCGGCCTCGATACCGGCGAGACGCTGATCGTGCATCTTGGCATGTCGGGCCGGCTGCTGGTGTCGGGCGGGGGTGCGGCGCGGGCCAATCCGGCGCGGTTCCACCACGCCCATCCGGCGGCCGAACCGCATGACCATGTGGTGATCGACCTCGATGACGGCAGCCGGGTGACCTTCAACGATCCGCGCCGGTTCGGCGCCATGGACCTGGTCGCGACCGCCGCCCTTGCGGCGCATCCGCTGCTTGCCCGTCTCGGCCCCGAACCCCTGGGCAACCGCTTCTCGCCCGAGACCCTGCGCGCCCGGCTGGCCGGACGGCGGACGCCGCTGAAGGCCGCGCTGCTTGACCAGCGGGTCGTCGCCGGGCTGGGCAACATCTATGTCTGCGAGGCGCTGTGGCGCGCCGGGCTGTCGCCCCGCCGGCTGGCGCGTAGCGTCGGCCCGGCCCGGGCCATCCGGCTGCATGATGCGATCCGCGCGGTGCTGGCCGACGCCATCGCGGCGGGCGGTGCCTCGTTGCGCGACTATCGCCAGGCCGATGGCGAGCTGGGCTATTTCCAGCACCGCTTCGCTGTCTACGATCGTGCGGGCGCGCCCTGCCCGCGACCCGAATGCACCGGCACGGTGCACCGCATCGTGCAAGCCGGGCGGTCGAGCTTTCATTGCCCGTCCTGCCAGAGATAGCTTGATCGAACGCCCAACGGTGCTAGGACTTGCGCCCGGTCGCAACCGAACAGGATGCCGCGCATGGCCTACGAAACCCTGAACGTCGAGGTCGAGGACCATGTCGCCCTGATCCGGCTGAACCGGCCCGAGGCGCTCAACGCGCTCAACAGCCAGCTGATTGGCGAACTGGCCGATGCGGTCGATGCGATGGACGCCAACGAAAAGGTCAGGGCGATCGTTCTGACCGGCTCCGAAAAGGCGTTCGCCGCCGGGGCCGACATCAAGGAGATCGCCGGGAAAGGCTTCGTCGATGCGTTTCTGGGCGATCTGTTCGGCGCCGAGATCGACCGCATCCGGGCCTGCCGCAAGCCGATCATCGCGGCGGTCGCGGGCTATTGCCTGGGTGGCGGCTGCGAGCTGGCGATGATGTGCGATTTCATCATCGCCGCGGACACCGCGAAATTCGGCCAGCCCGAGATCAATCTGGGCGTCATTGCCGGCATCGGCGGCACCCAGCGGCTGACACGATTCGTCGGCAAGTCGAAATCGATGGAAATGCACCTGACCGGCCGCTTCATGGGCGCCGAAGAGGCCGACCGTGTCGGCCTGGTCAGCCGGGTGGTTCCGGCCAAGCAGCTGATCGACGAGGCGCTGTCGGCCGCCCACAAGATCGCCGAAAAGTCGCAGATCGCGGTGATCGCCGCCAAGGAGGCGGTCAACCGCGCCTATGAGACGCCGCTGGAAGAAGGCCTGCGATTCGAGCGTCGCCTGTTTCACGCCCTGTTCGCGACCGAGGATCAGACCGAAGGCATGGCGGCCTTCCTCGAAAAGCGCGAGCCGCAATTCCGCGACAAATAGGGGCCATGCGCCGCTTGACAGGCGCGGCGGCGCGGTCTACCCGGCGCCCTTTGACAAGGCAACGATCGGACAAGGAAGCATGGCGAACTCGCTGCAGTCGAAGAAGCGCGCCCGTCAGGTGCTGCGCCGCACCCAGGTGAACAGGGCGCGCCGGTCCCGCATCCGGACCTATCTGCGCGCGGTCGAGGAGGCGATCGCCGGGGGTGACGCCGAAAAGGCCGCCGCGGCCCTGCGCGCCGCCCAGCCCGAACTGATGCGCGGGGTCACAAGGGGCGTCGTGCACAAGAACACCGCAGCGCGCAAAATGTCGCGGCTTTCGGCCCGGGTGAAGATGCTGGGCAGCTGATCGCCCAGCCCACCCCGCGACAAACCGGCGCCGAGCGCCGGTTTTTTCGTTTCTAGGCGGTTTCTTGCCGATCGGGCGCGACGTCGTAAGCCTCTGTCCGGCAACTGCCGGCGCGGCTCTCGACCCCGATCGGAGAGAATCGCGCGCGGCGGATCGGGCGCGTCAAGCGCGAAGTTTTGTTGCGCCGGTCGGGTCGCGGTTGCTAGCAAGGCACAGCGACTCAGATACTCCAGAACGGGCTTTGACGGGCCCGGGCCGCGCGCCCGGGCAAGGTGGGATTTTGTTTGCCGGTCTTCGTCTGCCGCGGAGTCCGCTGCAGCGCCCGTATTGGCGCCCCGCCCGCGTCCGGCCCCGAAACGAGTGACGCGGTCGCCACCGGATGCGGGGCTGCCGCCGCGTGCCGGATCGAAAACAAGAAACGCCAAGAACGATTCGGATGGGACATGACGGACGATACCTGGGGGAATGCTCGCGCGGCGCTGAAGTCCACGGTCGGACAGGACGCCTATCGCAACTGGATCGAACCGCTGGAGATTTGCGGGATAGATGATGGGGTGGCCCGGTTTCGGGTACCGACCTCGTTCATGGGCACATGGGTCGCACGGAATTTCGGGGAAGAGATCCTGAAATTGCTGCGCGCCTCGGGTTCGGGGGTCGAAAGGCTGGCGTTCGAGGTCGCTGCCGACCGCTGCGTGGCGGACCGCCCGCCTGCCGCCGCGCGCAACGGCGAGACCCGCGACGAAGCCGAGGCGGCGGGCAGTCCGCTCGACCCGCGTTTTACCTTCGACAGTTTCGTCGTCGGCAAGCCGAATGCGCTGGCCCATGCCGCCGCCCGCCGGGTCGGCGAAGGTGGCGCGGTGACCTTCAATCCGCTGTTTCTTTACGGCGGTGTCGGCCTCGGTAAGACCCATCTGATGCATGCCATCGCCTGGGAGATCACCGCCCGCGACCCGGCGGCGCGGGTTTTGTACCTGTCGGCCGAGAAATTCATGAACCGTTTCATCCAGGCGCTGCGGTTCAAGGACATGATCGGCTTCAAGGAGATGTTTCGGTCGGTCGACGTGCTGATGGTCGACGATGTCCAGTTCATCGCCGGCAAGGAATCGACCCAGGAGGAGTTCTTTCACACCTTCAACGCGCTGGTGGAGCAGAACCGGCAGATCATCATCTCGGCTGATCGCGCCCCGGGCGAGATCAACGGGCTGGAGGAGCGGATCAAGTCGCGCCTGCAATGGGGGTTGCTGGTCGATCTGCATCCGACCGATTACGAGCTTCGCCTGGGCATCCTGCAGCAGAAGGTCGCGGCGCAAAGCGCGCTTTATCCCGAACTCGAAATCGCGCCGGGGGTGCTGGAATTTCTCGCCCACCGGATATCCACCAATGTCCGCGTGCTGGAAGGCGCGCTGACCCGGCTCTTTGCCTTTGCGTCGCTGGTCGGGTGCGAGATCACGCTCGACCTGGCCCAGGACTGCCTGGCCGACATCCTGCGGGCATCCGACCGCAAGGTCACGATCGAGGAGATCATCCGCAAGGTGGCCGAGCATTACAATCTGCGCATGTCGGACCTGTTGTCGACGCGGCGCACCCGCACCATCGCCCGGCCGCGCCAGGTGGCGATGTATCTGTCGAAGAAGCTGACCTCCAAATCGTTGCCCGAGATCGGGCGCCGGTTCGGCGGGCGCGACCACACGACGGTGATCCATGCGGTGCGCAAGATTGAAGACCTGCGCGCCCATGACAGCCAGATCGCCGAGGATGTGGAGTTGCTGCGCCGCATGCTCGAGGCCTGATGCCCGCCCCCCGGATCGGGCCCCACCCGCCCACCCGCCCGATCCGGGGGGCGGGCGCGCACCGCGGTGGGCCGGTCAATCGTCGGGCCGGGCCAGGGTGAACACCTCGGTCACGCTCGTATAGTCGCGATAGCCAAGCCGGGCGAGCGGCTGGTAGACCCGCACATCGACCCGACCGCCGATGATGCAGTCGTCGCGAATATGCACCCCGCGAACCTCGCCGAAGACGACGAAATTGGCCTCGCCCGGCAGTTGTTCGATCCGAACGAGTTCGCATTCAAGCGCCGCCGGCGCGCCGACCACCCGCGAACAGGGGATCGTCGTGCAGGCCATCCGGGCAATTCGGGCCAGGGTGAATTCGTCCGTCTCGCGCGGCCATGGCCCCGAGGTGGCGTTCATCGCGTCGGCCTTCGCCGCCTCGACGATGTTGACGCAGAACACCCCGGTCTGGCGGATATTGGCGACGCTGTCCTTGGTGCCGGGGCGGTCGGGCTTGGCGCTTGTCGAGGCGAACATGACCTGCGGCGGCTCATACGCCACCGCGTTGAAGAACGAATAGGGCGCAAGATTCTCGCCGCCATCCGCCGCGCGGGTCGCGATCCAGCCGATCGGGCGCGGCGCCACGATCGCGCCGAACGGGTTGTGCGGCATGCCGTGGCCGTCTTCGGGGCGATAGAACATCGGCGTGGCTCCGTTTCCGCGTCACATTGCCGGTCGACCTAGCGGCGTGCTAGGCAATCTGCCAGCGAAAACAGGGGGCAAGGGTGGAGCTGGTGCCGGAACAGCCCCGCGACGCATCGGAGGTCGAAGCGCTTTACGATCTGGCGTTCGGCCCGGGGCGGACGGCGTTGTCCTCGTACCGTCTGCGGGCCGGCACGGACCCGGTGGCCGGCCTGTCGCTGGTCGCCCGCGACGCTCCGACGGCCCCGGTCGCGGGCGCGATCCGCTACTGGCCGGTGCGTGTCGGATCGGCGCCCGCCCTGTTGCTGGGGCCTGTCGCGGTGCACCCGACCCACCAGGGCGAGGGGCTGGGGGCTGCGCTGATTCGCACCAGCCTGGACCGGGCCGCGGCGACGGGCTGGGTGCGGGTGATGCTGATCGGCGATCTGCCCTATTACGGCCGCTTCGGGTTTCGCCGGTTGTCCGACATCGCGATGCCGCCCCCGACCAACCCCGATCGGATTCTGGGCCGCGGCGACTGGGACGGCATTGGCGGCACCGTCACCGGCGTGGCCGGGGGCGGATGACGGCCGGATGCGATACCGGCTGCCCCTACCCCCGCCGACCGGCGCGGCCGCCGCGACGCCCGGGCGCCGGGGGCGCGCCACGCGCTTCGCGCAGCAACGCGGTCATCGGGTGCTCGGGGTGGGCAGGGCCGTGAAGCGCCAGCAGGCGCACCGCCGCCGCGGCCGGATCGTCGGTCTTCAGCGCCCAGTCGACGAAGATCGACCGGCATTCGGTCGGGCCGATGCCGGCAATCCTGTAGGCCTCGGCGATCAGTCCGGACGGATCGTCGCGATCGGGCGTGGCGGGCAGGTTCGGAGCCTCGGTCATTCGTCCGATCCGGTGCGCGGCAGCAGCCGGTCAATTCGGCGCGCGGCATCGGCCTGGGCGTCCGCCAGGCGTTCGCGCAGCGCCGGCACGCTGTCTGCGCCGGCTTCGCGCAGCACAAAGCCGCGCCCGGCCTCGCCCAGCTTCTCGACCCCTTCGGGGCCACCGACCGCCAGCCGCAGCGCCTGATTGAGACGCTGGAACAGGCCCCAGGCGCGGATCAGTGCGGGCGCGTCGCCGGGCGGCGGCCAGCCCGCCTTCTGGCCGGCGCGCAATTGCTGCGGCGTGGTGCGGGCGGTATCCGCGGCGATCAGCGCGGCGGCTTCGGCGGCCAGTTCGATGTCCTTGATCCGGCCCGGCCCCTGTTTGACCTCCCAGGGGTCGGCCAGACGCGCCGCATCGGTCGCCGCGGCGATCCTGCCGCGCATCGCGCCGGCATCGGCGATCACCCGCTCGGCATCGCCGCGTTCGGCCAGAAGGGCCCGGCGGAACGCCTCGAAATCCGCGGCCAGCCGATCGGCCCCGGCGACGGCCCGGGCGCGCGTCAGCGCCATGATCTCCCAGGTCCAGGCATCGCGCCGCTGATAGTCCTGAAAGCCGGTCCAGGGCGTGGCGACCGGCCCCTGCCGGCCCGATGGCCGCAACCGCATGTCGACGTCATAAAGCTGACCCGCCCGCATCCGCGCGGTCAGCGCGGTGACCAGCGCCTGGGTCAGCCTTGCGTAATAGGCCGTCGGGGCCAGCGGGCGACGCCCGGTGGAGCCTTCGGCCCCGGCGGCGTCGTAGATCACGATCAGGTCGAGATCCGACGAGATGGTCATCTGCCGCGCGCCAAGCGACCCCATGGCGACCACGGTCGCCCCCCGCCCTGGCGGCGGCCCGTGGCGCCGTGCGAAATTCTCGACGACGACGGGCCAAAGCCCGCGCAACACCGCCTCGGCCAGGTCGGAATACTGGGCCGCCGCGCGGGGGCCGTCGATCAGCCCGCGCAAGTGATGCACCCCGATCCGGAAACGCCATTCGCGCATCCAGGCCCGGGCGGCGTCGAGCTGACCCTCATAGTCGCCGGCCCGCTGCAGCGCCCCGGCCAGATCGTCGGCCAGCGCGGGAACCGCGGGCCAGGGGGCAAAGAACTCCCCCGCGATCACGGCGTCAAGAACGGCGGGGTGGCGTGCCAGATAGGCCGCCAGCCCGGGGGCGCCGGCGCAGATATCGGTCAGCAGGTCGATGAGTTGCGGATTGGCGTCGAACAGCGAGAACAGCTGCACCCCGGCGGGCAAGCCGGCCAGGAACCCGTCGAACTGGCCCAGCGCGGCGTCGGGGTCGGCCGAGCGGGCGAAGCGCGCCAGCAGCCGCGGCCGCAGCCTTTCGAACAGATCGGTCGCCCGTTCCGAGCGCAGCGCGGCATAGGCCGGCCAGCGCGCGACGATCGCCTGCGCCGCATCGGACAGCGCCGGGCCCGGCTCGGCCGCGGTCTCGGACGGGGCGAAGAACCGCTCGATCGTCGCATCGGTCGCCGACAACCGGTCGCGCAACGCGTCCCGCCAGGCGCCGGTATCGGCGGTGCCCTCGAACCGGGCCAGCCGGTCGAAGCCGGGGGCAGAGCGCGGCAGGGTCTGGGTCTGCGAATCGTGGATCATCTGCAGCCGGTGTTCGGTGGTGCGATGCGCCACATAGGCGGCGTCGAGCGCCTCGGCCACGGCGCCGGGAATCCAGCCCCGCGCGGCCAGCGCGGCCAGTGCGTGGCGTGTGCGCCGATCGCACAGCGCGGGGTCGCGCCCGCCCGCGATCAACTGACGGGTCTGGGCGAAGAACTCGATCTCGCGGATGCCGCCGCGGCCCAGCTTGATGTCGTGCCCCTCGAGCTTCAGCGGCCCGGCAAAGCCCTTGTGGCTGCGAATCCGGAGCCGCATGTCATGGGCGTCCTGGATGGCCGCATAGTCGAGGTGGCGGCGCCAGACGAACGGCCGCAGCCGTTCGAGAAACGCCTGCCCCGTCGCGATATCCCCCGCACAGGGCCGCGCCTTGATGAAGGCAGCCCGCTCCCAGGCGCGGCCGGCGCTCTCGTAATACCGTTCGGCCGCCTCCATCGACAGGCAGACCGGCGTGACCGACGGGTCGGGCCGCAGCCGCAGATCGGTCCGAAAGACATAGCCCTCGCCGGTGACATCCGACAGCAGCGCCGTCAGCCCGCGCGTGATCCGCAGGAAAGCCGCGCGCGCGTCGTGATAGGCGTCGCGGTCGAAACGGCCTTCGTCGAACAGCACGATCAGATCGATGTCCGAGGAATAGTTGAGCTCGCCCGCGCCCATCTTGCCCATCGCCAGAACGACAAGGCCCGCGCCGGCGGTGGCGTCCTCGGCCCGGGCGCCGGGGATCTTGCCGCGGGCGATCTGGGCCGCGGTCAGCGTCGTCACCGCCTGCTGGACCGCGGCGTCGGCAAAGCGGGTCAGGGCGCCCGTCACCTGATCGAGGTCCCAGACCCCACCCAGATCGGCCAGGGCGACAAGCAGCGCCACGCGCCGCCGCGCGATCCGAAGCGCCGGGGCCAGGGCCGCGGCATCGCCTGCGGGAAGCCCCGCAATCAGCGCGTCGAGGGTCGCATCGGGGTCGGCCGCGGCGGCGACCTCAAGCCAGTCGCGCTCGCGCCGCAGGAGGCCCGCCAGGAACGGGCTGCACCCCGCGGCACCCGCGACAAGATCGCGGAACGGCCCGCCCTGCGCGCCATAGAGCGCGGCAAGCTCGGCCCCGATCGCGGGATCGAAGGCAAGCGGTGCGGTGGATATGCGGGCCGAAAGGGTCATCGCTCCGGCTATGGCCGCGCCGTCGGCGCCGCGCAAGACACGCCTGATGCCAAGGTGCACTGAGTCGCGCCCGTTGCGCCTTGGCATGGTCCGGCCGTGCGACGCGGGGCTAGACCACGGCGTCCAGCTCTTCCTTCGACAGGCCCCCCGGCACGATGGTCAGCGGCACCGGCAGGGTGCCGGCGCCGCGCATCAACTCGGCGATGATCGGGCCCGGCCCGTCGCGCCCGCTGCCGGCACCGAGGACCAGAATGCCGATGTCGCGGTCGGCGTTGATCTGGGCGAGAATCTCGGCCACCTGCTTGCCCTCGCGGATCACCAGCTCGGGCTCGATCCGCTGACGGTCGCGCATCCATTTCGCGAAGACCTCGAAATGTGCCTCGATCCGCTCGCGCGCCTCGGCGCGCATCCGCTCGCCCACCCCGAGCCAGTGCTGAAACTCCTCAGGCGGGATGATCGCGAGGATCGTCACCCCGCCGCCCGTCTTCGCCGCGCGCATCGCGGCAAAACGCATGGCGTTCAGGCATTCGTGGCTGTCGTCGAGCACGACAAGAAACTTGCGCATCGGCGTCCCCCATGACCCGGATGAACATGGCCGAAAGCGCAGGGCGGGGCAATGGCGGGTCCTGCGAGCGGCCGCGACGGCTGACAAGCGCCGCGCCGTTGCACCGCGACGTCGCCCGCAGGGCGGAGGAGCGGTCGCGCGCCGGCCCGACAACGCAAAGGGCCGCCCGCAGGCGGCCCTTCGGAGACGGCTTCGATGCGTGCCTACCGCTTCGAGAACTGGAAGCTGCGGCGCGCCTTNNTTCAGCGCTGCGCGCAGCCCCGGATCGTAAAGCTGCAGCGCCTTCGAGATGCCGTGCTTGACGGCACCGGCCTGCCCCGAAAGGCCGCCGCCCTTGACGGTCGCCATCACGTCGAATTCGCCTTCAACGCCCGCCACCGAAAACGGCTGGCGCAGGATCATCTGCAGCACCGGCCGCGCGAAATAGACCGCGATGTCCTTGCCGTTCACGGTCACCTTGCCCGAGCCGGGGCGAATCCACACCCGCGCCACCGCATCCTTGCGCTTGCCGGTGGCATAGGACCGGCCCAATTCGTCGCGCACCGGTTCGCGGGGGGCCGGCGCGGCTTCGGGTGGCAGTTCGCCGGTGGCGGCGCCAAGCGCCTGCAATGCGGTCAAATCCTGGGCCATGCTCATGCGCTCCGCGTGTTCTTCTTGTTCATCGCCGCCAGATCGACCGCGATCGGTTGCTGCGCCTCATGCGGGTGCTCGGCACCGGCATAAACGCGCAGATGGGTCATCTGCCGACGCGACAGCCGCCCGCCCGGCAGCATCCGCTTGACGGCCTGCATCACCAGCCGCTCCGGGTGGTCGCCTTCGAGGATTTCGCGCGTCGTGCGCTGCTTGATCCCGCCGGGATAGCCGGTGTGGCGATAGTGGATTTTCTGGTCGCGCTTGGCGCCGGTCACCTGCACCTTGTCGGCGTTGATGACGATGACGTTGTCGCCCATATCCATGTGCGGGGTGTAGCCGGGCTTGTGCTTGCCGCGCAGGCGGGTCGCGACGATCGCCGCAAGCCGGCCCAGCACGACGCCCTCGGCGTCGATCAGCACCCAGTCCTTCTGGATGTCGCCCTGTTTGGCGCTGTAGGTTTTCATTTCATGCAATCCGTTCGCGCCGCGGCTGCGGCAGGTCAGGGGTGCGGTCTAGGGCCATGGCGCCGGCGCGTCAATCCCCGAAAGACGGCTTTTCCCCTTGCTTGTCAGATGCCAAGGAAAGAGGTATCATGTTACCCTATATGCGGCGGGGGCAGCGCATAGGTGATGCCGGCGCGCGCCACCGGTTCGGCCAGCCCCTCCGAGTAGAGCAGCGCGTCGCCGACCGCCAGGCTGCGGCCGAGTTTCAGAAGCCGCGCTTCGGCCAGCATGTCGACGGGGCCGGGGCGGCGCATGAAGTCGATCGAACAATTGGTGGTGACGGCGAGTGCCTTCGGACCCACCCGCGCCAGGATCGCGATATAGAGCGCCACATCGGCGAGCGCGAACATGGACGGCCCCGACACGGTGCCGCCCGGGCGCAGATTGGCATCCGTCACCGGCATCCGCACACGCACCCCATCGGCGCGCAGTTCCTCGATCCGGAACACGCCCTCGACCTGCGGGAATTCCCGGGTCAGGAAGGCGTGAAGCGCGGGGATGTCCATCGCCGGATCGGTCATGCTTTCGCTCCGCTCGTTGTCGGGCTAGGCTTGGCCGAAGCTTTGACCGGGAACAAGGGAGCTGGGCCATGGAAGAGCCGATTCTGCTGTCCGAGGATCGCGGCGCGGTGCGGATCCTGACGCTGAACCAGCCCGCGAAACGCAACGCCCTGTCGGATGCGATGCTCGCCGCCCTCAACGGTGCCTTCGACGCGCTGATGGACGATCGGTCGGTCAAGGCGGTGATCCTGCGCGGCGCCGGCAAGGCGTTCTGCGCCGGCCACGACCTGAAGGAGATGACCCAGGCAAGACAGGCCCCCGATGGTGGCCAGGCCGCCTTCAGGGCGCTGTTCGACACCTGCACCGAGATGATGCTGAAAATCCCGCGCCTGCCGCAGCCGGTGATCGCGGCGCCGCATGGCATCGCTACCGCGGCGGGTTGCCAGCTGGTCGCCAGTTGCGATCTGGCGGTGGCGGCCGAGGGCACCCGGTTCGGCGTCAACGGGGTCAATATCGGGCTGTTCTGTTCGACGCCGATGGTCGCGCTGTCGCGCAACGTGCCGCGCAAGATGGCGTTCGAGATGCTGACCACCGGCCGCTTTGCCGAGGCCGAAGAGGCCCGCGCCATGGGGCTTGTGAACCGGGTCGTCCCGGCGGAAGACCTCGAGGCCGCGACGATGGACCTCGCCGGCACCCTGGCCGGCAAGCTGTCGAGCGCGGTCAAGATCGGCAAGCAGGCTTTCTATGAGCAGATCCAGATGCCGGTGGCGGACGCCTATGCCTATGCCGGGCAGGTGATGGTCGAGAACATGCTGCACCGCGATACCGAGGAAGGGATCGCCGCCTTCATCGAAAAGCGCCCGCCCGGCTGGGCGGGCTGAACCGGCCCGGGCCGGCGCGACGAACCGGCTCAATCGCTGGCCGCCGGTGTCGTGGCGGCATCGGCCGGCACCCGGCGCCGCCGGGTCAGGGCAAACCGGATCGCCGCCCAGATCGCCAGGGTCGTCAGCGCGGCCGACGCCATCAGCCCGAGCAGCGCGCGGGTGTCCGACAGGTCCACCTCGGCAACATAGAGCGCAAGACCGGTGATCTGGCCCGACACCCCGACCGCGAGCAGGCTGACCATGTTGTTGGCAAAGTGAAAGCCCCAGGCCGCGCCCAGGCTGCCGGTTGCCGCCGTCAGATCGGCGGCCAGAAGGCCGAACAGGCCCGGCAGCAGCACCAGCAGCCAGCCCTGCGCACCCAGTTCGGGCGGCGGCGGATGGCCGATCGCGAACAGCCCGCTGGGCAGCACGGCCCAGGCGAGCGGGCTGCGAAACCGTGCGGCGAGTTGCTGTTGCAGGTAGCCGCGAAACAGCATCTCTTCGGCGCCGGTCTGCAACAACAGCGCGGCAAGCCCCGACATCAGGAACAGCGCCCAGAGCTGCGGCGGCAGGTTTTCCGAAACCGGGACATCGGACGGGATCAGCAGCGACAGCGCGAACACCGCAAGCGCGATCGCTGTCGCGATCAGGAAGTGGCGCCAGAGCCGCGGCCACGGGCCGAACAGGCTGGCCGCACCGCGCCGATGCAGCAGGCGGACGGCCAGTGCGGTGCCCAGCACCATGCCGGCAAACAGCATCAGCACCAGCAGGGTCGCCCCCGGCGTGTCAATGGCGACAAGGCTGCGGAACAGATCGCGCAGCGCCTCGGTCCCGCCGATCAGCACGACGAGCCCGAACAGCGGCAGGGGAAACAGCGCAAAGCAGATCAGGACCAGCACCGTTCCCAGCACCAGCCGCCACAGCGCCGGACGCGCCCGGGCTGCGGCGATGAACGGGTCATGGGCGGCATAGCGCATCGGGCGCCTCCCCCGGGTCAGCCGGCGGCCCGGGCGGGCCGGCGGGGCAGGGGGCGGAGAACGGTCATGATCGCGGCGCGTCGGTATCACGCCTGCGGCAGCTGCCGCCAGCGCGCCTCGCGCGCCTCGATGGCGGCGATCCTTTCGGCGGTCTTGGGGTGGCTCAACAGCCAGGCCGGGGTGCCGAAGCCGCCCGGCGTCATCCGTTCGAGCTTGGCAAACAGGCTTTTCTGCGGCGCGGTGCCGATGCCGGCCTTGGTCAGCAGCGCCGAGGCATAGGCGTCGGCCTCGTATTCGTCCTGGCGGGACAGCCGCGCCGCCAGCAGGCTGGCCGCAAGCCCCGCCAGCCAGAAGCCGAAGCCCGGGATCACCCGGTTCAGAAGCCCGCCAAGCGCCACCCGGATCGCGTTCTGGCCCGAGAAGTCCAGCATCCGCCGGCGGGTATGGCCAAGCGCCACATGGCCGAGTTCATGGGCGATGACGGTGGCCAGCTCCTCGGCCGAGACCTCGCCCGCGACATAGCGGTTGTAGAACCCCCGGGTGATGAAGATGCGCCCGTCGGGGGCGGCCAGGCCATTGACCGGATCGATCTCGAACACATGGACGCGGAGATCGGGCAGGTCGACTTCGGCCGCCATGCGTCGGGTCAGCTCGCGCAGCCGGGCATCGGCCAGCTCGGTCGATTGCCGGTCGAGCTGGCGGTTCGTCCGCCAGGCCGAGAGCACATACATGCCGAGGGCGTAGAGGATGGCGATGAGGATCGGCGACAGCTTGAGCATGGGACAGATATGGGCGGACGGCCCGTCCCGGGCAAGGGGGCGGCATTGCCGCCCGCCCCGGCGCCGCGCGGGCCCGGGGGGCTCGAAGGGCTCGACGGGCTCGGGGGGCTCCCGCCCGGCGGCATCGCGCTGCCGCGCGACGCCGCCCGTTGGGCCGGGCCGCCCGCCCCGGCCCTTGCGGGCCCTGGCGCGGCGGCGGGCGCGGACGGATGCGCAGCGCCGGTGGCGCGGGTGCGATGCGTATTTGGGGAACAGTGAAAGGGCGGATGCGGGATATGCACCCGGTCAGGGCCGCGCCTGCCCCAGATCGGCCAAGCCGTCCACATCGGCCAGCACATCGTCCAGCACCGCCACCCGGCCCGGCAGGGTCGGCCGCGTATCGGCCAGCGCGTGAGCGGTCGACCAGCGCGTGCCGGCGAACAGGCCGGTCGGTTGGCGGTCCGGATGTTTCAGCCCGACCAGCCAGAAGCCGCCATCCGCGGCCGGGCCCAGCACGGCGTCGCAATCCCCCAGCGCATGGAAGGCCGCCACGATGTGATGCGGCCGCAGGCCGGGGATATCGGCGCCGATCAGCGCCGCGCGGCCCGGCCCCAGGGCGCGCAGCACCTGTGCCATGCGCTGGCCCAGATCGCCGCCGCCCTGGGGCAGGCGGGGCAGCGGGGGCAGGGCCCGGCTGGCCATCCCCTCGGCGTCCGGGGTCACCGCCAGCACCAGCCGCCAGCGCGGATCGCGCGCCAGCCGGCGGATCACCCGTGCGGTCTGGTGGCGCATCCACCAGGCAGCCGGCACCGTCCCGATATCGCGGGCGAGCCGGGTCTTCACCCTTCCCGGCCGGGGGATTTTCAGCATGATCGCCAGCGCCGGGCGCCGGTCAGCCAAACCAGCCCCGCAGCACTTGCGCATAGATCGCGGCGAGCTTTTCGATATCGGACGCCGGCACCGCCTCGTCGACCTCGTGCAGGCCGCGCCCGACCAGGCCCAGCTCCACCACGGGGCAGTGATCCTTGACAAACCGCGCATCCGAGGTCCCGCCGGTGGTCGAAAAGGCCGGCCTTGCCCCGGTCACGGTCGCGATCGCATCGGCGACCTGTTCGGTGAACGGGCCCGGTTCGGTGACGAACGCCTCGCCCGATATGCGGGCATCGAGGGCAAAGCCGACCCCGCTGTCGGCTTCGGCCGCGGCGCATGCGCGGTGCAGCCAGTCAACGAGCGATTCGCCGCTATGGATGTCGTTGAAGCGGATATTCACCCCTGCCGACGCCGCGCCCGGGATCACGTTCTGCGCCGGGTTGCCGGTGTCGATCGTGGTCAGCGCCAGGGTTGACGGGGCGAAATGCGCGGTGCCGGCGTCGAGTTCCGCGCCGGCCAGCCGGTCGAGCAGCCGCACCAGCGGCGGCAGCGGGTTCAATGCCCGGTCGGGATAGGCCGAATGACCCTGCCGGCCGGCGACCGTGATCCGTGCCGTCAGCGACCCGCGCCGGCCGATCTTGACCGTGTCGCCAACTGAGGCCGCCGAGGTCGGCTCGCCGACGATGCAGGCGGTCATCGCCTCGCCGTTTTCGGCCATCCAGTCGAGCAGGGCCCGGGTGCCGTCGGTGGCCGGCCCCTCCTCGTCGCCGGTGATGGCCAGGATCAACGCCCCGTCGGGCGGTGCATCGCGAATGACCGCGGTCGCCGCCGCGACAAAGGCCGCCACCCCCGATTTCATGTCCACCGACCCGCGGCCGAACACACTCCCGTCGATCAGCGCGCCGCAAAACGGGTCCGCCGACCAGGCGGCCGGATCGCCGGTGGGCACCACATCGGTATGGCCGTTGAAGCCCAGCGTGCGCCGATGCCCGCTGGGCCCCCAGCGGGCGAACAGATTGGCCACGCCGCCCCGATCCACCCTTGTGCAGGCGAAGCCCGCCTCGGACAGAACCTCGTCGAGCAGCACCAGCGCGCCGCCTTCCGCGGGCGTGACCGACCGGCAGCGCACCAGGCTTTGGGTCAGATGGACCGGGTCGACGGTCATTCCCGGGCCCCGTCGTCGAAGACCGGGGTTACCTGCGCGATGATCACCGCGTCCTGTTCGGCCGCCTGGGTCACCAGCTTTTCCTCGTCGGGGTCGACATCCTCGCCCGCCGCCCGCCGTTCGGCGAGCGTGCCCACCCCCTCGACGGCGAGCGGCGCCATGTCGGCGCGTTTCAGCACCGCGACCGTCTCGCGCACCGCTTCGGCCTCGTCGACGCCACCGGCATAGCACAGGAGCCCGGCGCCGGTCGCACCGTCGGGCAGGCCGTCGCCGGGCTTGCGGCCGACCTCNNTCGAACCGCTGGCATAGTGGCGCAGCGCCCCTCCGGCGTAAAGCGGGCCGGCACATCCGGCATCGCGGATCAACGGCGCGGCAGCCGGACCAGCCTTTCGAGCCCCGCCATGACCCGCGCGGCAAAGGCGGCGGGCGAGAAGTTGCCGAGCGCGACGCGGCGGTTGGCCTCGATATCCACCGTCTCGGGCAGGGTCAGCCGGCGCCGGTAGAGCAGATGCGGGATCTCGGCGCGCCGCTCGGCGGGATACATCCACGGCCGCAGGACCGTCAGCCCGCCGCACATGGCGATCTCGGCCGCGAGCATCCCCTGGGTCTCGCGATGGGTCGGCAGCACGACATGGGTGCGGCGATAATACCAGGCGATCTCGGTGAAGGGATAGGTTCGGTGCGCCGCCTCGGGCATCCGGAAATCGTTCTCGACGATACCGCGATCCGACATGAACCAGAACCGCCATTCCGGCCGTTCACGGTGCAGCGCGGCGCATTGGGCCAGGATGTCGGCAAGCACGGATCGCCGCGGCCGNNGTCGGCCGCGGGTTCATGTAGCGCGCGCGAAAGTCGGCACAGCGGCCACCCATGCCGCGGATTGCTGCGACGATCGGCGGGTTGCGCCACAGCAATTCGTCGCCGACGCCCAGATAGGCGTCATGGCCCGGCAGGTCGCGCACATCCTCGGAGAGGTCGATCCGGGTCACATCGGCGCCGGCTTCGCGCAGCCCGCCCGCGACCAGATCGCCGAAGACCCGGGAATAGCTTCCCGGGCCGCCNNCGGGCGGCGGCAGCGCGACAGATGGCGTATGCGGCTGGTCGGGCGATGCCGGCGCACCCGGTGCCGGGGCCGCGGCTGCCCGATTCGGTGCCATCAGTCCCTGAGCAATTCGTTGATCGCGGTCTTCGACCGGGTCCG
>DNSZ01000188.1 GCA_003500165.1 Paracoccaceae bacterium | reverse complement strand
GGCCGACCCGGGTGATCGGCGGGCACGAGGTGTAGCCGTTGTAGCCCGCATCCGTTTCCTGCCCCTGAATCGCGGCGACGATATGGTCGGCGGCGACGGGCACCTGCCATTTCACGCTGGCCGCGGTCTTGCCCTTGGGCACGCCGGCGACATCGCCGACGGCGAACACATCGGGGTAGGTCACCGACCGCATGGTATAGGGGTCGGCCTCGACCCAGCCCTGATCGGCCCATTTGCCGGTCTTCCAGGACAAGGGCGAGTCCATCACCGCGCGCGGCGCGCGCATCGGCGGGATCACATTGGTGAAATCATAGGGCAGGTCGACCATGCCGTCGGGGGTCTCGAAGGTCGCCACCTGGGCGCCCGGATCGATGGCGCGCAGCACATGGTTGTGGGCCACGGCGACGCCGCGTTCGTGAAACAGCATGCGCACCTTCTCGTTGACGATCGGCACCCCGAAGAGGCTGCCGGAATGGGCCGCATAGGTGATGTTGGTCTTGCCCCGCGTGCCCTTTCGGCGGGCATAGTCATCGGTGATGAAAGTGTATTTCAGCGGCGCGCCGGCGCATTTCATCTCGGTCGCGGGGCGGAAGAACAGCGCCTCGCCGCCGCGTTCGGTGAACCGGTCGAGTTCGGCCCAGCTGCGCGCGGCATAGTCGGGGCCGGCATAGACCGCGCCGATTCCGTTCGACCCGACGAGATCGAGCGAAAAGCCCTCGATCTCGTCGAAGCGCAGGTCAAGGCCGGTGGCCACCACCAGGAAATCGTAATCGACGCTCTGGCCGCCCGCGGTGGTGACACGCTTGGCGTCGGGGTCGATCTCGGCCACCTTGTCCTCGATCCATTCGGCACGCCGCGGCAGCCATTGCGCGGTGCGCGATACCGAATAGTCGGCCGGCTTCAGCCCCGCCGCGATCAGGGTGAAGCCGGGCTGGTACCAGTGCTGCGGGCGGCCGTCGATCAGGGTGATCTGCGCGCCGTCCAGCATGTCGTCGAGCCGGTTGGCCATCGCCGTTCCGGCCGCCCCGGCGCCCAGGATCACGATCCGCGCCGAGGTCGGAACCCGCTGCGCGCGCGCTGGCCTGCCCATGGCGCCGGCGCCGATCGCGGCTGCCCCGGCAGCGGTGGCAAGAAAGGTGCGGCGGTCGATGGTCATTGGCGTTTCTCCTACCGATTCGGGGGTATTTATGCATCGCAGCCGGAACATGCCTTGATTCAGGACAAACTTCTTCACCGGACAACCCGTTGAAAAGGAACGATCTGCCAAACAAGACGGCGACCGGCCGCCGCAAATATGATCTCGATCAATCTCTTTTCGGGCGGGCGGCGCTAGGCTGGGCCATCGTTCCCGATCCGATGGGTGGCCCCATGCGACTGACGATCCGAACCAACCTTGCCCTGCGCGCCTTGATGTTCTGTGCCGTCAACCATCCCAACATGGTGCGCAAGAACGACATCGCCGAACGCTGCAACACCTCGCCGAACCATATGGCGCAGGTGGTCAACATGCTTGGCCAGCAGGGCTTCGTGCGCACGCTGCGCGGCCGCGGCGGCGGCATCAAGCTTGCCCACCGGCCCGAGGACATCTCGGTCGGCGCGGTGATGCGGGCCTTCGAATCCGAGGTGCCGTTTGCCGAGTGTTTCGCGGATGGCGCGAATTGCTGCCCGATCACGCCGTTCTGCCGCCTGAAGGAGGCTTTCGGCGGCGCGCTGGGGGCGTTCTATGGCCATCTCGACGGGATCATGATCGCCGATCTGGTGCGCGGCAATCCCGGGCTGCGCAACCTTCTGGCAATCGAACCGGCGCCGGCCTGAGGTCAGCCGGCCCCGGCGCGCCGCCGGGGGGGGCGCAGATGCAGCCCGGCGCGCCCGGGGCGCCACCGCACGAACCGACACCCCCGGCGCAGCCGCGCGGAATGGCATTTCACATTCCCGCCGGATCGGCTATCGGCGCCCGATCGGGCCAAGCGGCAGAAGGAGGCCGGGACATGGGGTATCGTATCGCCGTCGTCGGGGCGACGGGCGCTGTCGGCCGCGAGATGCTGGCGATCCTCGCCGAACGCGCGTTTCCCGCCGACGAGGTCGTGGCGCTTGCCTCGCGCCGGTCGCTGGGAACCGAGGTGAGCTTTGGCGATGCGACGCTGAAGACCGGGGATCTGGAGCAGTTCGACTTCGCCGGGACCGATATCGCGCTCTTTGCCATCGGCTCCGAGGCGACCCAGACGCATGCCCCCCGCGCGGCCGCGGCGGGCTGCCTGGTGATCGACAATTCCTCGCTTTACCGCTACGATCCGCGGGTGCCACTGGTGGTGCCCGAGGTCAACGCCGATGCCGTGATGGGCTGCCGGGCGCGCAACATCATCGCCAACCCGAACTGCTCGACCGCGCAGCTGGTGGTGGCGCTGAAGCCGCTTCACGACCGCGCCCGGATCAGGCGGGTGGTGGTGTCGACCTATCAGTCCGCCTCGGGCGCGGGCAGCGAGGGGATGGACGAGCTTTGGGAGCAGACCAAGGCGGTCTATAACCCGGTGGCCGACGTGCCGCCAAAGACCTTTCAGGCGCAGATCGCGTTCAACGTGATCCCGCATATCGACCGCTTCATGGAAGACGGCTCCACCCGCGAGGAATGGAAGATGGTGGCCGAGACCAAGAAGATCGTCGATCCGGCAATCAAGGTGACCGCCACCTGCGTGCGGGTGCCGGTCTTTGTCGGCCATTCCGAGGCGGTGAACATCGAGTTCGAGGATTTCCTCGACGAGGATGAGGCGCGCGACATCCTGCGCGAGGCGCCGGGCTGCATGGTGATCGACAAGCGCGAGGATGGCGGCTATGTCACGCCGATCGACTGCGTGGGCGATTTCGCCACCTTCGTCAGCCGCATCCGGCAGGACCCGACGGTGGAAAACGGCCTGAACATGTGGGTCGTGTCGGACAATCTGCGCAAGGGGGCGGCGCTCAATGCGGTGCAGATCGCGGAGACCGTGGTCAATCGCGGCCTGATCCGGGATCGCGCCCCGGTCTGAACGGTGCAACGGGGGCTCGGGGGGCTCCCGCCCGGCGGCATCATGCTGGCGCATGACGCCGCCCGTTGGGCCGGGCGCCGCGCCCCGGCCCTGGCGGGCCTTGGCGCGGCGGGTCAGCGCAGCGGCACCAGTGGCATGTGCCGGTTGACGTCCTTGTAGAGCAGATAGCGGAACGGCCCCGGCCCGCCGGCATAGCAGGCCTGCGGGCAGAAGGCGCGCAGCCACATGAAATCGCCGGCCTCGACCTCGACCCAGTCGCGGTTCAGCCGGTAGACCCCCTTGCCCTGCAGCACATAGAGCCCGTGTTCCATAACATGGGTCTCGAGGAACGGGATCGCGGCGCCGGGCTGCAGGGTCACGATCGTGACATGCATGTCGTGGCGGATGTCGTCGGAGGCCACGAATCGGGTCGTCGTCCAGGCCCCGCCGGTATCCGGCATCGGCTCGGGCGCGATGTCGGCCTCGCGGGCGAGGATCGGGTCGGGCGCGGCCAGCCCCGCGACCGGCTGAAACCGTTTCCGGATCCAGTGAAACCGCAACGCTTCATCGGAGCGGTTCCACAGCTGCCAGTCAAGGCCGGGCGGCAGATAGGCAAAGCCGCCCGGATCGAGGCTGTGCGTGCCACCGCCGAAGGACAGCGCGGCCCGCCCGGCGGCGACGAACAGCGCGGCCTCGGCCCCTGCCTCGGTCTCGGGCCGGTCGGAGCCGCCGCCCGGCGCCAGTTCGACCGCATAGTGCGAAAAGGTCTCGGCAAAGCCCGACAGCGGCCGGGCCAGCACCCAAGCGCGCGCATCGGTCCAGAACGGCAGGCGGCTGAGGACGATGTCGCGCATGACACTGCGCGGGATCAGGGCATAGGCCTCGGTGAAGACGGCCCGTCCGGTGGCAAGTTCGGTTTGCCCGGGATGGCCGCCGGGCGGGAAGGCATAGCTGGGCGGCATCGGCGGTCCTGTGCTGGGGGATGCACCCCTGCAACCAGTATCCCGCATCGAGGGGCGAAAGGGAAGCGGCAGGGTGCCGCGCGGGGAATTGGGCCGCCATCGGCCCGGGGGCCGGCGCGCGGCGGCTCACGCCCGGGCCAGCAGCCGGTGGAACAGCAGCCGCGTCGCCGGGATCGCCGCCAGAAACGCCGCCATCGCGATGCCCGCCAGCGCCAGCGGGGACAGCAGACTGGGCCTGGCGAGCTGGGTCAGCGCGACGGTCCCGCTGAACCCGGCGATCGTCAGAAAGCCATGGACCACGATGGCGGGCAGGCGGCCGGGATGCCGGCCGCTGGCGACCAGGGCGCTGTGATCGACGACCAGAATCCGGCATCCCTCGCAATGCCATGCCCGGTTGAGTGCGGGCGGCAGCGCCAGGGACAGCGTGTTGGGCAGCGTGCCAAAAACAGTGGCCAGCGGCCCGGGCCGTGCGGCGCCGTGCGGCGCCCAGTTCGCCCCCCGGCCGAGCAGCACGGCGCCCGCTGGCATCGGCGCGCCGCAGGTCGGGCATGGCAGCGGATCGGCTGCATCGGTCGGGTCGGGGGCGATCAGGTGGCGATTGCGCCGCATCACGCGGAGCACCAGACCGACGAGCATGAGCGGCAGCACGACCCCGAGCAGGAGCAAGGCCGCCATCGCCGCGCGATCCGCCATCGCGGCATCGATCGCCATCCGCTCAGTTCACCATCTTCTTGTGGTCGATCAGCACAAGGGCGCATTTCGGGCAGCGCCAGGCCATGTTGCTGGCCATCCGCAGATGCATCGACTGGGTGTTCGGCAGGGTGTCGCCGATGCTCGACAAGCCGCCGGGCCGGCCGCGTCGGCGTTGCGCCCAGACGATCCCGCGCCCAAGCTGCGCCCAGCCCTGAACCATCAGGGCGCCGCAGGACGGGCAGGTATAAAGCCGGTCGCGCCACAGCCGGTCATGCTCGCGCACCGTGCGGTTGTTGCGGCGCAACTGGATGACGTAGACGACCATCGCAATCGCCGAGCCGGCCAACACGCACAGCGCGACCAGCGTGACGATCTGGATCGTCGTGTCTGACAATTCCGGCAGTGGCTCGGCCCCCGGCTCAACCCCGCGGCGGAAGCATGCGCGCCATCACGTCGCTTTTCAAGACGAAGCGGTGATAGACCGCGCCGGCGGCGTGCAGCGCGATGAGCGCGAGCAGGATGAGCCGCATCGCCTCATGCGCCTCGGCCGCGGGCGCGATGCCGCCAAACCACGCCGCCGCGCCGGAAAGCGGCATCAGCACCATCAGCAGGTAGAGCGCGGCATGGGTCGCCTTGGCCAGGCGCTGCAGCAGCGGCGGTTCCCCGGCCGGCGGCGGCGCGACGCCATGGAGGCGCCGCAGCGCGATGCGCCAGGGCACGAACAGCAGGACCAGCAGGCCGCCCAGCACATGCGCCGCGATGAGCGGGCTGAAGCCGGGTGTGACGCCCGATTGCAGCATGTCCCAGGCCCGGGCGATCGGCTCGTGCAGCAGGTATTGCAGCGCGATCAGCGCGAAGACGATCCAGTGAAGGCGGATTTGCGTGCGGGTGTAGGCGGCGACCATTTGTGCATCTCCCTGGCGCGCGCCCGCCGCGGATCGACCGGAAGGGCGCGCATATGACTTGTCAACGGGCGGCGCCACAGTGCAGGCTTTGCCGACAGCGTCAACGCGAAGGAAGCCACAGGACATGGCCGCAACCCCTGCGACACCCGGAGTTGTTCCCGGACGGCTCGACGCCGCGGACTACGCGGCGAACTTTGCCGATCTTCATCCCGATTTCGACCCCCACGAGGCCGCCGTTGCCGCCGACCGGTGTTACTTCTGCCACGATGCGCCCTGCATCGCCGCCTGTCCGACCGAAATCGACATCCCGCTGTTCATCCGCCAGATTGCCACCGGCCAGCCCGAGGCGGCGGCCAGGACGATCTTCGACCAGAACATCCTGGGGGGCATGTGCGCCCGGGTCTGCCCGACCGAGACATTGTGCGAAGAGGCCTGCGTGCGCGAGGCGGCCGAGGGCAAGCCGGTGGAGATCGGCCGGCTGCAGCGTTTCGCAACCGATCGCGGCATGGCCGAGGGGCATCCCTTTGCCCGCGCCGCGCCGACCGGCAAGCGCGTGGCCGTGGTGGGGGCGGGGCCGGCCGGGCTGGCCTGTGCCCACCGGCTGGCGATGCATGGCCATGATGTGGTGGTGCATGACGCCCGCCCAAAGCCCGGCGGGCTCAACGAATACGGCATTGCCGCCTACAAGACGCCGGGCGGGTTTGCGCGGGCCGAGGTCGACTGGCTCCTGGCCATCGGCGGGATCGAGCTGCGCCATGGCACGGCCCTGGGCCGGGAGATCGGCCTCGACGCGCTGCGGGCCGATTACGACGCCGTGTTCCTTGGGGTCGGCCTGCCGGGGGTGAACGGGCTTGACCTTGGTGGATCGGTTGCGCTGCGCGATGCGGTCGATTTCATCGCCGGACTGCGCCAGACGGCCGATCTGTCGACCCTGCCGGTGGGCCGCGATGTGGTGGTGATCGGCGGCGGGATGACGGCGATCGACGCCGCCGTGCAGTCGAAGCTGCTGGGCGCGCGCGAGGTCACCATCGTCTATCGCCGCGGCCGGGCAAGGATGAAGGCCAGCCGGGTCGAACAGGACCACGCCACCGATGCGGGCGTGCGGATCGTGACCAATGCCCGGCCGGTGAACGACCCCGCGGCACCGGCGGGCCATGTGGCCTTCGACTATGTCGATGACGACCAGACCCCCACGGGGGAGCGGTTTCACCTGCCCGCCGATCAGGTGCTGGTGGCGATCGGGCAACGGCTCGACGATGCGCCGGGGGGCCTCGCGCAGGAGGGCGGCAAGATCGCCGTCAGCGGGGCAGGGCGCACCTCGCTCCCCGGTGTCTGGGCGGGCGGCGATTGCGCGGCGGGGGGCGAAGACCTGACCGTGACAGCCGTGGCCCAGGGCCGCGACGCAGCCGAGGATATCCATGCGAGCCTGACGAGGTGAGCATGCGATTGCTGTTTCAGCGTTCCGCATCTTCCGCGAGGCCGCACGCGCCCGCCCGGGTGGGCGCGGAACGCGCCCGCCTTGGGGGCGGGCGGGCGCGTGCCTGTCGCTTGTGCGACAGGCGGGCCAACAGCAGCGCTGCGCACAATCGGAAGCGTTGAAGAGATGGCGCCCGGCGAAATCACCAAGCAGGAACGGGTCGCGTTGGAGCGGATCGCGCAAGAGCGTGATCCGGCAAGGTTGCGTCAGTGGATCGTGAACGCCCGGCGGGAGCGTTCGGCACCTGTGGAACAAGCCGCGTTCGAGCGCCTGTGCGCGGTGCTGCCCGAAGCGACGCCGGGGACAGTCGAGCATGATGTCTGGCAGTCGATCTATGCATTGGAAGAACTTCTCCGAGAAGAACGGGGAAAAACGGTGCGCCTGTCGCGAACGCGCCAGAAGATCGACCGCGATGGCGAGGCCAAGACGGCTGCCGATTTGACACTCAAGCCGGAAGCATCGGCTGGATATAGCGACCTCATCGAGCGGGGCTTGCCAGAGCTGACCTTCGAGGCGGTGGTCCTGAGGCATCCCAAGACCTTCGACGAACAGGTTCTTGGCGCAGCGCGGAAGCGGCTGGAAGGCAGCGGTATCGACGTGTCAGCGCTGCTACGGACAAGCAAGGGAGACTGACAGATGGCTGATCTTTCGACCGATTTCGTGGGCATCACATCGCCCAACCCGTTCTGGCTGGCCTCTGCGCCGCCGACCGACAAGAAATACAATGTCGAACGCGCCTTCCGGGCCGGCTGGGGCGGCGTGGTGTGGAAGACCCTGGGCGAGGCCGGCCCGCCCATCGTCAATGTCAACGGTCCCCGTTACGGCGCCGTCTGGGGGGCGGACCGGCGGCTTTTAGGGCTCAACAACATCGAACTCATCACCGACCGCCCGCTGGAGGTCAATCTGCGCGAGATCAAGGAGGTCAAGCGCGACTGGCCGGATCGCGCGATGGTGGTGTCCTTGATGGTGCCCTGCACCGAGGACGCCTGGAAGGCGATCCTGCCTTTGGTCGAGGAAACCGGCGCCGACGGGATCGAGCTCAATTTCGGCTGCCCGCACGGGATGAGCGAACGCGGCATGGGCTCGGCCGTGGGTCAGGTGCCCGAATATATCGAGATGGTGACCCGCTGGTGCAAGGCGAACACGCGGATGCCGGTGATCGTGAAACTCACCCCCAACATCACCGATATCCGTTATCCCGCGCGGGCGGCAAAGGCCGGCGGCGCCGATGCCGTGTCGCTGATCAACACGGTCAGTTCGATCACCTCGGTCAACCTCGACACCATGAGCCCCGAGCCCTCGATCGACGGCAAGGGCACCCATGGCGGCTATTGCGGCCCGGCGGTGAAGCCCATCGCGCTCAACATGGTGGCCCAGATCGCCCGCGATCCCGAGACACGGGGCCTGCCGATTTCGGGCATCGGCGGGGTGACCACCTGGCGCGACGCGGCCGAGTTTCTGGCGCTTGGTGCGGGCAATGTGCAGGTCTGCACCGCGGCGATGACCTACGGGTTCAGGATCGTCCAAGAGATGGCGGCGGGGCTGTCGCACTGGATGGACGAAAAGGGCCATACCAGCGTTGCCGATGTGGTGGGCCGGGCCGTACCGAACGTCACCGACTGGCAGTATCTGAACCTCAACTACGTCACCAAGGCGCGGATCGACCAGGACAGCTGTATCAAATGCGGGCGCTGCTATGCCGCCTGCGAGGATACCAGCCATCAGGCGATTTCCATGTCCCCCGAACGGGTGTTCGAGGTGATCGATGCCGAATGCGTCGCCTGCAATCTGTGCGTGAATGTCTGCCCGGTGGAGGACTGCATCACCATGGAGCGGCTGCCGGCGGGTGCGACCGACCTGCGCACCGGCCTCACCGTCACCGACACGCCGGCCGACTGGACACAGCATCCCAACAATCCCGCAGCGCGGGCCGCGGAATAGGGGCGCCTGGCTGCAGGGCATCGCCCCATCCGGGGCGACCCCTGGAAAACGCGGCAGGTCGTGCCATTTGATCGGTTCTGAAGCGAATGTCCGTCGACTCCCGGCGGATTTTCGCCTATACTGGGATGTCTCTCTAGGACACTCACGATGCGACGCATACCCTGCCTTGCGGTTCTGGCTCTGCTTGCTGGCATGCCCGCCATCGCCCAGCAGGCAGAGCCCGTCGAGGCACAGCCGACCCTGTCCGTTCCGGCGGAGTCGGGTTGGCGCTATACTGTCGCGCCCTATGTTTTTGCAACGGGGTTTAGCGGCAGGGTCAACACCTTCGGTGCCGGGCCGACGGCCGACGTGGATCAGGGTTTTGGCGATCTGGTTGACGATCTGCGCTTTGCCGCGATGATCGCCGGTGCCGCGCAAAACGGCCGCTGGGGCGTCTCGGGCGATCTGCAGTACTACAATCTGGCGCCGAGTTTCGACACGCCCGGCCCGCTCTTCAATGGCGGCAAGCTGACGGCCAAGCAATTGATCGTGTCGCTGACCGGCGAATATGTCCTCAGCGAGGGCGACCGGGGTGCGCTGATCGGGATGGCCGGCGCGCGCTACTGGTCGGTCGATACCACGCTCGATTTCGATGGCGCCGGCGCGCCCGGCCTTTCGGTGGACGGGTCCGACAGCTGGTTGGACCCGGTGATCGGTCTGCGCGGGCGCTACGATCTGAGCGATCGCTGGTTCGTCACCGGCTGGGCGCAGGCGGGCGGCTTTGGCGCAGGGTCGGACAGCATGGGCGATGTGTTCGGCGCCTTCGGCTACAGGTTCTCCGACCGGACCAGCGGGGTGGTCGGCTATCGCTGGCTTTCGGTCGATCGGGAAACCGACGATTTCCTCTACGACATCACCATGGATGGCATCATGGCGGGGGTCAGCTTCGGCTTCTGACCCGGCCCGGATCGGGGCTGCGCATTTTCTTCGTGCGCCCGGAGCCACTTTCGGTCTATCATATAGTTCAATGTTGAACCATCAGGATCGCCAGGGAGGTCGCATGGCAGCGAAACGCCCCGCCCGCCGCAAGGCGCCGACGAAGGACGAGCTTGTCGGCTATTACCGCGACATGCTGCTCATCCGCCGGTTCGAGGAAAAGGCCGGCCAGCTTTACGGCATGGGGCTGATCGGCGGTTTCTGTCACCTCTATATCGGGCAAGAGGCGGTCGTCGTCGGGCTCGAGGCCGCCGCGCAGAAGGGCGACAAGCGGGTGACGACCTATCGCGACCATGGTCACATGCTGGCCTGCGGGATGGAACCCGCGGGCGTGATGGCCGAACTGACCGGGCGCGCCGGCGGCTATTCCCAGGGCAAGGGCGGCTCGATGCACATGTTCAGCCGCGAGAAGGATTTCTATGGCGGCCATGGCATTGTCGGTGCGAATGTGCCGATCGGCGCGGGGCTGGCCTTTTCGGATCAGTATAACGGTACCGACAACGTCACCTTCACCTATTTCGGCGACGGCGCGGCGAATCAGGGCCAGGTCTACGAGACCTTCAACATGGCCAGCCTGTGGAAGCTGCCGGTGATCTTCGTGATCGAGAACAATCTTTACGCCATGGGCACGTCGCAAAGACGCTCCACCTCCACCGACGACATCTACACCCGCGGCAAGCCCTTTGGCATCCCGGGCGAACTGGTCGACGGGATGGATGTGCTGAAGATGCGCGAGGCCGGGCTGAAGGCGGCGGCCCATGCCCGCGCCGGCAAGGGGCCCTATATCCTCGAGGCGCTGACCTATCGCTATCGCGGGCACTCGATGTCGGACCCGGCGAAATACCGGACCCGCGAAGAGGTGCAGAAGATGCGCACGGAAAAGGACCCGATCGCCTTTCTGCGCGAGCTGCTGATCGAAAAGGGCCACGCCGATGACGAGGCGCTGAAGGCGATCGACAAGGCGGTCAAGGCCGAGGTCAACGCGGCCGCCGATTTCGCCCGCGAAAGCCCCGAACCCGACCCGGCCGAACTGTGGACCGATGTGCTGATCGACGCCTGAGGGGAAGACATATGGCAACCGAGATCCTGATGCCCGCGCTGTCGCCCACCATGGAGGAGGGCACGCTGGCCAGATGGCTGAAGAAGGAGGGCGACGAAATCGCGGCGGGCGACATCATCGCCGAGATCGAGACCGACAAGGCGGTGATGGAGTTCGAAGCGGTCGATGAAGGCGTGCTGGGCAAGATCCTGGTCCCCGAGGGCGCCGAAGGCGTGAAGGTGAACACACCGATTGCCTTGCTCGACGGCGACAGCGCCGCGGCCGCACCGGCGGCGCCGCCGTCGCCCGCAAGGGCACAGAAGGCGCCGGTGCCGGCCGCGCCACCCGCCCGCCCGGCCGAACCCGCGCCCATGCAGACCGAGGCCGCGCCCGAAATCCCCGCCGGCGCCGAGTTGAAATCCATGCCGATGCGCGAGGCGCTGCGCGACGCCATGGCCGAAGAAATGCGCCGCGACGGCCGCGTGTTCGTGATGGGCGAGGAGGTGGCGCAGTATCAGGGGGCCTACAAGGTCACCCAGGGCCTGCTCGACGAATTCGGCGACCGGCGGGTGATCGACACCCCGATCACCGAACACGGCTTTGCCGGTATCGGGGTCGGCGCGGCGTTCGGCGGCCTGCGCCCGATCGTCGAGTTCATGACCTGGAACTTCGCCATGCAGGCGATCGACCAGATCATAAATTCGGCCGCCAAGACGCTTTACATGTCGGGCGGACAGATGGGCTGCCCGATCGTGTTCCGGGGGCCGAATGGCGCGGCGTCGCGAGTGGCCGCCCAGCACAGCCAGGATTATGCGGCGTGGTACGCGCATGTGCCGGGGCTGAAGGTGGTCCAGCCCTATGCCGCCGATGACGCCAAGGGGCTGTTGAAGGCCGCGATCCGCGACCCGAACCCGGTGGTGTTTCTGGAAAACGAGATGATCTACGGGAAAAGCTTCGACGTGCCGACCGACCCCGACTGGGTGCTGCCGATCGGCAAGGCACGGGTGCGGCGGACGGGCGCCGATGTGACCATCGTCAGCTTCGGCATCGGGATGGTCACTGCGACCGAGGCCGCCGATGCGCTGGCGGCAGAGGGGATTTCGGCCGAACTGGTGGACCTTCGCACGTTGCGGCCGATGGACACCGCCACCGTGGTGCAATCGGTGCAGAAGACCAATCGCTGCGTGACCGTCGAACAGGGCTGGCCGGTCTGTTCGATCGGCAACCATATCTCGGCCGTGCTGATGGCAGAGGCGTTCGACTGGCTCGACGCGCCGGTCCTCAATGTCACGGGCAAGGATGTGCCGACGCCCTATGCCGCCAATCTGGAGAGACTGGCGCTGGGGACCGTGGATGACGTGATCGCGGCGGTGCGCGCCGTGTGCTATCGCTGAGGGGGCGCGCCATGCCGACCGAGATCCTGATGCCCGCGCTGTCGCCCACCATGGAAGAGGGCAATCTCGCCCGCTGGCTGAAGGCCGAGGGCGATGCAATCGCGGCGGGCGACATCATCGCGGAGATCGAGACCGACAAGGCGGTGATGGAATTCGAAGCCGTCGACGAGGGCAGGCTGGGCAGGGTGCTGATCCCCGAAGGTACCGAGGGGGTGAAGGTCAACACCCCCATCGCCGTGCTGCTGGCTGAGGGGGAAAGCGCCGAAGACATCGAAACGGCCCCGGCCGGTTCGGCCGCCTCCTCCGCCCTTTCGGGCGACGTCGGCGGATCGCCTGCCGTCAAGGCTTCGCCGGCGCCCCGGCCGGCGCCGGAAACGGCGCCGCAGGACCGCGTCTTCGCGAGCCCGCTGGCGCGCCGGATCGCCGCCGAGAGAGGGCTCGATCTGGGCGCGATCAGGGGGTCCGGCCCGCATGGCCGGATCGTGAAAGCCGATGTGGCGGCGGCCGCCGCTGCGCCCGCGCCGACATCGCCCGAAAGGGCGGAGGAGGCGGTTGCGAAACCCGCGCCGACCGATGCCGGACGGGTCGCCCCGCTTTACGCCGACCGGGCCCATGAGGAGATCGCGCTTGACGGCATGCGGAAGACCATCGCGGCCCGGCTGACCGAGGCCAAACAGACCATCCCGCATTTCTATCTGCGCCGGACCGCGCGGATCGACGCTCTGCTCGATCTGCGCAAGCAGATGAATGCCGGCCTGGCGAAGCGCGACATCAAGCTGTCGGTCAACGATTTCATTATCAAGGCGGTGGCCACGGCGCTGCAGGCGGTGCCCGACGCCAATGCCGTCTGGGCCGGCGACCGCATCCTGCGGCTCAGGCCGTCGGATGTGGCCGTGGCGGTGGCCATCGAGGGCGGGCTTTTCACCCCGGTGGTCCGTGATGCCGACAGCAAATCGCTGTCCGCGATCTCGGCCGAGATGAAGGATCTCGCCGGCCGTGCCCGCGACCGAAAGCTCGCTCCGCAGGAATACCTGGGCGGCAGCACGGCGGTGTCCAATCTGGGCATGTACGGGATCGAGAATTTCGATGCCGTCATCAACCCGCCGCATGGCTCGATCCTGGCCGTCGGCGCGGGCGTGCCCTCCCCGGTCGTGGGTGGCGACGGGGCCGTGACCACCGCCACCACAATGGCGCTGACGCTGTCGGTCGATCACCGTGTGATCGACGGCGCGCTCGGGGCGCAGTTTCTGGGCGCAATCGTCGACGGCCTTCAGGCCCCGCTCGCCCTGCTGGCCTGATACCAAAGCGCAATGTGCCGGGCGCTCCCGGGCGCACGCCCGGGACAGCGCCCGCCGCGCGGCGGGCGCCCCCCAGACGGAACGCGATGCGCCCTAACAGCCGAACCGATGTTCCATGGTCGCGGCCGGTTCGTTGCAGCCGGCCTCGCCCACCACCTTCGCCGGGATGCCCGCCACCGTGGTGCAAGGCGGCACGTCGGTCAGCACCACCGACCCCGCGGCAATGCGCGAGCCGCAGCCGACCGTGATGTTGCCCAGCACCTTGGCCCCGGCGCCGATCAGCACGTTCTCGCCGATCTTCGGATGGCGGTCGCCATCTCCCTTGCCGGTGCCGCCCAGCGTGACCGAATGCAGCATCGAAACGTTGTCGGCCACCACCGCCGTCTCGCCGATCACGATGGAATGGGCATGGTCGATCATGATACCCTGGCCCATCCGCGCGCCGGGGTGAATATCGACCCCGAAAACCTCGGAGATGCGCATCTGCAGGAACCAGGCCATGGCCCGGCGCCCGGTCAACCACAGCCGGTGTGCCACCCGATAGGCCATAAGAGCCTGAAACCCCTTGAAGAACAGGATCGGCTGGATCAGCCGGTGACAGGCCGGATCGCGGTCCAGCACCGCCACCAGATCGGCGCGCGCAGCGCGGCCAATGCCCGGATCGTCGGCCATGGCGGCGCCGGCGATCTCGCGCAACAGCTGCTCGGACATTTCGGGCGAGGCAAGCTTCAGCGCCACCCGATAAGCCAGCGCATCGTCGAGCGTGGTGTGGTGCAACAGGCTGGAATGGATCAGCCCGCCGAGCAGCGGCTCGTCCTCCACCGCCTCGGCGGCCTCGCGCCGGATCCGCTGCCACAGCGGATCGACCACCGCCATCTTGCGTATTGCCCCGGACATGACGTTTCCTTCATGCGCAATCTACCGCCAGCAGCCTAGGTGCAAACCGCCGCCCGGGAAAGACCGCAGATGGACGGGATCGTGCTTGACCGGATCAAATCCCTGTTGGCGGGGCGGCTGGCCGATCTGGCCGCCCGGCTGCGCGCCGCGCTGGCCCGGATCGAGACCGGCGATTTCGGCTATTGCACCGAATGCGGCGAGGCGATTGCTGCGGCGCGGCTTGAATTCGATCCCGCCCTGGCATTGTGCATCGCCTGTGCGCGGTACGGCGATGGGCCGGTCAGGCGATGATATCGGGATAGAGCCGATCCTCGATCCGGGCGATCCGGTCGCGGAGGGCCAGCTTCTTCTTCTTCAGCCGCCGCAGCGCCAGCGGGTCGCCGCGCTCGGCCTCGAGCGCGGCAATCGCGGCGTCGAGGTCGCGATGCTCTTCCCCAAGTGCGGCGCGTTCCGCGCGCAGGATTTCCTCTTCGCTCATCTGCGATCCGCTCATCACGGCTGTCCCGATCTCGCGACCCCCTCCCATAGCCGCCTGCGGCGAAAAGGCAAAGGGGCTTGTTCGGACCCATCGCGGCCCCCATATCGTGCCTGTGGGTCGCCGGGATCGGGGCCCATGCTACAGGTCGCTTGATACAAGGACTGGCCGCAATGACAAAAACCGGCTTTGCCACCCATCCGTTCCTGCTGGGCTTCGACCAGCTCGAGGCGCTGGTCGAACAGACCGCGCGCAGTGGCAATGGCGGGTATCCGCCCTACAACATCGAACAGGCCGGGCCAAACGCGTTTCGGATCACGCTGGCGGTGGCCGGCTTTGCCGAGGCCGATCTGGCGATCACGCTGGAGGATCGGCAGCTGGCGGTCACCGGACGGCAGGAGGATGAGGGCGATCCGCGCCGGTTCCTGCATCGCGGCATTGCCGCGCGACAGTTCCGCCGCGCCTTCGTTCTGGCCGACGGGGTCGAGGTGGCGGGCGCCACGCTGGAAAACGGCCTTCTGCATATCGATCTGATCCGGGCCGATCCCGACCGCGCGGTGCGCAGCATCGCCATCGGCAAGGGGTGAAAGGGGGACGACCATGGACCGCAAATTCGCAATGAAAGGGGCCGGGCAGCCGATTGTCTATGTTCGCCCGGTGCCGGCCGAGGATCTGCCCGACGACATCCGCGCCCAGATTGCGCCCGATGCCCCGCTTTACGCCGTGCACGATGCCGACGGCCAGCGGCTGGCGGTGGTACGCGATCGCCGGCTGGCCTTCGTGCTGGCGCGGCAGAACGATCTGGCCCCGGTCAGCGTGCACTGATCCTGCGCCGATCCCGCGTTGCATTCCGCTTCGGAATCGGGAAAGGTTTCCGCGCCGGTCACGCCGGGCGGACGACGAAGCCGCCCCGTGCCGTGCGACGGCAAGGGAGGGTTCGGGATTGGCAAGCGGTGCGCCCGATACAGGTGACCTGATTTCGATCCCCGCGCTGCTGGCGCGGAATGCCCGCGCCTATGGCGCCCGTCCGGCCTATCGCGAGAAGGAATTCGGCATCTGGCAATGCTGGAGCTGGGCCGAGGCCGAGGCCGAGATTCGCGCCATGGCCGCGGGTTTTCTGGTGCTGGGGGTCGAACGCGGCGACACGGTGGCGGTCATCGGGCGCAACCGGCCGGCGCTTTACTGGGCGATGGTAGCCGCACAGATGACCGGCGCGATCCCGGTGCCGCTCTATCAGGACGCGGTGGCCGAGGAAATGGCCTATGTCCTCGACCATTGCGGGGCGCGCTTTGTGGTCGCGGGCGATCAGGAGCAGGTCGACAAGGTGCTCGAAATCGCCGGAAGGCTGCCGGCGCTCGAGCACATGATGTATCTCGACCCGCGCGGCTTGCGGAAATACGACCACACCAAGCTGCACGCGCTCGACAACATCATCGCCGAGGGGCGGCTGGCGCTCGACCGGCTGGGCCGCGAGCTCGAGGCGCGGATCGGTGAGATCGGCCATGACACCATCTGCGTGATGCTCTACACCTCGGGCACCACGGGCAAGCCCAAGGGCGTGGTGCTGTCGAATCGCAACATCATCGCGACCGCCCGTGCGTCGTGCGAATTCGACAATCTCGGCCAGGACGAAGAGGTTCTGGCCTATCTGCCGATGGCCTGGGTCGGCGATTTCATCTTTTCGATCGGGCAGGCCTATTGGGCGGGGTTCTGCGTGAACTGCCCCGAAAGTGCTGACACCATGATGACCGATCTGCGCGAGATCGGGCCGACCTATTTCTTTGCCCCGCCGCGCGTGTTCGAGACCGTGCTGACCAATGTGATGATCCGGATGGAGGATGCCGGCGACCTGAAACACGGCCTGTTCCACCATTTCATGGCGTTCGCCAAGGACAAGGGCGAGACCTATGGCATCCCCAAGATGCGGCGCAAACAGTCCACCCCGACGCTGCGCCGCCGGTTGCGCTGGTTGTTCCGCTATTCCATGGGCATCGGTTTCGCCATCGAGACGCTGATCGAGAACGCGGTCAAGCTGGCGGTGGTCCGGCTGCGTCACCCGCTGGAGGCCCGCAAGCATTTCCGCGGCCGCGGGCCGCTCCTGAACCTCTACCCGCAGCCGTTGCGCGACTATTTCGAATACCGCACCGGCGACGTGCTGATCT
>DNSZ01000099.1 GCA_003500165.1 Paracoccaceae bacterium | reverse complement strand
GACCCGCGCGGGCATCGAGCCCGACCGCCACGCGGCCCGGAAAGGCCCGCGCCGCCTCGCGCACGAAATGCGGGTCCTCGACCGCCGCGGTGCCAAGGATCGCGCGGGCCACCCCGCGTTCCAGCCAGCTTTCCAGAATGCGCATGTCGCGGATGCCGCCGCCCAGCTGGACCGGGATCGACACCGCCTGCAAGATCTCCGCCACCGCGCCGGCATTCACCGGATGGCCCTCGACCGCGCCATTGAGATCGACCAGATGCAGCCACCGGCAGCCGGCGTCCTGAAACGTCCGGGCCTGGCCGGCGGGATCGGTGGAATAGACCGTCGCGGCATCCATCGCGCCGCGCATCAACCGCACGCAGGCGCCGTCCTTCAGATCGATGGCAGGATACAGGATCATCGCTCTTCCCTTCGGTCCGCTTCGTCGCCTAGGCTTGGCCAAAACGCCGCAAGGCACAAGCCCGGGAGGACCCCCCCATGAGACATCTCGCCATTGCCGCCATTCTGGCCTGCACCGCCGCGCTGCCCGCCGCCGCCGATCCGGTGGCCGGTCTGTGGCGCACCGAGCCAGGCGATGAGGGCGGCTATCTGTTCGTCCGCGTCGGCCCCTGCGGGGCCGAGATTTGCGGCGTCATCGAACGCTCGGTCGGGGCCGACGGCACCGTCTCGACCACCACGGCGGGCTATGAACATATCGGCCGCGGCATGATCTGGGACATGCAGCCGCAGGGCGACGGCAGCTATCGCGGCGGCAAGATCTGGGCGCCCGACCGCGACCGGACCTATAACAGCCGGATGACCCTGCTCAGCGCCGGCCAGCTCGAGGTGGAGGGCTGCGTCCTGGGCATCTGCCGGGGCCAGATTTGGGTGCGGGCCGAGTAGCCTTCAGACCGTCTCGCGCAGGCTTTCGGCGCCGCGGCGGGCGGTGTCGGACAGGCCCGCGCCACCCGCCCCGACGATATCCATCAGCTGGGCGCGCATCCGCGGGTCCCAGAAATCGCGCAGATGCTGGGCCACCTTTTCGGTCGGATCGCCGCCCCGCTGGCTGTCGAAGAACCTGGCGATCTGGTTGGCCATGTAGACGATCTTGTCAGGCGACATCGGTTGCGGCCTCCATGTTGATGCGGTCGGGATGGGTGTAAAGATCGCATGTCGCGCCGCGGGCATGGGCGGCCAGCGTGATGCCCGCGCCATCGGCCAGGCGCACCGCATGGGCGGTCGGCGCCGAGACGGCGATCAGCAGCCGGGCGCCGATGGCGGCGGTCTTCTGCACCATCTCGACCGAGACGCGGCTCGTCAGCAGCACCGCGCCGGTGCCACCGTCGATGCCCGCCCGGGCCAGCGCGCCGGCGAGTTTGTCGAGCGCATTGTGCCGCCCGACATCCTCGCGCAGCGCCACCAGGCCCCGGCCCGGCTGCCAGAACCCGGCAGCGTGGACCGCGCGGGTGGCGTCGTGCAGCTTCTGCTGCCGGGCCAGCGCCGCCATCGCCTCGGCAATCTCGGCGGCCGTCAACCGCGGGCCGCCGGGCGGCAGTGGCGGGATCGGGCGCAGCGCCTGCTCCAGGCTGTCGATGCCGCACAGCCCGCAGCCCACGGGGCCGGTCATCGCCCGGCGGCGGTCGGCCAGCGCCTGCGCGCGACCCGCGTCGAGCCACATCCGCGCCTCGATGCCCGCCGCATGCCCGACCAGTTCCAGCTCCCCGATCCCGGCGGCGCGCGTGACGATCCCCTCGGTCAGCGAAAAGCCGATGGCGAAATCCTCCAGATCGGCGGGCGTGGCCATCATCACCGCCTGGGTGGTGCCGTCATAGACCAGCGCAACGGCCACCTCCTCGGGCAGGGCGCGGGGCGCGGCCGGGCCGCCGCCCGACCCCGCCCTTTGCGATGCGACGCGGCGCCAGGGCGGTGGCAGGCTCATTCCGCGGCCTCGATCCGGCGCGACCGCGCGGCGTGCTCGGCATAGTCGCGCTGCCAGTCCGACGGGCCGTTCGAACGGGTCACCTGCACCGCGGTCACCTTGTATTCCGGGCAGTTCGTCGCCCAGTCGGAATAGTCGGTGGTGATCACATTGGCCTGGGTGACGGGGTGGTGGAAGGTGGTGTAGACGACGCCGGGCGCCACCCGGTCGGTGAGCGTGGCGCGCAGGCTCGTCTCGCCCGACCGGCTGACGAGCTTCACCCAGTCGCCCTCGCGCAGGCCGCGCTGTTCGGCGTCGTGGGGATGAACCTCCAGCACGTCCTCCCGGTGCCAGATCGTGTTCGCCGTGCGCCNNTCGTCGGTCGCGACATATTCGGTGACGATGAACCGGCCCTGGCCGCGCACGAAACCGTCGACATGCATCAGCGGCGTGCCTTCGGGGGCGCTGTCGTTGCACGGCCACTGGACCGAGCCCTTTTCTTCCAGCAGCTCATAGGTGACGCCGGCGAAACTCGGCGTGGTGGCGGCAATCTCGGCCATGATCTGCGACGGGTGGGTGTAGTGCCAGCCGCCGCCCATGGCATTCGCCAGCAGCTGGGTGATTTCCCAATCGGCATAGCCGTTGCGCGGCGCCATCACCCGGCGGACCCGGTTGATGCGCCGTTCGGCATTGGTGAAGGTTCCGTCCTTTTCCAGGAAGGTCGAGCCGGGCAGGAAGACATGGGCGTAATTCGCCGTCTCGTTCAGGAACAGGTCGTGGACGATCACGCAGTCCATCGCCGCCAGCCCGGCCGCGACATGCTTGGTGTCGGGATCGGATTGCAGGATATCCTCGCCCTGGCAGTAGAGCCCCTTGAAGGAGCCATGCGCCGCCGCATCGAGCATGTTGGGAATCCGCAGCCCCGGTTCGGGGTCGATCGGCACGCCCCAGGCGGCCTCGAAGATCGCGCGCACATCGGCGTTCTTGACATGCCGGTAGCCCGGCAATTCGTGCGGGAACGACCCCATGTCGCAGGAGCCCTGCACGTTGTTCTGGCCGCGCAGCGGGTTCACGCCGGTGCCGGGCCGGCCGACATTGCCGGTCAGCATGGCCAGGTTGGCGATCCCGATCACCGTGGTCGAGCCCTGGCTGTGCTCGGTCACGCCCAGCCCGTAATAGATCGCCGCGTTGCCGGCCG
>DNSZ01000054.1 GCA_003500165.1 Paracoccaceae bacterium | reverse complement strand
GCTGCAATGAGTCACACTCATTGCAGCTTGGTATCATTGCGCCTTGGTACAAGGCAAATGCGCAGGATCCGGGGGGTCAGTCTTGTCCCTTGACCGCCAGCGTGGGCGACAGCACGTCGATTGCCAGCGCCCGGCCCACCGCATAATTGGTCAGATGGCCCGCATGGGTGTTCAGCCCGGCCAGAAGATGCGGATCGTCGGCGCAGGCCTGCCGCCAGCCCTTGTCCGCCAGCGCCAGCAGGAACGGCAGCGTCGCGTTTCCCAGCGCAATGGTGGCGGTGCGGGGCACCGCGCCGGGCATGTTGGCGACACAGTAATGCATGATACCGTCCACCGCGAAGACCGGATCGTCATGGGTTGTCGGGCGCGAGGTCTCGAAACAGCCGCCCTGGTCGATCGCGACATCGACGAGCGCGGCACCGGGCTTCATGCCGGCCAGCTGGTCGCGGGCGACGAGCTTTGGCGCCGCCGCCCCCGGGACCAGCACCGCACCGATCACCAGATCGGCCCCCGCGACCAGTTCGGCGGTGGCGCCAGCGCTGGAATAGCGCGTGCCGATGCGCCCGCCGAACGCCTCGTCGATCGCCCTCAGCCGGTCGATCGACCGGTCGAGCACGGTGACATGGGCGCCCATCCCGGCGGCCACCCGGGCGGCATTGGTGCCCACCACACCGCCGCCGATCACCACCACCTCGGCCGGGCCGACGCCGGGCACGCCACCAAGCAGCACGCCGCGCCCGCCATTGGCCTTCTGCAGCGTCCAGGCACCCGTCTGCGGCGCAAGCCGGCCCGCGACCTCGGACATCGGCGCGAGGAGTGGCAAGCGGCCGGCCGCGTCGGTGACCGTCTCATAGGCGATGGCGGTGACGCCGCTGGCCAGCAGGTCGCGGGTCTGCGCCGGGTCCGGCGCGAGGTGCAGATAGGTGAACAGCACCTGATCCGCGCGCAGAAGCGCGCGTTCCCCGGCCTGCGGTTCCTTGACCTTCACGATCAGTTCGGCACCCGCGAACACCTCGTCCGCGCTGCGCGCGACCTCGGCCCCGGCGGCGCGGTAATCGCCGTCGGGAAACCCCGCACCGGCGCCTGCCCCGGTCTCGATCAGGACCGAATGGCCGCGCGCCGCCGCCTCGCGGGCGGCGTTCGGCGTCAGCCCGACGCGGTATTCCTGCGGCTTGATTTCCCGTGGGCAGCCGATCCGCATCTGTTCCCCCGCTCGCCGCGTGCCCAGCATCGCGGCACCGATCCGGGCGGTCAACCCGTCAGCGCCTGCAGCGCATAAAGCGTGCCCATGCCGCCGGCAATGGCGGCCAGCATGTTGCGGCTGATCAGACCGATGCCGACCGTGGCCAGGGCGGCTGCCAGCCGCGGCGGGTCGAGCGTACCGCCGGTCGCCTGCGGCCAGACCACAAGGGGCGCGACCAGCCCGGGCAGCACGGCGACGGCGGTGTAGCGCAAATGGCGCAGCAGCCATTCTGGCATCGCGCGCGAACCGATCAGCCCGAGAAAGGAAAACCGCAACCCCCAGGTTCCCAGCCCCAGCGCGACGATGATCGCCCATATCGTCAGATCCGAATAGCTCATGCCGCGCGCGCCTCCTGCCAGCGTTCGACCTGGGCGCCGGCGATCATCGCCGCCGCCGCCGCGATCAGGAGCCCCAGATTGTAGGGCAGGAAGGCAAGTGCCAGCGCCAGAACGACCGAGACGCCCGCCGCCGCGACATGCGCGGCGCTGCGCAGCATCGGTGCGACCAGCGCCAGAAACGCCACCGGCACAGCGAAATCGAGCGCGAAGGCGGGCGGGATCGCCGCCCCCGCCACGGCGCCGGCCCAGGTTGCCAGATACCACGGCCCACAGACCGGCGTCACCGCCCCGAAATAGTAGGCCACCCGCGCCGCGATCGGCAGGCGCGGCGCGCGCTCGTATTCGGCATGGGATACCGCATAGGCCTGATCGACCATGAAATAGGCCGCGAGCGCCCGCTGCCACAGCGGCGCCGCGCCAAGCCACGGCGCCAGCGCCGCGGAATACATCGCCATCCGCAGGTTCACCGCCAGCGCGGTGACCAGCACGATCAGCACCGGCGCATCCTCGACCATCAGCGCGACCGCCGCGAACTGCGCCGCACCGGCGATCACGGCAACGGTCATGCCCATGGTCTGCGCCAGGTCGAGGCCGGCCTCGGTCGCGACGACGCCGAACAGCATCCCGAACGGGATGACGACCAGCAGAAACGGCGCACCGGCGCGAAAGCCGCGCCAGAAGGCGCGGCGCGGGGTGTCGGGGGGCGGCGCGGAATGGGGCATTGCGGGCGGCCATACCGGCTTGGCAAACGCGACGAAAGATGCGATTCTGCCGAAGCACGCCGACCGGCCAGCCGGCGGGTCGCGCCGCAGGAGGGACCGATGACAGCCGCCGTGATCCTGGCAGGCGGGAACGCGAACCGCATGGGCGGGCGCGACAAGGCGTTCCTGGTGCTGGGCGGGCGGCCGCTGATCGCCCATGTGCGGGCGCGGCTGAACCTGCAGGCCGGGCCGCTGGCGATTTCGGCAAATGGCGATCCGGTGCGGTTCGCGCGCTACGGGCTGCCGGTGCTGGCCGATGCCCCGCCCGGCGGGGCGGGACCGCTGGGCGGTATTCTTGCCGGGCTCGACTGGGCGGCCGAAGCGGGCGAATCGCGCCTCTTGACCGCGGCCGTCGACACGCCCTTCCTGCCCGACGACCTGCTGCGCCGCCTGTCCGAAGCGTGTCGCGACCGCGGCGCCGATCTGGCGCTGGCGGCGACATTCGGGCCGCGCGGGGCCGAGCGGCTGCATCCCACCTTCGGGCTGTGGCCGACCGCGCTGCGCACGGCCCTGCGGGCTGCCCTGGCGGGGCGCGCGGCGGATGCGCCGGCTCCGTCGATCCGCGATTTCGCCGCGCGGCACGGCGCCGTCACGGCGCTGTTTCCGTCGGGGCCGCCCGACCCGTTCTTCAACATCAACCGGCCGGCCGACCTGGCCACGGCACCCGCCCACGCAGCCAATTTCGCCTGACCGGCGGCCGTCAGCCTGCCCGCGGGCCGGTCTCGTGCAGGTCGATCTCGGCGCGCCGACGCGGCAGGGCGCCGGGGTATTCGGCCTGCAGCCAGGCGATCAGCTGCTCGCGGATCGCGCAGCGCAGATCCCAGGCCTCGGGCGAGGTGCGCGCGCTCATCAGCCCGCGAACGGTCAGCGTCTCTGGCCCCGCCTCGGTGACCTGCATGTTCACCACCTGACCGTCCCAGAGCGGTGCGGCGCGCACCAGTTCCTCGAGCTTGGCGCGCAGATCGGCCAGCGGCACGGTATAGTCCACATGCCAGGTCACGGCACCAATGATGCTGGCGCTTTCGCGCGTCCAGTTCTGAAAGGGCTGGTCGATGAACCGCTTCAGTGGCACGATCACGCGCCGCCAGTCCCAGACCCGGACCACCACATAGGTGGCGGTGATGTCCTCGATCACGCCCCATTCGCCTTCGACGATCACCACATCGTCCAGCCGGATCGGCTGGGTGAGCGCGATCTGGACGCCGGCGACCAGGTTCTCCAGCACCGGGCGGGCGGCCAGGGCAAGCACCAGCCCCGCCGCCCCGGCCGAGGCGAGCAGGCTGACGCCATATTGCCGGACGCTTTCGAAGGTCAGCAGCACCGCGCCTGCGGTGAGGATGCCGATCACCACATTGGCAGCACGGCGCAGCAGCCGCAGCTGGGTGAGGTATTTGCGCGCGGCCAGGTTGTCGGGCGTGTCGATGCGGTACCGCCGGATCGCCCGCTCGCTGAAATGGTTGATCAGGACGATCGCGGTCCAGCCCAGGATGACAAGGAACAGGATCAGCGCCAGTTGGCCCAGCCAGGCTTGCCAGCCGAACGGCATGGCGATGCGCGGAATGGCCAGCGACAGGGCCGCGAGAAGGAACACCAGGCGCAGCGGCCGGCGGGCACGCCGCAACAGCGACCCGATGGCGCTGTCCGTCTGCCCGGTGACGCCGCGCAAGCTGCGATAGAACGCCCAGTGGCCGAGCAGGGCCGCGACCAGCACAAGCGACAGCCAGGTCGCCGCGGTCAGCCATTGCGGCACACGCTCGGCCAGTTCGGCGAGCGCCGCCTCGATGCCCATCGCCTCCTCGATCATTCGCCGGGAGATGGCGCGCCGCGGCGCTGCGGTCAACCGTGCGCGCGGCGGGCCATGACCGTCGGGATACCGCTGGCGGCGGGCAAGCGTGCCGCAGTCGGGCACCGATCGACCAGGGCCGGACCGCCGCCGGCGCCATGGCCCGGAAAACCAGGGCGCGATGAGCATGACGCCACCAACGGTCATTCTCAACGACCGATGGGATCATGCGGGATGTCGCCGGCGCTGTCGGCCGCGCGGTCGTTCATGGGCAGGCGGCTGCCTCGGGCGGCGTGGCAATCACGCAGGCGCCGGGCACGGCATCGGCGTCGGGCGACACCGCGATGATGATGAAGTCGTCGGGCGCGGGATAGGCCGCGCGCAGGCGTTCGAGCAGGGATGTTTCGGTGACAGCGTCCAGTTCTTCCGGCATTTGCAGCGCGCGACCGGGCGCGTACCCATCAAGCTGGCTTTGCAGTTCGGAACGCGCCAAGTCGATGATGAAGTCGGGCATCTCGGACAGATTGGCCGCAAACGGCGCCTTTCGGTCATCGAGCCAGCCCTGTGGGCCAACCTCGCGAAAGGCGGCATAGGCATCGCGCACGACGCCTTCCGCATCGCCGAGCGTGTCCGCCGCCACCTCGCCGGCCATGAACAACAGGCGCAGCTCCCGGGTAAAGTTGGCGATCCCCGAACCAAAGGCGTAACTCGCCCGCAGATCCGTTCGAACCGCATCGAACAGCGCGCTCTGGTCGCCCCCGCCCAAGGCATGGATCAGGATCAGGTCCTCGAATTCCCCGCCTTGGCGCGTCGGCGGCAGTGGTGCGACGAAGGAAAGGGTCGTCGTTTCGGCATCTGGCCGGTGCAGCAGGATGCGGCGCGGCCTGAAATCGGGAGACACGTCGCGGGACACTGTGCGGTTCGGTTCGGGCAGACCCGCGAACAGCGCGTCGACGGCGGCGCCGGCCGCTTCGGCCTCCAGCCCGCCGGCGACGACGACGGCGTCGGGCCGATTGGTAAAGGTCTCGGCATGCCACGCCACGACATCCATGCGGGTCAGGCTTTGGAGAACTCCCGGTTCGTCGAGGGAAAGCCCGTTCCGCAGTGGCTGCTCGCCAAACACGGACCACCGGACCGCGTCGAAGCCTGCATGGACGGGCTGGGCCTGCGCCTCTGCCAGGGATTGCGCGACATCCGCCTCGATCCGCGCGAACCAATCCGGGTCGAGGGTGGGCGCCCGCAGATGCGCGTTCGCGATGGCCACCGTTTCGGCAAGGTGGTCGATTTCGAAGGTCAGTTGGCCGACGATGTGGTCGTTCACCGAGGCAAAGATATCGGCCTCCGAGTTCAGATCGGCAAAGCGCTCGGGCGCGTCGCCGGCCGGATAGCCTTCAGCCCCGCCCGTCAGCAGCAGGTCTATCCCGACCGTGGGCGCCGCCTTGTTGGTGTCGGCGCGATAGGCCCAGTCGGTCGGCCAGGCGGCATGGATCGTGACGTCCGGGTTCCCGGGCAAGTGGATCAGGGTGTAGCCGATGCCGCCCGGAGAGGTCTCGCGGCTGGCGGTCGGGCTGTCTTCCTTGCAGCCGGCAAGGGCTAGGAGTGCGGCGAAGATCAGAAGGATGCGGATCATTCGAAACTGTCCTCCGGTCCGATGAAGGCAATGGCCGTGCGTCCGTCACCGGCAAGCTGACGCAACAGCGCGTTGGTGGTTTCCAGGGAAAGGCCGCGGTCCAGATGCCTGAGTGCACGCTCCGCAAGCGGTTCGCGCAGCGCCGACACCCGGTCGAGCATGTAATCGGCCATCCAGGCCGCCGTTTCTGCGGGATCGTTCCAATCGGGCCAGAAATCGAAACGGGCCAGGGCGCGATCGTAGGTGGCCTGCGGGATGCCGGCCGCAGCACTTGCAGCGAGCGCGGCTTCGAACGCCGCCTGCAGATCGGTCAGCGACACGCCCCGATCGGGGGCAGCGCGAAAGCCGATCTCGACATTGTCCGCGTCGATGGGCCAGACATCGACATCGAAGCGGCTGGCGATGGCCGCGTCAAAGCGCAGCGGCCCGGCGAGCCCGCCCGGCAGGTTGCTGTACAGGATATCGCCGAGCAGCGCCGCCTGCGCCTCCAGCAAGTCGAACGGCATCGGTTCGGGCAGCGTCACCACCTTGCGCCAGATCAGCCGCGGCGCCGCATCTGGCTCGGGGTCGCGCAGGACTATCCTGTCGGGGGCGGCCAGATCGAAGGCCGGCGGCAGCGTGGCGGCACCATCGCCGGTCGCACGGGGCCAGCCCGCCTGCCGCAAGGCGCGCCGCACCTGCCGCGGC
>DNSZ01000152.1 GCA_003500165.1 Paracoccaceae bacterium | reverse complement strand
GGCGATCGCCGCCGCGGGCCACGATCCGGCCAGCGTGTTCTACTGCGCCGAATCGGTCCTGCTGCCCGAATGGCGCGGTCGCGGCATCGGGCACCGCTTCTTTGACCTGCGCGAGGCCGCGGCGCGCGATCAGGGGTTTCGCCTGGTCGCATTCTGCGCTGTGATCCGGCCCGACGATCACCCTTTGAAACCCGCCGACTATCGCCCGCTGGACGGGTTCTGGCGGAAACGCGGCTATGCCCCGCTGGACGGTGCCATGGCGCCTTTTGCGTGGACGGATATCGACCAGGCCGGCGACACGGAAAAACCGATGCAAATCTGGATGCGCGCGCTCTGATACGAATGGTCACGATCCGTGACCGTTGGTGTTACGCCGCGGCGTCGTCGAATGCGGCCAGCGTCGCGTCTAGCGCCAGCAGGATCGAGGCATGCCGGTTGCGATAGTCGCGCGCGGGTTCCAGCACGGCAAGGCCGTCGAACGGGGCCGTGGGCGGCGGGCCGCCATCCCGCAGCATCGCCGCCAGTTCGTCGCGGGCGCGCTGGAGCGTTGCGCGGTCCTGACCAATGATGTTGTCACCGACCACCGAGGCCGCGGCCTGCCCCAGCGCACAGGCGCGGACATCCTGGGCGTAATCGGCGACGCGCCCCGCGTCGAGCGTCAGATCGACCGTCACGGTCGAGCCGCAAAGCGGTGCGCGGACCTTGCCGGTGCCGTCGGGGGCAGGCAGCCGGCCGGTGCGCGGCATCGCGGCGGCCAGCGCCAGGATCCGCTTTGAATAGAGCTCAATCAGGTCGGTTTCGGCGGGCATCGGCGTTTCCCCCTGGTGCATGACCCGGTAGATAGGGTGCAGGGCGGCAAACGGAAAGGTGCGCCATGGCTTTCGACCCGGCAAGCTTGCGCTATGATGCAAACGGGCTTGTGCCCGCGATCGCCCAGGACGCGGCGACGGGCGCGGTGCTGATGCTGGCCTGGATGAACGCAGACGCGGTGGCACGCACGCTGGCGACCGGGCGGGTCACCTATTGGTCGCGCTCGCGCCAGGCCTTCTGGGTGAAGGGCGAGACGAGCGGCCATATCCAGGCGCTGGTGGAGATGCGGATCGACTGCGACCGCGACGCGCTGTTGGTTCTGGTCCGGCAGACCGGCCCGGCCTGCCATACCGGGCGGAAAAGCTGTTTCTATACCGCGCTGCGCGACGGGACCGAGGTGGAGATCATGGCGCCGATGGCAGACCCAGAAGCGCCCTGAGATCGGCGGGGGTCGCCCCCGCGGCGCGGTAGTCCCACAGCGGCCTTGCGGCATCGCGTTTGGCCAGCCGCGCGCCATCGTCCCCGCGGATCAGCCGGTGGTGGTGATAATCGGGCGTCGGCAGGCCCAGCAGGGTCTGCAGCAGCACATGGATCGGCGTCGCGTCCGCCAGATCGGCGCCGCGCACCACCTCGGTCACGCCCTGGGCAGCGTCGTCGACCACCACCGCCAGGTGATAGGCGGTGCCGATGTCGCGCCTTGCCAGCACGATGTCGCCGGTTTCGGCCAGCATTCCTGCCGGGTGGAGGCGGCGCAGACCGGGGTGCATGCCCGTTTCGCGCCAAACGGGCGGCGCGCGCAGGGCGGCCAGCGCCCGGCCCATGTCGAGCCGCACCGCATCGCCCGGCTGGCGGCTGGCCATCGGGCGGCTGCGGCAGGTGCCGGGATATACCGGCGCCGCGGCCGCGCCCTCCTGCGGGGCGGCAAGGGCCGCGGCGATGTCCTTGCGCGAGCAGCGGCAGGGATAGGTCAGGCCAAGCGCGGCAAGCCGTCCAAGTGCTGCGTCATAGGCCGCCCGGCGCGCCGACTGCCGCCACACCGGCAGCGGCCAGCGCAGCCCCAGCCAGGCCAGATCGGCACGGATCGCGGCCTCGAAATGCGAGCGGCAGCGGGTGTGATCGATATCCTCGATCCGCAACAGCATCTGACCCCCGGCAGCCCTGGCACGCGCGAACGCGGTCAGTGCCGAGAATCCATGGCCGAGATGCAGGTAGCCGGTGGGGGAGGGCGCGAACCGCGTCCGCCTCACCGTTTCTGCAGGACATAGACCACTGCGCCCAGCTCCATCGCCGGCAGGTGGTCGCCATGCTCGCGGAACAGGATGCCGGCGGCGCCGGTATCGGCGTATTCGGCGACGCGCCCCTCGAACACCGGATCCTCGAGCGTGTGGTCGTTGAACGAAAACGCGAACAGCCCGCCGGGTGCCAGCGCCGTCATCAACTCGTCGAACACCGACAGCGGCGCCGCGCCTGCCCCGATCACGCCGACCGCCGTGATCAACCCATAGCTGGCAGGGTCAATCGGCAGCGGACCATTGCCGGGCGCCTCGATCAGGTTGCGGTAAAGCCCGCGCTGACGGGCGACCGCCAGCATGCCGGGCGACAGATCGATGCCGTCAAGCGTGGTGAAGCCCTGGGCGTGCAGCGCGACACCCGACCGCCCGGTGCCGCAGCCGAAATCGAGCAGCGGCATCTCGGGATCCGGTGCGAACTGGGCCAGCGCCTCGGCACAGCGATCGGGCGTGACATAGCCGCTTTCGTTCAGCGTGTCGTCATAGGTTTCGGCCCACTCGTCGTAGAGCGCGCGCGTCTCTTCAGCATCTTCGAGCTTGTAGACCTCGTCGAGATAGTCCTTCGGCCGTGCCATGTCGTCCCCCCTGGGCGGGAGTATAGACAAGCCGGTCAGGCGGCGTCCAGAGCCGCGCCCCGCAGCCAGGCCGCCCAGGCCGCCTTGGCCCGGTCGGTATAGGCGCGATAGCGGTCGCGGCGATGGCGCCGACCGCGCTTGGCCTCGACCGGCGGGAACAGGCCGAAATTCACGTTCATCGGTTGGAATGTCGCGGCCTCGGCGCCGCCGGTGACATGGTGGATCAGCGCGCCATGGGCGGTTTCGGGGGGCGGCGCGGGGCAGGGCGCGCCGGCCAGATCGGCCGCCGCCATCCGCCCGGCCAAAAGCCCCATCGCCGCCGATTCGACATAGCCCTCGACGCCGGTGATCTGCCCGGCAAAGCGCAGATGCGGCCGGGCCCGCAGCCGAAGCTGGCTGTCGAGCAGGCGCGGGCTGTTCAGAAAGGTGTTGCGGTGAATCCCGCCAAGGCGCGCGAATCGCGCCTGCTCCAGCCCGGGTATCATTCGCAAAACAGACACTTGGGCGCCATACTTCATCTTGGTCTGAAAGCCCACGATGTTGTAGAGCGTGCCGAGCGCATTGTCGCGGCGCAGCTGCACCACGGCGTGCGGCTTGACCGTGGGGGCGTGCGGGTTGGTCAGCCCGACGGGCTTCATCGGCCCGTGGCGCAGGGTTTCGCGACCGCGCGCCGCCATCACCTCGATCGGCAGGCAGCCGTCGAAATAGGGCGCGTCCTCGCCGGGGTGAAAGCGCGTCACCTCGGCGCCGAGCAGCGCGTCGATGAAGGCCTCGTAGCGATCGCGGTCCATCGGGCAGTTCAGATAGGCCCGGCGTTCGGCCTCGGTCGCGCCCTTGTCATAGCGCGACTGGAACCAGGCCTGCGACAGGTCGATCGAATCGAAATGGACGATCGGCGCGATGGCGTCGAAGAAGGCCAGCGCGTCCGCGCCGGTGGCCGCACGGATCGCGGCGCCGAGCGCGTCCGAGGTCAGCGGCCCGGTGGCCACGATGGCGGGGCGGTCGGGCAGGGCGGTCGCCTCGCCGGTTTCGACGGCGACCAGCGGATGGGCGCGCAGGCGCTCGGTCACCGCGCGGGCGAAGGCCGCGCGGTCGACCGCCAGCGCGCCGCCTGCGGGCAGCTTGTGCGCGTCCGCCATCGCCATGATCAGGCTGCCGGCCTGGCGCAGTTCCCAATGCAACAGGCCGACGGCGTTTTCCGCATCGTCGTCCGAGCGGAACGAGTTCGAGCAGACCATCTCGGCCAGATCGCCGGTCTTGTGGGCAAAGGTGGCGCGGTCGGGCCGCATTTCGCGGATCACCACCGGTTGGCCGGCGCGGGCGGCCTGCCAGGCGGCTTCGGCACCGGCAAGCCCGCCGCCAACGATCAGAAGGGGTTCGGTCATGCCGACCTAACTAGGCGGTTCGGCGCGGCGCGGAAACCCCAATGGAAGGGTGCCGCCGGCCGGCGCTGCCGGTCCGACGCGCGGCTTTTTCAGCCCGCCCGCCGCGGCGGGATCATCGCCGGGATCAGCGCGGTCAGGAACAGCAGGCGAAAGACGTGATGGGCGGTGACGAAAGCGGGGTCGAGGCCGAGTTGCACCGACATCGCGATCATCGCCTCCAGCCCGCCCGGGGCAAAGGCGATCAGCAACAGCGCTGGCGAAAGGTCGATCAGCGGCGCCAGCGCAAAGGCAAAGGCCGCCGCCAGCGCGCCCATCAGCGCGGTGACCGCGACACCGGTCAGCAGGCTCGACCGCAACAGCGCCAGATCGGTGCCCCGGAACCGGGTGCCGATCAGCGCGCCCAGCACCAGAAAGGCGGCATAGGTCAGCCATTGCGGCGACGGCCCCGTGGTCCATTCGGCGACATGGGTCGCGGTCGACAGCACGATACCGGCCAGCAGCAGCGGTGCGGGCGCGCGCAGCCGCAGAAAGACAAGGCCGAGGCCCCCCGATGCCAGCAGAAGCGCGATCAGTTCGACCGGCCGCATCGGCGCGGGCGGCGGCGGCAGGCCGTGCGGCATGTCGGCGGTCAGCCCCAGGATGGCGGGGATGAACAGGGTCAGGAACAGCACCCGCAGGCTTTGCACCAGGGTCACCCGCGGCACATCCCCGTCGCGGTCGGCGGTCAGGCCCAGCACCAGGCTCAGATGGCCCGGGATCGCGGCCAGAAACGCCGACAGCGGCTGGTAGCCGAACCAGCGGACCAGCATGGCCTTGCCGGCCAGGATGCCGACCACCGTCAGGACGGCCAGCGCCAGCAGGCTGATCGGCCAGAGCCGGACCGCATCGATCACCTCGGGCGTCACATTGGCGCCGATCCCGACCCCGACCACGACAAAACACAGATCGCGCAGCCGCTGCGGAATGGCCGTCGGCACGCCGGCGAGGCTCGCCAGCGTCACGAACAGGGCCGGGCCGGTCAGCATTGCGGCGGGAAAGCCCAGCCACAGAAACAGCGCCGCGCCGACGGCCCCGATGGCCAGCGTGACGGCCGTCTCGCGCAGGCCGCCGGCGGCCGCGGCGGTCACGGCAGTTCCAGTTCGGCCAGCAGCGCCGCCCACCCCGCGCCATGCATGTCGCGATCCGCCGGCGCGCCCTGGATCACCGGCCGCGGCAGGCTTATCTTGACCACCGCCAGCGCGGGGATGTCGAAGCGGCGAACGGCATCCGCACCGACCTGGAACAGCGCGGCAACCCGGTTCGTGTCGAGGTCGGCCTCGACACGGGCGAAAGCCTCTGCCGAGCCGCAGAAGATGTCGATGGTCAGCCAGAACGGCCCGGCATTCTTCGACCGGACCTTTTCGACGATCTGGCCCAGCTCAGGCATCGGTCACCTCGAGGCTGAAGGCCGACATCGGGTCGTCGAGTTCGAGCACATGATTGAGCGCGAATTCGTAGATCGCGCCGCGCTCGATCTCGGCGGGCGAGAACGGAAAGGCGAAGGTCGGCTGCTCCTCGTCGCGGGTCAGCGGGTGGTGCAGCAGATAGGGGTTCAGCATCTTGCCGATCTCGCCGGCCCGTTCGGCGCTGTCGGCGGTGACGAGCCCAAGGACGCCGACCTCCACCGGGGCGCCGCGCCGTGTCTCGAGCGCGCCGAGCGTCGCGTCGAGGCCGATGAGGCGCAACTCGATGGTGAAGCTTTCGGGGTCGGCGCCCAGCCGCGCCACCGCCCTGGCGGTGCATCTTGCCACGATGTCGGCCGCCCAGTCGCGCGCCTGCGCGACATAGCGGCGATCGCGCAACAGCGCCAGCAGCACGGTCTGGTAACCGGCCACACGGGCACCTTCGAGCTTGACACGATAGCGCGCGGCCGGGACCCAGCGCGATCCGGTGACCCGGACGCGGGCCGCGTCCAGCGCGTCGTATCGCGCCGCTGAAACGTCGAGATGACCGCCCGGTTCGGTCAGCCGGAACGGGTCGGCGTTTTCATAGAGCATATGGGCCGAAACGGTGTGCGGGGTCGCCCGCGCGCCATCGGCAAGCGGGGTGACGGTGAAGCCGGCCGCGTCGACATCGAGTTGCAGCACCCCCGATTGCGGATGGGTGGCGCACAGCGCGCCGCATTCGGCGATCTTCGCGCCGTGCCAGGCGGCGCCCGGGTCGCAGCCATGCATCAGCGGCAGCGCGGCGATGATCGCGGTGTCGGTGGTGCGCCCGGCGATGACGATGTCGGCGCCGGTCCGAAGTGCGGCGGCGATCTGTTCGGCACCGGCCAGCGCGACGATATGGGTGCAGCCGTCGATCACCGCGTCCGAGAGCGCCGGCGCCGGGTCGAGCGGATGGATCCGCCCCGCCGCCAGCGCGGCCTTCAGGCGGTCCTTCGGCTGGTCGGATTTCAGGATCGCAAGCCGGGCCGACAGCCCCGCCTCAGCCAGGACCTCGCGCGTGATCGCGACCATCCAGTCGACCGCCGGGCCGGCCCCGCAGGTGCCCGCCGTGCCAACGACCAGCGGCACGCCGGCGCGGGCCCGGGCATGGACCAGCCCGGCCCATTCGGCCCTCGTGGTCGCGCGGGCGTATTTCGAGGTGCCGCGGCCCAGATAGGACGGCCCCGAATCGGTCGAGCCGCCATCGATGGCGATGAGGTCGGGCGCGTTGGCGATGCCGCGGTCGAGCGCGGCGGCGTCATAGCCGAGGCCAAGCGCGCCCGAGGGAACGAGAATGCGTGTCATCGGC
>DNSZ01000158.1 GCA_003500165.1 Paracoccaceae bacterium | reverse complement strand
GGCGGAAGAACGACCTCTTCGTTGGCTCCGAAGCGGGCGGCAAGGCCGCCGCCATCGCCTACACCCTGATCGAGACGGCCAAGCTCAACGCCGTCGATCCCCACGCCTGGCTTGCCGACACCCTCGCCCGGATCCCCGACGACAAGATCACCAAGGTCAACGACCTGCTGCCATGGAAATGGCGCGCGTAGCGGTCAGGCCGGACGGTTACCGCGATGTTGCGATGCCTGGAACTTCTTCGCAAACGACATCGACACCGTCCGATCAATCACAACCAGAGACTATGCAAAAACGGTCAAAGTTTAGGGCCGTTGTTGTTATATCCCGGGTAATTGTCGGGCCCATTCCTAAAGAGTTCCGGATTCTCGTGGTGCCAGTCTTTCAGGGCGTCGATGGGCATTTGGCCTTTGAGGACGGATTGCGGGACCTGGCCTTTGTAGAGGCGGACATAGCGCAGGATCGTTTGTTCGAGGTCCTCGCCGGAGCGGAAGCGGTGGCTTTGCGGGACGTCCTCGATACGCCCGTTGAAACGCTCGACCATGCCGTTGGTCTGGGGGAGCATCGGTGGCGCGAGGCGATGCTCGATCCCAAGCTCGGCGCAGAACCCCAAGGTAGGAAGACCTGAGCTATCGTCACAGCCTGAACGATCCATCGTCGCGCGCCTGTGGTGCGGGCCTCTGCATCGCCTCGAACAGGGCGCGGACAATCCCGGCAGTGTCCTCATCGTGATCGCCGTGTTCCTCTGTGAGCGAAGCATGGAGCGCGCGAACGTCCTCGTCGGTTTCTCCTGCCGGGGCCAGGGTCTCCTTTGCAAGTTGCCGCTTGCGTTCCATCAGGAGCTGAAGCTGGCAATCAAAGCTGCCAAGGCCATAACGGGGATGCAGCGCCAAAGGGACATGAATCGAAACCGGATGGGCCTGGCCGATCCGGTGCACGCGGTCGTTGCATTGCTCCTCGACGGCAGGGTTCCACCATCTCGATAGATGAACGACGTGTGTCGCGGCGGTAAGGGTCAATCCGGTTCCAGCAGCGCGCGGCCCAAGGACCAGGATTGCAAACTGCGTCGTTCCGGCGAGGGACTGAAAGCGATCAACGATTGCCTGTCGCTGCCGGATCGGCGTCGACCCGTTGATGATGTCGATCCGTTCAAGGCCATAGCGTGCGCGCGCCAGCGCAACCAGCCGATGCTGCATCCGACGGTCCTCAATGAAAACAAGCGCGCGTTCCGATTGCGAACTGATCCTGTCGAGGATCCCGAGCGCGGCGGTCAGCCGCGCTGAGGCGATTTCGAACCCATCCGCCATTCCCGGATCGGGATGCAGCGATACGCCGCGGATACGGTGCAACATCTTGAGCATGCCGCCCAGCCCCCCCTGGGCCAAGGCGGTACGGGCGCTTTCATAAGCTGTGGCCTGCACCGGCGGCATCTTGCCGGGGTGCAAGTATCTCGCCTTCTCCGGCAGATGAGCGGCTGCGGTCGCCTTAAGGCGGCGCAGGCCGATCGACGGTGTGGAGCCCTGTGGCTGGAATATTCGGCCTTGAAGTTCGGACAGCGCCGAACTGTCGGGCGGCGTTCGCCCATACTGATCCCGGAAAGCCTTCAGGGTCCCAAGGTAGCCGGGATACAGCTGGTCGAGGATTGCCCACAGGTCGGTCACAGCATTCTCGACCGGGGTTCCCGTCAGACCGATCCGGAAATCGCCGTTCATCGCCTTGGCGGCGCCTGCCGCAAGCGTGCCGGGGTTCTTCAAGGCCTGGATCTCATCGAAAACGATCGCAGAAAATGGGATGCAGCCAAGCGGAATCTGATAATTCGTCATCGTCTGGTATGTGGTCAGCATCCACATCCTGTGCGCGCGTCCCTCTGCCAACGCCGTGTGCAGCGGCGACAGATCGAGCTGCTGTTCCACACCGGCATTGTCCGGGCCGACTGGCCCCCTGCGCAAGGCCGCGAGCCCCGCACCGTAGAGGCGGATCAACGCGCCCAGACCGGGTTGTTCGAGATGACGATTTACCTCGTTCTCCCAGGTTTCCAGCAACGATGTCGGCGCCACCACCAGGACCGGGCCCTTCGCCGGGCCGGCGCCTTCAGCCAGTCGCTCCTTCATCCAGGCCAGGAATGAAATCGTCTGAAGGGTCTTCCCGAGACCCTGCTCGTCGGCGTTCAGAATGCCAGGCAGACCAGAGCGCCAGGCTTCCTGCGCCCAGGCCAGCCCATCCTGCTGATGGAGATGCAGCGGCGTGCGCAGGGATCGGGGCAAGTCAGCCACGCTGTTCGGATCGCGCTGCCGAACGGGCGCGGCATACTCTTGGGTGTCGTAGTTCTCTCGTGGAATGAGGATCTGGCGCTCGGCCTCGGGCCGGTTCTGATCCTGCCGAAAACCTTGGGCTTCGCCGGTGCCTGCGTTCTCAGTTTCCTGGCGGCGGCGCCCAGCGATCTCGGCGTCAAGCGCCGCAATGGCATAGCGATCGACACGCACGGTTTCGCCGTCCAAGTCGACCCTGTCGCGGCCCGATTGGACTGCAGCAGCCGTTCTGTCGCGCAGCGCTTCAAGCGCCGCTATGTCCATCTCAGCCAGTTTTCCGGACAGCTGCTCCCCGAACAGTTCGGGCAACCATGTGATGCCGCTGGTGGTCCAGGGGCCAAGGTCCGGGCGAACAAAGGTGCCGATGCCCTTCACGCGCTCGGCATAGCCCGCCGGCTCGATGAAAGCGGCCGTCGCGGCCTCAATCTCGCGCTGATAGTCCGCTTCTGCGTCGTCCGGCAGCCGCCCGAGCCGACGCAGATCCTCCTCGACGGCCTCGGTGATGGCAGCCAGCGGATTGCGGACAAAGCGGTCGCGTTCGTCCGCAGACGCCCGCTGCATCCGCGTCATGACATCGAGTACGGGGCGGGCCGCCGTATCCACCACGAGAAAGGACCCGCGGCCGAGACGGTATGCGGGCAGGGCGCCGCGCTCGCGGATGCGTGCCGAAACCGACGCTGCGTCGGCGCCGACTTCCGGCGCGCCGGTTTCCTGGCCCTGATGTGCCCGGATCTCGAAATCCAGCCCGTTTTGCCCGGCCCGGGGGTCCATCGAAAAGCCGCTGGCAAGATGCACCTCAAGCCCGGACAGGAAATCGGACGTCGCGATCCGGCCTGCGGCGTCGGCATCGGCGCCCAGAAGCGCCGCCCGGAACCGGGCGAGCGCGTTCCAATCCGCTTCGTTTCCTCCGGTGAGGCCCGCATCCGCAAGCTCGATAGCCCGAAGGATCGCCAACGGAATGCGGCAATCCCCGGTACCGGTGTGCAAAATGGCGCCGGTTCGCGCTACAGGTTCCGCTGCTCCGTTCCGTAGCCATCGGTACCGCAGCCTGAAACCCGGGCTGCCGACGATCCCATCCACGTCGGTTGCAAATGTCAGGTCCGGCAACGGCGGCAGACCAAGTGCCGCGGCGGACCTTCCGTCGAGTGCTGCCACAGCCCGATGCGCCAGCCAGATGCGGTCGGCGGCGATGGTCACAGCATCGGGATCGTCCTCGCGCAACGCCGCCAGATCGCCAAGCGCAAGTGCCAAGGCGGTGTCGCCAGGGTCGGCAGCGGTCAGATCTGGCGGCCGTGACAGCAGGCGGGGAAGCACACCTCGAATGCGCGGGACCAGTGTAACGCCGGCGGCATCGACCGAAAGGTGAAAGTGCATGTGTCTATACATGCATGAGAACCCAGTTCTGCCAGTCGCCAAGATGGGCTTTGGACCTGGGGGCCGGCCTGCTCAGGCGGATCTCTTCGCAATCGTAGCGCGCTTCGAAGAGCCTCGGAGCCGCCGGATGGGAATTGGCGAAGACATGGACCTTGTAGTTGTGGGAACCGTCCACCACGGTCTTGGTGCCGATCCGGGCGATCAGCAGCGAGGTATGGCCGCGGCTTCCGCGTGCAGTTTGTGTCCCGAACTGCATGCCCGTTCCGTGACCGGAGGCCTGCAGAATGCGGCGCGCTCGACGTTCGCCATCGGGCGCAAACGCGACCCAGGCGGCATCGATCCGCCGCTGGCGATGCAAGCCAAGGTAGAATTCCCTGCGCGCCGTCCACATCCGCTGCTCATCGGGCTCGGTGAGCGAGCCCGTGATCGCATCGAACAGAAGATGAAGGGTCTCGCCGGTCAGCCAGCGCAGGAACACGTCCCGCTCGGTTCGCGCGACGCGGTCCCAGGGGTCGCCTCTGGACGTCCGCGGATCGCCATACATGTCAACGAGCCGCCGGGTGAGCGTGGACTGCCGGTCCGGTGCAGGGTTCCGCTGACACCAGGGGTGCAGCAACGCTGTGATCGCCTCGGCGGCGCCGGACCGGCGCGCCGGTTTACCATGCGGGCGAAGCCAGTCGAGCAGCGTGTCGGCAGTCGCTTGCCGGTCAACAGCCGGGGCAAGACGCGTGACGAAGCAGAGATGGACATGATCCATCAGCCCCGGTGCATGCGGTGCGCGGATACCGAGCCGGACCAGCATGTCATAGGGGGCGGGGTTCTCCACCATCCGGCGGGCAAGCGACTCTACCGCCGTTTCCGGCTTCAGAAGCTCGGGCAGCCCGGTGAACAGTGTCTTCGGCCAGCTGCGCATCCGGGGCCGGGCTGCCGAAAGCGCCGACGCGAGCTGCCGCGTGTGCGGCGCGCCTGGCTCGAAGCTGTCCAGATATGCGGCCGTCATGGTATGCAGCAGGGGCGCCCGATCGGTCACCGCAATTTCCTTGAAGTAGAACGCCTGCAAGGCGGCGAGATCGGCTCGTTCCCGCCGCTCGGGATCGAACAGTGCGCGCCCGGCCGCGCAGACGAGGCTCAGCTGACAGCCCGCCCAATCCCGGTTTTCGTACCGGCGCTTGATCTGCTGAACGCATGCCTCAGGATCCCGGTCGTTCCGCTGGCCGGGATCTGGCCACCGCTCCTCGATCCGCCCGGCTTCTGATCGCAGCGGGTAGAGACCCGGGAGAGGTGGCACTGGCGGCCGCGGAAGCCCCACGCCCAGCAACTCGGACATCCTCGTCACCGATCGGCCTCCAAGCCGCCGCCTGATTCGGCAAGGCGTTCGCGGATCATGCCTATTTCGGTCGAGCTGCTTGGCGAGAACATGATGAATCTCAAGTCGATCCTTCGGTTGGTCGAGCGACCCTCGTCGCTTGTGTTGGCAACAACCGGGCGGTTCTCGCCATAGCCCGCGACAGAGAGCACCGGTTCGCCGTCCAGGTTTCGGTGTTCCAGCAGGCCCGGCACCTGGGCTGTCATAGCGTTGTAGGTCGACACTGCGCGGCCCGATCCGAGGTCCATATTGTAGGTGTCGGAGCCTACCTCGTCGGTATGTCCCTCGATCTGCACAGCCTCAATCACGGCATAACCAGGGTTGCAGTCGTTAGCATGGGCGGATCGCGGGCCAAGGCTATAGCAGGGAAGCACGCCGTCCAGCAGTTCGGCGATCCGCTCGACGATACGCCGCTTGTCGGTGCCAAGCGTTTTCGAGCCGGAGCTGAACAGCCCTTCGCCCTGAAACCGAAGGGCGTCGGATTCAGAACTGACCACAACATTCAGATCAGGGAACTCTGCCTGAATCGCGTCCCGAAGCTGACGCAGCGCGATCCCGCGTGCCTCGGCCACGCGGCCGAGATAGGCCTCCAGCGGGTCTGGCCTACGCAGGGCTTCGATCTCGCGGCGCAAAGCGGCATTCTCCGCCTGAAGCCGGTCGGCTTCTGCACGCAATTCCATGGCTAGACGCAGGGCTGCCACCAGATCGGCGGCGCGCCGATCGGCCTCGGCTTCCAGCATCGCAACCCGGTCCGCTGCCGCGTCAAGCCGTTCCGACAACGCATCGCGTTCCGCCCGCAGGCCATCGGCGCGAGATCGCGCCGCGTCCAGCATTGGCCGCGGGACCATCTCTTCATCAACAAAGCGAGATGCAAAAAAGGCAAGCAGAATCATAATGATGATCAGGAATGATATGGTCAGGTCCGTCATCGAGACGAACGCCGATTCCTCCTCTTCATCGCGCCGCCGCCTGCGCACATGGGCGCGCATCATGTCGCCCCGGGTTGGCCGCCATCGGCGGCGTTCGCCTGCGGAGCAAAGGCTTCGGCCTGTTGGACGACCGACTCCATTGTGGCAAGCGCCGGGGTGAGGATTTCGACGATCTCTTTCACCCGGAGAGCCGTGCTTTCCATCGTCGTCTCAACCTGTTCACGGTATGTCTCGAAGGCTTGGCCAAGCTTGCTGTCGATCTGGTCCAAGCGTTCGCCATGCCCGCTTAGTTCATGCAGGGCGATGGCAAGCCCATGCATGGCCCTGTCGATCCCGTCTCGTTGTGATCCAAGTATATCGGTTGCCGCCTGCAGGGCGTCCCGGGTTCTGGTGGCCGTGCCGTTCATGTGTCTCTCCGCATTGGCGAGCGCGTTCCGAACGCCTTGCGACATCTCCCTGGCCGATTGCGCCATCATGGCCAGGTCGGCCCGAATCGGATCCGCGGCGGCGCTCAATGCGGCGGACGCCGTTTCGATTTGGGCGGCGCCGCCGGCCATTGCCTGAGCCGCTGTTCGGGCCGCGCCGGACAGCCGCTCCATATCGGCTGTCGCCTGGTGCTGCGCCGCCGCCGACGCTTCCAGCCGCGCAGCGATCTCGGCCAGGGGCGCAGTTATCCCGGCTGATGCCTCTGCAATCGATGCACCTGCCGCAGTTGTTGCCCGCTGCACGTCGCGCTGGAGCGCCTCATGCATCGCTGTTTGTTGCGCGCCGATCCGCTGCACCAGCCCGTCCAGTTGGCTGGCGGCCGCGGTCAGCTGCGCCGATGCGGTGTTGAGCGCCGTCCCGACATCGCTCGACAGCCGATCCGACAGGCTTGCCACCATCGCGTCCACGCCCTCTTCGCCGCTTTGGCCGATGCGCTCCAGAATCGGCCCGATCTCGGTCCGGATGGAGGTGCCGATGGCGGCTGGCAGTTCCTCGCGCAGCGGCCGGGCCAGCTCGGCAACCATTTCCGTGGCAAGTCTGCGCAACGCGTCGTCCTGTTGGCGCATCACATGCAACTGATTGGCGGCGATCTCCTCAAGACTTTGGAACCGAAGCCGCTTTTCAAGGGCATGGCCCAGTCGGCGGACCTGACGGTCGACAGCATCGGCACGTAGCCGGAACAGGAAGGTCAGGAAGATGGAACAAGCGAGCCCGGTCAGCGACATGATGAACTTGGCGGATGCCGCGTTCAGCAGGCCGCGCAGGCTGTCGTCGTTGATCTCGTCGCCGCCGATCGCCGTCAGCGCGGCGATCAGGCCAAGAAAGGTCAGCAGCAGCCCGATGGAAACGAACAGGCCCGGAACGATGCGCCACCAGCCCTGGCCAAAGCCCAGATCGTCGGTGTCAAAGAAGGCTGCCGGCCGCAGGCTGTTGCGGACGACGTCGTCGCTTCCCTGTTCGGGCTGAACCATCGTCTCGTTGTATTCGCCCCAGGCCACCGCGATGGGTCGCCGGTATTCGGCGCGGCGCAGAAAGCCGGGCCAGCGGCGCCGACTGTCACGAGTCTGGATAAAGGCCCGGTTGATCCGTGGCAGCTCGACGACGAAGCTGGCACGGTCTGCTGCCCGTTCGACAAGCCCGATCGCCCAGGACAACGCACGCCGCCGCTGCCAGCTTCCCCAGCCGTGAACGGCATAGGCCAACAGTGCAAGTGCCACCAGAAAAAGGCTGACCGCGCCCGGAGTCCAGTCCACCCGCAGCCAGTCCGCACCCCCAAGGATCAGGTCGCGAAACCACAGGCCCCAGTCGGACATCACGTCAAATTGCACGGTTCACCCGCGGTAAGGGCGGTTGCTGCCGGGGATTGGGCAATGTCTGGTGGAGCGCGTCAACATTCGGTCCGGCCCCGGCGGATCCCGCCGCTGCCGCCCCGGTGATGCCCGCGGGGTCGAGCGCATCGTGGAGAAGGGCTTCGAGGAGGCGGGCGCGGGTGGTGTCGGTGGTGGTGAGGGCTGAATCCAGCCGGTCGCAGAGGGCCATGAGGGCATCGACCTTGGCCACGATGCGGTGTTGTTCGGCGAGGGGTGGGAGGGGGATCGGACACCCTCGCAACTGTGTCATGTTGATCGATGCGAGGTTCAGCTTGTTTGTATGTGTTCCGCCACCGATCTTAATCCGATCGAACTCTTCTTCCACGAACGGCGAGTTGAGCAGAAGGCGAAAGAACTCGGGCAACAGGTTCTGGTGGTCGAAACGAATGAGGCCGACGCTTACGAACAAGCTGAATTCGACATCGGCATCGACTAGTACCGCCTTTCCCAAGGTGCCAATGCGTCCCAAGAGAATATCGCCACGCTGCGGATCGAAGCGCTGGTAGAGAACTTGATGTTCCGCTTCTGGGATGAACCTTGTATTGCTCAGATCGAGTTTACCACCACTGAAATCCTTTACGCTGACGAAGGGCACGCCCCTGTCAACGAAGGTCGGCGTCTTGTGTGCACCATCCGTGATCTTCAATGCAACGGCGCCAAGCTCGGTCAGCACCCAGCCTTTCGGCAGTGATAGATCAAGCGGTTCGCTTCTTCCTCTCGCCTGTAGCTTGCGAACCTTGATCTCACCCGCCTTCACCATCCGCGCCTTCTCCGCGGCGATCCGCTTCAACAACTCCGACGCCGGTTCGTCGGTCGGGTCCTGTGCCACCAGTTTGCCGCGGACGGCGAGGTTGAGGATGGTCTGGCGGAGGGGTTTGATCTGGTCGGGGCGGGGGGTGAGGGCGGGGGGCGGGGCGAGGGCGAAGCGGGCTTTGGCCGGGGACTCGGGCGAATTCTTGTTT
>DNSZ01000303.1:9728-9912 GCA_003500165.1 Paracoccaceae bacterium | reverse complement strand
GGCGCCCCATGCTGTCGATGCTGTTCCGCAAGAAGACCGAGATGGTTGCCCGCGACGCCGCCTTGCCGGGGCGCGCGCAACCGATCCCCACCGCCGAGACCCACCACGTGAACGGCCGCCCGCTGCGCGGCCCCCTGCCCGAGGGCATGGACCAGATGATCGTCGGCATGGGCTGTTTCTGGGG
>DNSZ01000303.1:0-9700 GCA_003500165.1 Paracoccaceae bacterium | reverse complement strand
CCAGGGCAACGACGTCGGCACCCAGTATCGCTCGGCGCTTTACACATTCGGGCCGAAACAGGCCGCCGCGGCGCGGGCCAGCGCCGAGGCCTATGGCGCGCGGCTGCGGGCCGCCGGTCTGGGCGCGATCACGACCGAAATCGCGCCGGCGCCGACCTTCTATTTCGCCGAAGCCTATCACCAGCAATACCTGTCGAAGAACCCGGGCGGCTATTGCGGGCTGGGCGGCACCGGCGTGAGCTGCCCGGCGGGCGTGTCGGCCTGATACCGGGGCGCGGACGGGCGCCAGCCGGACCGCGCCGCGATCTTTGGCTTGTGCCGCGTCCGGGCGGGGATTACCCGCCGCCACCATGACCACATGGACCGCCCTGACGACCCTGCCCGGCGAAGACGCCGCGCGCGCGCTTGCCGAGGCGGTCGAGGCGCTCGACCCCGCACCGCTTGCCATTGGCTGTTTCGAGATCGAGGATGACCGCGGCCGCTGGGAGGTCGGCGCCTATTTCGACGCCGCGCCCGACCGCATCGCGCTGGCGCTGCTGGCGGCGGCGCATGGGGCGGCCGATTTCACCGTCTCGGAACTGCTGGAAACCGACTGGGTGGCGAAGGTCCGGCGCGATCTGGCGCCGGTCGCCGCCGGGCGGTTCTTCGTGCATGGCGCGCATGATGCGGACAAGGTCCCGGCGGGCGCGGTGCCGCTGCGGATCGAGGCGGCGATGGCGTTCGGCACCGGCCATCACGGCACCACGCGGGGCTGTCTGCTGGCGATCGAGCGGCTGGCCGCGGCCGGCACCGATCCCGGGCCGATCGCCGATATCGGCTGCGGCACCGGGGTGCTGGCGATGGCCGCGGCGCATGTCTTTGCGGGGCCGGTCATCGCCTCGGACATGGACGCCGTGGCGGTCGAGACGGCGGCAGCCAACATCGCCGCCAACGGCCTGGCGGGTCGCGTCGCCTGCGTCGAGGCGGCGGGTCTGGACCATCCCGCGCTGCACGCCGCGGCGCCCTTCGGCCTCGTTCTGGCGAACATCCTGCTCGAGCCGCTGATCGCGCTTGCCCCCGACATGGCGGCGGCGCAACGGCCCGGCGGGCTGGCCGTACTGTCGGGACTGCTGACAGGGCAGGCGGACGCTGCTGCCGCCGCTTATCGCGATGTGGGGTATGTGTTGATCGAGCAACGCAACCATGGGGATTGGTCTGTGCTGACGTTGCGGAGAGCCGGAGCGTAACCGATGTGGCGGCAGCATTCTGAACGATGCCGCCCGCGCCTTGCGACCGTCTTCGCCATCGTCGTCGCAGGGGGCATTCTGGTCATGCGCGTTGGGCCCGCGCCTCCCGCCTGTATCGAAGACCCAGCGTCCCGGTGTCTTGCCCGGCTTGGCGCAGAGCTGATCCTGTCGGACGGGACTGTTTCGCGTGCCACGCCCACAATCGATTATCTCGTGCATCTTGGTGAGTGGGAACTGGCAGAACAGCTCTATGTTCGCGCGTTGCGGCGGGACGGCCACGCAGACCCGGAGGCAGGCGCGGCCCAATGGGTCGCTTTTGCGCGGGCGCAGGCGGATATGCTTACCGCAATCCGGGCGGGACAGAGGGTGGCAGACGCGATTGCCTCTGTTCCCGCATCGGGCGATGCGATCGAGGACCGGATGCTGATCAGGCGGGCCGGATGGGCCCTTCTGGACGGGCTTTCGCCGGCTGATGCGCGCAACGCCGGCCTGCCAGATGCTACCCGCGAGAACCTGCGAAACCTTGCGGCCATCGTCATGGATCGCGGGGCTGGCGGCAATCCAGCGCAGCGGGCAGGCGATGCCATGGATGCGGCGACCCTGCTGGTGTTGGCAGGTGACCGCGAGGACGCGCTTTCGCTGTTGCGCGCCGTGCCGCCTGCGCCGCGCTTTGCAAGCGTCGATCGGGAGCTGTTCGAGCTGCTGCCCGCAGCGGAGGTGATGGCAGCGCTGCCGGTCGCCTATGCGACGGGGGCCACATTGCGCCGGGCGGCCGAAGCAGAGCCGCAGCATTCGCGCGCAACTGTCTGGTTGTCTGGGGCATTCGACGCAGCCGTTCGTGATGACCCGCACCCCGATCTTTGGCAGATGACATCCATCGTCGGGCTGGCAGAACGGTCGGGCCATGGTGAGCTTGCCCGGGCATTGGCCGAACGGGTGGTGGCGGTCGCAGCGACCGAGCCCGGTTACTTCCCCGTCTACCCGTCGATCTATGCCGCGCGTGCCTTGCGTCTGGCGGGCGGACCGGCGGAGCGCATTGCGGCCCTTCTGGACCGGGCCGAGGCACAGCTGCCACGGGATGACCGGGCATTTGGCTTCAGTATCCATCTTGGACCGGTTGCCTGGGAGCGATCCGGTCTGGATACCGAGGCGCGTCAACAGCTCGCGGTGGAACGCCTGCATCTTGGCGACGTTGCGGCCGCCTGTAGGCTGCTGCACCCAGTCGGTGAGGTCCATGGCTGGGACATATCGCGCGCCGACGTTCTGTCGTCAGGATCGGTGGAGACTTATCTCGACTGTGCGGCCAGGGCGTTGACCCGGCGCGAACAGAACGAACTGCGTGCGGGACTTGCCATGGCCGCCCTGGCGTCGGACGATGCAGCCATGGCTTCCTGGGCAGAAGACAGCCTGCGCGATCTCGGCCGGCACAGCCCGCGATCCGGGCCCGATGCGGTGCGCCTCTGGGCCGCCATCCATGCCCTTGCTGTCAAGACCGAGTCTCCGAGCCTTGAGCTGTCAAGTCGCCGCAAACTGGCCTATGCGGCCTGGCGTGCACGGGATGGTCGGAGCCTGACCGCGCTCGCCGTGACAATTGCAGACTGGCGATAAGCGGGCGCATAATGCCATACTGCAATGAGTGCGACTCATCCCGCCTGTTCGCCTCCCCACCCAACCACCGAACTTACAAATGAGATAGGACAAGATCGGTGGTGGGGGGGAGGAAGGGCGCGGGAGAAGGACAACGGTCATTTTCAGTGGCAGTTCGTGCAGAACGGGCCACGCCAGGGCGCGGCCCGCGATCGGGTCGGTTGTGTCAGCGATCCCCGGTGGCGAACGCCGACACGGGCGGTCAGAGCGTATCGATGTCGCCCCGAACCAGACCGATATCGTCGAGCTCGTGATCGGACAGTCTGGAAAGCGCTGCGCGGGTTTCGCGGCGGGCATTCCACGCGCGCACCCGGTGCGCGAGATGCCGTACGGGTTCGAAGAAACGGGCGCCCGCTGCGGCGGGCCGGGTGGTCTCGAAAAAGGCCATGGTCGGGCTCCTCTCTGTTGGCGGTTGCGGTCTTGTTTGCGTCGACAGCCTCCAGCTAGGCCCGTCCAACGGCCCGCACAATCGCCGCTTTTGCATGGCCGCGATGCATCGGCAGCATGGCAGGAACTGCGAACAACTCGCTGAAAAAATGTTGCAAAACCGCGATCGCGAAGGTCGCATTGCGACCGAAATCTGTCGCGATCCGACGCTATCCTGCTGCACTGCAGCAACGGCCGGCAGGTTCGGTCTCGCTGGCTTGTCCACAGCTTTTCCACAGCGGTCGGGCATGCGGGCTTGGCGGATGTTCGCGCTTCGTGCTAGGATTTCCGAAACAACGAAATCGGGCAGGACAGGCATGCGGATCATGGGACTCGATCCGGGGCTCCGGCGCACCGGCTGGGGCGTCGTTGCTGTCGATGGCAGCCGGCTTCGGCATGTGTCGAGCGGGGTCTGCGTGCCCGCGCCGCGGGCGCCGCTGGCGGCGCGGCTGGCGGAGTTGTTCGCGCTGCTCTCGGCGGTGGTCGAGGCCGCCGACCCCGCCGCCGTCGCGGTGGAGCAGACGTTCGTCTCGCGCGACGGTGCGGCGACGCTGAAGCTTGGCCATGCGCGCGGCATCGCGCTGCTGGTGCCGGCGCGGGCTGGCCTGCCGGTGGCCGAATACGCCCCCAATGCGGTCAAGAAGGCCGTGGTCGGCACCGGCCATGCCGACAAGGCGCAGATCGCCCATATGGTGGCGATGCTGTTGCCCGGGGCGCGGCCGGCCGGGCCGGATGCGGCCGACGCGCTGGCGGTGGCGATCTGCCATGCCCACCATCTGCAGACCGCAAGACGGGTGCCGGCGTGATCGGGCGGCTGCGCGGCACGGTGGCCGCCATCGCGGCCGACCATGTGCTGATCGACGTCGCCGGCGTGGGCTATGAGGTGTTCTGTTCCGACCGCACCCGCGCCGCGCTGCCGGGGCTGGGGGCCATGGTGGTGGTCTATACCGAACTGGTGGTGCGCGAGGATCTGATGCAGCTTTACGGCTTTCTCACGCCAGCGGCGCGGGCCTGGCACCGGTTGCTGACCAGCGTGCAGGGGGTGGGGCCGCGTGCCGCGCTGGCGATCCAGGGCGCGCTGGACGAGGCCACGCTGGGCCGGGCGATCGCGCTGGGCGACTGGGCCAGCCTGCGCGCGGCCCCGGGCGTGGGTCCGAAGATCGCCCAGCGGATCGTCAACGAGTTGAAGGAAAAGGCCCCCGAGGCGATGGCGCTGGCCGATGGCGGGGCGCCGGGCCTCGCCGATCCGGGCGCTCCGCCCGGGGGGGCCGGGACCGGGGGCATCGAGCCCCCGGCCCCGGCGCCGCCGCCCGGGGCGGCGGCCGCGGGCGCCCGGGCCGAGGCTTTGTCGGCGCTGGGGCATCTGGGCTATGGCCCGGCCGAGGCCGCGCGCGCGGTGGCCGAGGCCGAGGGTGAGGCCGGGGATACGCCCGCGCTGATCCGCGCGGCGCTGCGGCGGCTGGCGCCGGGGGGGTAGGGGATGTTGACGCTGAACCATATCTTCGCGGCTGAGCGGCTCGCCCCCGCTAGCATCGCAGCGGCGCTGCACCGGGTTCCCGAACCCCGGCTTGCGCGCGCCTTGCCTTGGCTGGCGCAGGAACGGCGCGATGTGTTCACCGCCTATCAGAGCACCCAAAAAGGAGACCCAGCGGCGACCCTGCGCAGGCGGCAAAACCTCGCATCCTTTGTCCAAATGCCCGACTTGACCATGCTGTTTGCAGGGCTTTGGACGGTTGCCGGATGTCGCGACCGGCCGCGCCGGGAGATTGGCGCGGACCCGAATGTCCGCGTTCTGATCGAGGAGTTCGGGACGTGCCTTGAGTTCGCGGGGGAACCGGAGGGGAACTGGACGTGGTTCGATCTGGTCCCATCCACGGCCATGTCCGACTATACCGGGCGGCTGCGTATCGCGAACCCGACCGCCCGGAACATGATGCGCCTGGCGGAGAACTTCGATGTCGAGATTGCGGCAATCGAGGCCCAGAATGCGCTGTCGGCCGCGCCGCCCGATTGGGCGGAGATGATCGTGACCGGGCTGGAACTGCGCGCGCTCCCGGCAAGCTGGGCGGCCCGGCTGCGCGAATGGCGCGGGGTCTATCTGATCGTCGATCAGACCGACGGCGCACGCTATGTCGGGTCTGCCTATGGCGCGGACAATTTGCTGGGGCGGTGGCGCGCGCATGTGCAGGGCGACCAAGGCATCACCGCCAAGCTGCGCGCGCGCAACCCGGCACATTTTCACTTCGCAATTCTCGAACGGATGGCGCCCGACGACCCGGCCGAGGATGTGATCGCGCGCGAGATGACCTGGATCGCGCGGCTGGATACCCGCCGCCACGGGTTGAACGCATGACCGATCCCGATCCCGATCTGCGCGGCGGCTCGCGCCCCGGCGACCCCGACCCGGCGCTGCGCCCGCAGACGCTGGATGCGTTCATCGGCCAGGCCGAGGCGCGGGCCAATCTGGCGATCTTCGTGGAAAGCGCGCGGCGGCGCGGGGCGGCGATGGATCACGCGCTGTTTCACGGGCCGCCCGGGCTGGGCAAGACGACGCTGGCGCAGATCGTGTCGCGCGAACTGGGCGTGGGGTTTCGCATGACCTCGGGGCCGGTGCTGGCCCGTGCCGGCGACCTGGCCGCGATCCTGACCAATCTGGAGCCGCGCGACGTGCTCTTCATCGACGAGATCCACCGCCTCGCCCCGGCGGTCGAGGAGGTGCTCTACCCGGCGATGGAGGACTATGCGCTCGATCTGGTGATCGGCGAGGGGCCGGCCGCGCGCTCGGTCCGGATCGATCTGCAGCCCTTTACCCTGGTCGGGGCCACCACCCGGCTGGGGCTCTTGACCACACCGCTGCGCGACCGCTTCGGCATCCCCGTCCGGCTGGAATACTACACCGAGGCCGAGCTGCACGCCATCGTCACCCGCGCGGGCCGGCTGATGGGGGCCGAGGCCGAGCCCGATGGCGCGGCCGAGATCGCGCGGCGCGCGCGCGGCACGCCGAGGGTCGCGGGGCGGCTGTTGCGCCGGGTCGCCGATTTCGCGCTCGTCGAGGGCGACGGGCGGATCACGGCGGCCATCGCCGACCGGGCGCTGACCGCGCTGGGGGTCGATGGGCTGGGCCTTGACGGCGCCGACCGGCGCTATCTCGCTTATCTGGCCGAGACCCATCAGGGCGGGCCGGCGGGGCTCGACACGCTGTCGGCGGCGCTGTCGGAGGCGCGCGATTCGCTCGAAGAGGTGATCGAGCCGTTCCTGCTGCAGCAGGGGCTGATTCAGCGGACCCCGCGGGGCCGGGCGCTGACCCGGGCGGCCTGGACGCATCTGGGCCTCGCCGCGCCCGAATTGCCGGGCCAGCCCGGCCTGTTCGAGGAGGGGGGATGAGGCGGCGCCCGTGGCCGACCGCCCGGGGGGCGCTTCGCCCCCCCGGACCCCCCCGAGGATATTTCGACCAAGACGAAGGCCGGCCGGGGGGTCATGCGGTTGCCCGCAGCCGGTTCAGCGCCCAGCGTGCCGCGTCCGCGACCGCCGGATCGGGGTCGTCGCAATGCGGCGCGGCCGCCGCGCCCAGCGTGGGATCGGCCGAATTGCCGATCGCATACAGCACGTTGCGCAGGAACCGGTCGCGCCCGATGCGCTTGATCGGCGAGCCCGCGAAGCGTGCCCCAAAGCCGGCATCGTCGAGCCCTGCCAGCGCTGCCAGATGCGGCGCCCGCAGATCGTCTCGGGCGGTGTACTTCGCCTCCTGCGCGGATTGCGCGAACTTGTTCCACGGACACACCGCCAGGCAATCGTCGCAGCCATAGATCCGGTTGCCGAGCGCGGGGCGCAGCGCGGGGTCGACCGGCCCGCGATGCTCGATCGTCAGATAGGAGATGCAGCGCCGGGCGTCGAGCGTGAACGGCGCCGGGAAGGCATCGGTCGGGCAGATGTCGAGGCAGGCGCGGCAGCGGCCGCAATGCGCCTCCGCCGGGTCGTCGCGGGGCAGTTCGAGCGTGGTCAGGATGGCGCCCAGAAAGAACCAGTTGCCGAGATCGCGCGCGAGCAGATTGGTGTGCTTGCCCTGCCAGCCGAGGCCCGCCGCCTGCGCCAGCGGCTTTTCCATCAGCGGCGCGGTATCGACGAAGACCTTGATCCGGGCGCCCGGGGCCTGCTCGATCAGCCAGCGACCGAGCCGTTTCAGCCGCTTCTTGATCACGTCGTGATAGTCCCGGCCGCGCGCATAGACCGAGATGGTGGCGCGGTCCGCCTGCCCCAGCGTGGCCAGCGGGTCGCCGTCGGGCGTATAGAGATCGGCCAGCATGATCACCGATCGCGCCTCGGCCCACAGCACGCGCGGGTCGCCGCGCCAGTCCGCCCGGCGTTCCATCCAGCCCATCTGACCATGCCACCCCAGCGCCAGGAAGCGCGCCAGTCGCGCCGGCGCGCGCGGAATCGCGTCGGGCGCGCAGATACCGGCGGCGGCAAATCCCTCGGCCCGCGCCCGCGCCTTCAGCCGGGCGGTCAGCGCGGCCGCTTCGGCCCCTGTCAAAAGTCGAGATCCGCATAGTGGGTTGGTTGCGGAAAGCCCGGGATCTGATCCGCCAGCAAGGGCCGGAAGGACGGGCGGGACTTGATCAGCGCATACCATTCGCGGACCGCCGGGGCGCGGTCCCAGGCGACGTCCGAGATATAGTCGAGGCAGGACAGATGCGCCGCCGCGGCAAAATCGGCCAGCGTCAGTCTTTCGCCCGCCAGCCAGCGGCGCTGTTCGAGGAGCCCGTTCATGTAGTCGAGATGCGCCTTGATCTTCTGCGCGCCCGATTTGACGTTGCGGGAGTCGGGCGTGCCCAGCCCCATCACCTTCTTGTGGACGCGTTCATACAGCAGTTTCGACGTGACCGTGTGGTGAAACGTGTCGTCGAAAAGAAACACCAGGCGGCGGATTTCGGCCCGTTCGGCCGGGTCGCCGGGCAGCAGCGCGGGGTTTGGCCGGGTCTCTTCCAGATATTCGCAGATCGCCTGGCTGTCGCCAAGCGTCACGGCGCCGTCGCGCAGCACCGGCACCTTGCCGGTCGGGTTCATGCGGATGAAATCGGCACGCCGCTCCCAGTAGCGTTCCTCGATCAGTTCGGCCTCGATCTTCTTTTCGCCCAGCACCAGGCGGACCTTGCGGCAGAACGGGGACAGCAGCGAATGATAAAGCCGGATCATGTCCCCCTCTAGCCCCGAACGGGCGGGGTTTTCAACGCTCGAAGCAGGTCGCCCGGCCATCGCGGCGGATCGTCTCCGCGCCGTCCGCGATCGCCGCGGCGCGTCGCCGCAGAAACCCGGTCTCGGCCCGGGGCGAGCGGGCCTTTGGGTCGGGCAGAACGGCGGCGAGGCGCGCGGCCTGGTCGAGTGTGAGGTCCCGCGCCGGGCGGCCGAAATAGTGCTGCGCCGCGGCTTCGGCCCCGAACACGCCTTCGTCGAATTCGGCGACGTTGAGGTAGATTTCGAGGATGCGACGCTTGCTCCAGAACAGTTCGACCGGCGGGGTCAGCGCCGCCTCGAGTGACTTGCGCAGCCAGCTGCGGCCCTGCCACAGAAACACGTTCTTGACGGTTTGCTGCGAGATGGTCGAGGCGCCGCGTTGCCCGCCCTCGGCGATCACGGCACGGATCGCCCCCATGTCAAAGCCCCAATGGCGGCAGAAATTGGCGTCTTCGGCGGCAACCAGGGCGCGCGGCAAATGGGGCGAGACATCCCCGATCGCGACCCAGTCGCGCTCGATCCCGCCCAGGCGGATCGCTTCGGCCCACATATAGGGCCCGCGCGGCGGGTTGATGAATGCAAACAGCGCGACCACCGCGATTGCAGCCAGGATCAGGGCACCAATGGCCCTTGCCAGCCCGCGCCAGAGCCGCCGGACGGGCCCGGCCCGCATCTTCGCTGCCGCCTGTCTTGCCATGGGCAAGGGCCTAGCCCGGGTGCGCGGCGCGGAAAAGGGGTGGCGTTGCCAGTGGCGCCTGACCGGCTGGCTTGCATGGGCCTGCCCGTGTGGTGAAATGGCGGGCGCCGGGAAGCCGGGCGCACGGTGCTTCGCCGGGGAAGCGCATTGTTCCTGCAGCCCCGGGGCGATAGGGCAGGTGCCGGGCCCGGACCGGCCCGGAAAACGCGATGCGGGCGTGGTGGAATGGTAGACACATGGCACTTAAAATGCCTGGGCCGATAGGCCGTGCCGGTTCGACTCCGGCCGCCCGCACCACCATTTCCGCCAGATGGACCCGGGTCTGAACGTGAACGCTGATCCGGTGTGCCGGGCCAGATACCCGGGCGTGACGCGTCATGCTTGTCGCGCCTTGGTATGACGGGGCGCGTCCCTCGAATTCGGGCTCGCAGTCGCGATGCGGCAACATCGGGGAGGCGCCCGCCGCGCGGCG